>JBBQJD010000149.1:0-7856 GCA_038325595.1 Bacteroidales bacterium | reverse complement strand
GTTGCAGTTGTTCTCTTACCGGAGATTTTTTAGATCCCGGTAAGAATACCTGTGATGAAATAGTTATGGATTTCTATTTTCTGAATCTTTCTCCTGCAACTGAATCCCTTTCAATAGCTTCCTGCTCAAAAACCAATTGCCTCGACAAAATTGTCCGGTGTGAGTTTAAAATGCTCTTCAAAGAGGTATTATTTATGAGATTGTTCATCTCAAGCGGATCTTCTTCTAAATCAAAGAGTTGCTCTCTGGTCTCACCTTCATTGTAAACAGTATACTTATATTTTGCTGTACGTACCATTCGCTGGTTTCCAGTGGTACTGAATACAACTTGTTTCCCTTTGCTATTCGCATCACGCATCAGAGGAACAAAACTAACTCCATCTATATTGGTGGGTGAAGGAAGGCCACATAATTCGGCAAGAGATGGATAGATATCCACTAATTCAACAAGTTGGTTCAATGATGAACCTGGTTTGGTTAAACCCGGAGCAGTAACTATTAACGGAACCCTTACATCATCTTCATAAAGAGTAGGTTTTCCCCAGCCATGATTTCCTAACAGGAAACCATTATCTCCTATAAAAACAACAATAGTGTTTTTATCTAAATTAAGTTCTTTTAATTTGTTTAATACCTTGCCAACCTGTTCGTCCATAAAAGAGATACAGGAGAAATATGAACTCATGGCTCGCTGTCCCATTTCCGGGGTGAGTCGACCCTTTGGTTTAAGAGTATTAGATGTATTTTGTAGTCCGAGAACATCTAAATCAATTAAGCCCGGAAGGGAAGAATAATCGTTACTGGGCATAGAGCCAACAGAATATAAGTCGAAGTATTTCTTAGGTGCAACGAAGTGGACGTGGGGCTTCATAAAACCAATCGCAAGGAAGAATGGTTTATCATGTTTGCTTTCGAGAAAACTACAGGCGGCATTGGCAATTTGCCCGTCTGGCATTCCATCATCAGATAATTCTGAAGGACCCCAGAAATGAACCTTCTCACCAGGTTGATGAGATGGCAGGCTTCGTATTTTTTCTCTTTCTGGATCCATTAATTGATCAACATCGTTAAATTCAAATAGACGTCTTGATCCATCGGGTTGAAGAATCAATAGATTTCCCCAACTTGCATTTGGTTTGGTTGGATCAACTTCTTGAAAATCGGCAAGTTTCATGTCCCATGACGTAGTATCATCTTGTCCGGGAGGGTATAAAACTTTTCCACAGGAGACTGATACATAACCGTTATTATGAAAAAAGCCAGGGAGAGTAACTGCATTAGGTAATGCATCACGAAAATTTCCGCGATTTCCTAAAACCTTAGTCCTTTCAGGACGTACTCCGGTAAGAAATGAGCTTCTCGATGGCAAGCTAAGCGGGTAATTGACATAAGCACTATTAAATTGAGTACCTTGAGAAGCAAGGCGATCAATGTTTGGACTAATTACCCGAGCATCACCATAGGTATTTAAATGTGTATTAAGGTCATCTGAAATGATGAACAAAACATTCATTTTTGGCTTTTCCTGTGCTAAAAGCTTAAAGGAACCTGCACATAAAAGAACAAGGGCATTTATTGCAGGGTACTTATACTTTTTGAATGCGTGAATTGCACCCTTGAAAATTGAATTAGTCTTTTTTTGTTCAGAAAAATTTTCCATAATTTACTTATATATACGTGAGTCTGGCCAGTGGATATACAACTGTAATATCTTTTAATCAGGGGTTAGATTGATAACAGATAAACTGCCCATCATTAAAAATCATAACCCCGTTATCGGTGCCCAGATAGACAAGCCCGGTTCTGTCAACAACAATACATTTGATGTTATTACTTATAAGGCCATCATCTATCGTGTATGATGTCCAGCCTGTGTTTTTAAAGACTGATACTCCTCCCTTAGTTCCGAACCAAAGATTTTCACCCAGATCGCTCGCAATTGCCTGCACGAAGTTATCAACAAGCCCGTTGTCAGTATTAAAAATTGTCCAGTTTTCAAGGGTGTTATAACCAATATGTCTTCCGGCTCCCTTATCTGTGCCGAACCACTGAATACCGTCAGAATTAATAAAAATGCTGTATACATTATCAGATGGTATCTCAATTGGTCCCCACTCAGCATATTCGGAGGCTCCGGAAATACCATCCACCATGTTTCTATATACTCTGAATACACCTGCTCCGCTTGTTGCAACGTACAGGGAATCACCATCAGTACTGGTTGCCATGGCATTTATTGGATAATCTTTAAACAGATTTTCAGGGTACTGCTTCTGATAGTCATCTGAAAGCCATTTTTCGTTATATAATGCAGATATTCCCTTATCAGTTCCCATCCACACTAAACCCCTACCTGTGGCAACTGCGAGAACATTATCACTAATAATAGTTGAATTTGTTGAATTATAAGTAGTTACATTAGAATTATCATTTATTGGGATGGTGCTTACCGTCACTCCATGTGGTGTAGCGATCCATAGTTCATTTCTATTGTTAATAATTTTCAGATTTTGAGTGGGTATCTTGCTGTTTGAGTTGTGCAGTGTCCAGTTTTTCCCATCAAAACTTGCCAGTCCCAACTCTGTAGTAAACCATATTACACCGTTTGCGCCCGCAATGGCTGAATTAAATTGTTTTGCCCTGAATCCTTCATTAAAAGGTCGTTTGATCACTGTAATTCCCTTCCCTGATTTTGACTCTGAAACTGAATTTTCACTTTGGACTTCATCTACAACAATAGCTGGCTTGTTTTCGGAGATTACCGGGCTTATAATTGTTGCAGGGTTTAACTTCGCTGCTCTCTTAGCCTTTTTAGCGATTTTTTCAAGTGATTCAGGAATTGAAATTAACTCGATGCCATATGATTTGCCAAGGTTACGTGAATATAGCTTTTTCTCTGAATTATTCCAATGTTCATGAATACCAAGGCTGGCTAATGGTTTACCACTGTTATCAGGATCATATATTATCCCTGCAGGCCAGTTAGTACTGTCAGCCGCCTGATGAAGGTAATCATCAACCCCCCGTATGTTTGGTATTGTTTCGTACGTGGCATTAGACTTATCATGTGTATAAGAACCATTCCATTCCGTTCTCAGAAAATCATAGCAAACAGATTCAAGTGCTACCTGATCCTGGGAAATGAAAACTGAATTACTCCAGTCATTATTAAAAGGAGTACTGAAATACTTAACGGGTGGTCCTCCTTCTCCGTATCCTCCTCCGAATAAGCCGTCCACAACGTAAAGCAAAGTGTTCATACCAAGATATTTACTACCCATAAGATCAACCATTACGCGATATTTTCGGTATCCTGAATTTGAGGGATTACCTCTTACCATCGGTATTACATGGGAATAATGAAGATGACGTGCCATTTGTCGTGACTGAGAACCGAAATGATTCTTTGCCGTAAGAGTTATGCCGGCAAAGCTATGGGGTTTGAGATTAGCCACATTAATAAGGTAATCAGCATTTTCCATAATATCATATATTTTGTCAGACTGGGTTTTATCAGAATAAAAAACAAGTTCTTTAGAAGTAGGGTGAATAAGAGTACGTCCATTGTCTGAAGATCTTTTGTCAGCATAAATGACATTTGGAAACTCAGCAACCCAGTTTTCATAATTATTCACATTAACTTGCCTCTGTGGGTCTCCAACTGAAATATTTGCCTGATCTATTCCAAGAACATTTGCGAGTTGTCTTAATATCTCAAGAACTATATACGGATTTGTTTGGCATGTTTCTGAGTTTGTTGATGTTTGATTTATCTTTATGAATATTTTTTCACCCTGAGTATAACCTTTATCTATATTTTTCTTTCTGTAATTAAAATTTCGGAACAACTCATCCCATGATTCTGATGAATTATTCTTTTCTGAAAGTTTTTGGACCGACTGATTGAACATTTGGCTTACAACTTGCTGATTAGTATTTTCCGATGAATAAAAATTATTTATACAATTTTCATTCGTAGCTTTTACGTCCCAGGCCCATATTACCCTGCCCGGATTCACTCCGACACCTGTTCCTATAGGTTGGTTCGGACCATCATCCGGCCCGGTAGATACCTGTGCTAATTTATTCTGACTCTGCACCAATGCATTAGCATTCTGACTCCCCTGAATAAGTGTAAAGACCATCCCTCCGGCAGCAGCAAATAAAAAAGCCCCGGTAGCAATATACCTGGTACGGAATATATTTTGCCTTGCCTTCCTTAGAGCAACCATAATTCCACCAAGAGTAAGAAGATATAGAACAAATCCTGACATAAAAGGAGCTGCAACTTTCATGCAGGGATAACCTGCCCGCGAGGGTTTGGGAATAACTCTGAAAAGAAACCAGATAGTTGATATTATTCCCAGAAGGTAAAATGCCATTCGTGGAGGAAGATTATGATCGCTCATCCAATTGCGGATAGCTCCTAATTTCCCTTTGAGCTTTGTGATGTCGAACTTTATATTATTATTCATAATCTGACTAAATAAAATTAATAAACTAAAAGGTTGAGAAAGAGCTTTTTGGCTACAACAGCACTAGCTTCACTACTTGCCAGGTGTGGAAGCATATTGAGAGTGGATAATGTTATTCTCCCTTTGCCAACCGGAACGCATGAAAGGGCTGAAATAATTTCTTTTGAGGCCTGATTGTTCAACCCTACAACAAGCTCCGAACCCCATGTATTTAATCTTATACCCGATACCCGTGCAGGCTCTCCCATTTTTGAGCCTTTATAAAAACACTGATATTCCCAGCTCATACCCTGGCCCTGCGGAAGACCGGTAAGCAGTGGGTGGAGGCCGACAAATAATCTTCCTGTTGGAAGATTTATCATTCCCCCGCCATTAAAAACAACAGGCCGGGTTTTTAGAGTATTGTTAATCTGTTGTGCAAATTTTTCAGCATTTGAAAGAACAATGAGATTAGTGCCATTTTGGACTCTCTGAAAGATATTCCGGATAGTTTCAGGGCTGATTGAAGCAAAATCAGAGTTGCCAACTATGATTATATCTGATTTCGGGCTATCTGCTGTGAAAGAATTAACAGTGATGTTTTTTGTCCTGCCAAGAAAATCAGAAATTATATTGTCATTTTCAAGGACTGCAATAGTACCGGTTATCCCCTTGGTATCATTCAGGTCAATTGCATACACATCATCAGAGCCATCAGTTTTTTTAATCTCACCTGAACTAAGTGTTGCGCGTACCCTGTAGTAACCCGATAGCTTTATAGCTGGCATTTTAACATTCTCAACCAGCATCTGCCCAAATACTTCACCCCCTTTAACAACTACAGGATATTTGCTGCTGAATAAAATATTTCCCTTAGAATCCTTAAAATCAACATTCAGTGTATGCTTACCCTTAAGATCGGTCTCATTGATGATGTAGAAATCAACTATAGGGGCAGTTCCAACAGGTACAACTTTATTACGCAGTTTTACAGCAATATAAAGCGGCTGTGTATAATGACGGATTATTGAAGCATCAGCCGTTGGATTTCTGTACATATCAACAAGATCGGTACGCGTAGCCCCTGAGGCCCAGCCGTTTATTGTATAGGCATCTGCAATATTGCCCATTCTCAAATTTTCAATAGTCCGTGCATGGAAATAATGCATGTTACGCCCTAAGCTCATTGTTAAACTATCAACATTGGCATAGGCTTTACGGAAACCTGTTTCATCAAGGAATTTATCATAGGCATTATACCAGTCGATGTGCTCCATTTCCCTGAATCCTGTAGCTCCGGTACTATCAAGCTCTTCCTTGATCTTTTGCAAACGTACCATTGTTCCGAATGCACCATCTTCACCAAAATATAATACTTTCTTTTTATTCAAAGGGGAGAGAGAATCTTTAGGGAGGGTCAGTCTCTCGGCATTAAGGACTCCCCTGTGAAAGAATTTTGGATTGCGATACATATCATCTGTGTAACCCGAATATGCGTAGGAATGGTGATGATCCCACCAGCCGCCAATTATCAATGAAGGATTCAGTGGAAGCATATGCAGCTCAAATGGATCGTCAGGCCTGTCGATATAGTAATTTATGAGTGGATCTTTTTTGTCATTACCGCTATTATAGGTGACAATCCTTGTCGGATCAAGTTCATGGACCATCAACATGTTTTTTTTATCATCCTCTGAAGGTGGAATTGTTTCAGCATTTTTCAGATTGACTATGATCAGTGAAGGAAATGAGCGGTCCCTTATGATCATTCGCCTGAGTTTTTCCCTGCGCCATTCAAAAGCCTGTTCATCGGGTCCATCAATTTTATCAATCCTGTTCGCTGTAACTCGGTATCCGCCTGGTTCCTGATATGTAAATATCCCTGCAGAATCAGCATAATCAAATACACGTGGCGGACCTATTGCCCTGTGAAGGTTCATCATATTAAATCCAAGGTCATAGAGAACATCTATTTCACGTTTTGCCATCTCAGGCGTAGGGAACATTCCATTTTTTGGCCAGAAGCCTCTTGTCATTGCTGAAATTATGAAGACTCTTTTCCCATTAAGGTAAAAACGTTTGTCTCCATCTTTCTCACCAACATCAAACCAGCGGAATCCAAAGCGCTGAGAACTATTATCGACAATTTTATTATCGTTACTTGTAAATTTAACTGAGGCCTCATATAAGTTTGTCGCTCTTACCTCTTCATTTGTTGTCAGGTCCCATAGTTTTGCCATAGGTACAGAAGCCGGTACAGTTATTACCTTTGATGATCCGGTAATTGCAGCAGGAACGGTTTTGCTCCAGACAACCGCATTTGGATTACCCTTTTCATGTATGCTGACAGCCAGTGTTCCGTTTTGAGCAGCGCGTGTAAAGTTGTCAAGAGTAACAATAATATTGACCTTTTTCGGATCAGGCTGATTTTGTACATAAATGTCGCTGACACTCACAGCATCTGTAGCGCGGACAATTACGCTACCGGTTATTCCACCGAAACCATGAACTGCCGGCACCAGATTTTTACCCCAGCGCATCAGAATGTTATCGTCCCAAGTGAAGTTGCCAACAGGATCTGTAATACGAACATCCAGCTGGTTTTCACCTCCAAATACAACCGCATTGGTAGCATTGACTTCAAATGGTGTATTCCCAATTACGTCATAACCAACAAGTTTGCCATTAACAAAAACTTCGGCACGAAGATTAACTGACTGGAATGTTATGGTGATTCTTTTACCTTTCAGGCTTGCGTCGAGCGGAAATTTTTTACTCCACCACGATACCCCGATGTAATTGCCATTTGTATCCTGAACTGCTCCGCCAATCTCACCCCAGAAATGTTCTTCAACGGTACCGGGGACGTTAACAGAGATCGTTTTATTTGTTCTAAGCTTATCCCATCCGCATGTTGGAGGATTTACTTGTAATTTGGATACATCCACCGGGGGCAGATAGAGATCATCATTGTAAAAGAAGGCAGCTTTATCAAGCCAGAGGCTCCAGTTTTTACCTGAGATATCTTTTTCCCATCTGCCTGTTTGTGCCTGAGTGATACCTGATATCAACAATATTGATACCAGTAGAGGCAATAACTTTCTATAAATCATTCTAATAAAAAATAAAATTATGACTAATTAAACTTCTATATACTGCACCTTATTCTCAGATCGTTTGGGAAAAAGAGCCACGAGTATCTCATGGCTCATCCATTTTCCCTGAGGTCTCAACCAAAGGGTTGAACCATACATTCTGGTGTTCAAATCATTAGTGCCAAGTATTTCTTCATCCTCTAATTTGAGAGAGATAATCCTTGAACCGGTATTACCATCAATCACCATTGAAAGGTTACCAGAAATAAGATTAAATAAGTTGTTGTTTTCTGATTCTAAAGTTTTT
>JBBQJD010000148.1:0-7933 GCA_038325595.1 Bacteroidales bacterium | reverse complement strand
CCTTCGGGCTCGCAATGACGGTGGATGAAAGGTGCTTTTTGTATTACCCTTCGGGCTCGCCATGACGGTGGATGAAAGGTGCTTTTTGTATTACCCTTCGGGCTCGCAATGACGGTGGAAGAAAGATACTTTTGTCACGGTCATTGCGAGGAGCACTGCGCAGCAGTGCGACGAAGCAATCCCTCACTCCCGTCTCCGAATGCGCTTTTTTTCGATTGGCTTTCCCTCTTTCTTCCATCCCTTAATCCCGCCTTCAAGTGAATAAACTTTACTGAATCCCTGCTTCCCGAAAAAGGCTGCTGCCCTCTTGCTCCTGAACCCTGATGTACAATACAGGTACAGTGCACTATCCCTGCTGATGGTATCTGAAGCAGATTCAAGGTTTCCCGAGGAAGGGATGTTTAAGGCATTTTTCAACCGTGACTTGCGGTACTCAAAAAATTCACGGACATCGATGAGGATGGCTTTGTCTTCCTTCTTGTAATTAATCTCGAAATCATTGGCAGACAGTATCTCATACTTCAGGGTATCAGCATCCTGTGCAATAATTGAGCTGCAGGAAAGCAGCAAAAGGATCCATGTTAATATACCTGGTTTCATAAAGTATAAAACAACAAAAAATAGTTGATTAATCCACCCGGATGCCCCGACTGAAAAGCCCCGAAAACGAAAAAGAGCCGACTCATTTCAGAATCAGCTCCTTAAATATTTTCTGATACTCTTTCCTTATTTCTGCTTCATTTTGGCTGCCATGCTGAGGGTAGCATGGGGGACGGCCCGGAGTCTTTCTTTAGAAATGAGTTTTCCTGTTTCACGGCATATACCGTAAGTTTTATTCTCAATCCTTATAAGTGCACCCTGAAGATGCTGTATAAATTTCAACTGACGCTGAGCAAGTCTGCCGGCTTCCTCTTTTGATAAAGTGGTAGCTCCTTCTTCCAGAACTTTAAAAGTGGGAGAGGTATCCATTGTATCATTGCTTTCCTCATGCGTTATGCTGGATTTCAATATTTCATAATCTTTCTTGGCTTTATCCAGCTTGCTGAGGATTATCTCCCTGAACTCTTCCAGTTCGCTATCAGAGAATCTTGTTTTTTCGGCCATCTTATTGTTTTTTTATTATGTGGCAAAGGTAATAGTTTTCTTTATAATTAAAAACATGCATTCTTTACAAGGGAATCAGAATATTTAGTAATGGAACATTAAGGCTAAATAATTCACCACAGATAAACAACAAAGTCTGTGAAAAGTTGTAGATTCTATTTACTCCTTGCGTTGCGGAAAATTATATTCCACCCCGACTTCCATAAATAACTTGAATCAGTGAGGAACGGATGTTTATCGAAGGAATCGAGATATTTCATTTCAGACAGCTGAATCTCATCAAGATTGGAAGGCATATCTACATAGAATGGCGGAATCAGGCCGGGCTTGTACTTTATTCTCCTGTCCTGCAATTCCTTACCGTAAAGCTTAAAATAATGCTGGCTCAGTGGCCGGACGCCTACCAGCTTCATATCGCCCTTTAAAAAATTGATTATCATGGGAAGTTCATCAAGCCATACTTTCCTGCAGAAGGATCCCCATGATGTTATACGGAAATCATTTTTGAATTTTCCTCCTTCACCCAGATCGTTTATCCTGTAAACATAACTCTGTATATACTCCGAGTACGGATGCATGGTGCGGAGTTTGTATACCTTTAAGATCTTGCCATTTTTGCCGATCCGTGGAAGAGCTATCAGCGGACTGGCGATATTTTCATTTGCAGGGAAGGGATCACCCCATTTTCTGGATTCAACATAAAGCTTGTTCCCGATAAATGATTCCTGCCTGATCCTGAATCCGCCGCGTGAAATGCGTCCCAGAACCTCAGCACGCGATATAACAGCATTTTCACCTCGTGTAAGGAAGAGATACAATCCTCGTGTCATCTTAAGTTTGGGCAGGATCCTTTTTACAACAAAGTCAAATGAATATAATATGTAATTGAGCACTGGAGGAAACTTCTTCAGCAACCGGGCTTTCCTTTGATCTTTTGTCTCCACACAACAGAAAAAATAACCACCGGGATCCAGTTTTTTATTGACTGCATCAATAAACTCATCCATTTTTTTTATATCATTAAGCTTATGCAGATTAATGATATAATTATATTTTTTATCAGGAAGACTAAGAATATTGAAGGTAGTGGTTGTCGATAGTACGGCAGTACGGTCAGTAAGAGCCGGACCAGCCATTTTAATCATAGCTTCCGCTATCTCTATTCCGCATTCATTGATAATTGCCTTTGTTATGGCCGGATTTACTTTACCCTCTATTTTTTCACGATGTCCGTTACAATTCAGTCTCTGGACAAGCTCATATTCAGTTGGCTTCCGGAAGCTGTTCCATCTTTCATCATTCTCAAGATCCTGAAGGCTTGCTTTTTTATATGCAACGTATGCCGTGCCAATGATCAGTTCAAGGAATGTAGCGAGCAATGCTGTTCCAAGTACTATCGTTCTTGAATAATATTCATTCCGCAAAACATACATCAGAAGGGCAGTGATGGAGAGTGAAATGATGTTGCTTACCAGGACATGTGAAAAAAGCGTGGAAAAATTGATGATCTTCCCGCGATGCATTTTCCCGTTCATTAATGAAACGACTATCCAGATCATCGCAAGGCCAACGAAGAAAGTACTGTGAGAAGGCAGGTATGTGCGGAGACTGGCCGGCTTGACCCATACAAATACCAGGAAGGATATAGCAAGAATGACAATATCTGCTATCAGAGTTATTATCCGGAATCTTCGTACTTTCATGATGTCAGGTCACCAGCAGTTAACGCCGGTGAAAATAAACAAATAATTTAGTAAATCTCAATATATAGACCGAATTGTTCAGGTTATAGTTGCATTGGCTGCCCTCAGCAACTTTTAGACTAATTATTTTCCGTTCACCGTCATTGCGAGCACGCGAAGCGGCAAAGTAAAAGGACCTTTCATCCACCGTCATTGCGAGCCCGTGAAGCGGGTGAAGCAATGCTTGGCCTCTCCCCCTGTCCCCCTCCCCCGAAGTGGGAGGGGGTAACTTCCAATCTATCATATTGTTGTGTTTATTACATTTTTGTTTTGTTCCAAAAACTAAGGCACTTTTTTCTCGAATGTTAAGCCCCTCTCGCTCCTGAAGAGGGCCTGCCCCGACCGACGAAGGAGCGTCGGGGGTTGGGGTGAGGTATTATTGACTTAGGGGTTTGGGGAGAGGCAGGCTATACAAACCACGGAAATCAGCTTTGTCAAAATCCCAGACTCACTCCGAAATTGAAATTATTCTTAATTCCATAAAAGTACTCCGGGCTCCACCTTTTGTCACCACTGATATTACCTGAAATTATCGATCCCCAGGTATAAAGATCATTTAAAATCTGATATGAAGCTTTCAATCCATACGAGAAATCATGCCACTCAATTGTATCCAGAGGAGGATCACCTAAACGGTCGCCACCCATTTCGGTATAGTATTTACCGCGTTTGGCATCAGAGACAAATAAGTTAATATTTAATGCTCTTATGGGACGGTAATCAAGTGCAATATACCATTCCTTAGAGTTATCCCTCAGGTAATGTCCAAGGTTGAATCCTGCAGTCTCAAATGTCAGGGTGGGGACATAATGCTGAAAGGTATGCGGATAAGTATATGTGAATTCTGATGTAAATGAAAGATTCTGAACAGGGAAATTGCTGAGGCGGAAACCGGCTTTATGACTAAAAAAATTCCATTCATCATCTTTGGTAAACCTGCTTACCGAAAGTTCATCAATAAACATTGTTGCATAGAGGTGAAGATTCCTGATCTGCCGCGAGCTGATATCGAGAAACATCTGGGAATTCATATTATCTATACCCGATGTAAGCGAGTGGTCAATGGATTTGTAAAAGAATAAAGGCATCAGGTAGGCCGGATTGATATTCTCATCACTGTAGACAATGCTGTTTCCGGCTGATACATTCAGATTTTTCAAAGGAGTGAAGGTGAAAATGTTGGCAGCGATATATTTCTTATGATACGATTCACGGTAATCCGTGCCAAAGCTGTTTGTTACCCAGTATGAGCCGGCGCTGTCGACAACCATGGAGTTCAGCCATCCGTGAAAATAGTTGAAGTCTAACCATTTCACCGGTGAAATATGAAGCTTGAGCTGCATAAAAGCCGGATTATTGCCGCCATAAATATTTGCACCATGGTAGTTATTTCCCCATTGATTATTTTCCCTGGCAAGTGCGGCATCACCCCATTTCCATGACAAGGAGATCCCTCCCTGCATATCACTCCAGTCGGTGCTGTTTTTAATGTGCCCTCCCTGTCTGCGGGTAAGATATTCTTTTTTCCCAAGCATGGGTTTCTCATGATTATCACGAAGTGAAGCATAGAAGCCCCATTTGCCTATATATCCCCTTGCTTCAGCGCCATTGCGCCAGTATGTTGCATTTCCTGCAGAGTTATTGAATATCTCACCTCCAAAGATAGGATTAATGGTAAGCGAAAACAGTTCATCGCTGTAATAATACAGATCTCTCCGCCTGCTCCATTCCTTACCTTTATTAAACTCCTTACCGAAATCCATCATGTAGAATTCAAGCTCTTTCTGTTGACGCAGATTAAGCTTATCGATATTCTTCTCAGCCTCCTGCAGACATTGTGAAATGAAAAGTCTTGAATAAGGCTTTACAGCTGAATTGATATGAATTATCTGACTATTGGCAAGTTCATCGAGGAATTCGTAAATTCCATAATTACTTACAGGATGAGGTACAACCTGGGAATATAGATTCGTATTCCATATGATTATATATAATACCAGGTATATGGTTTTCTTCAGAGTGGTCATTTCAGAATATTACGATCAAATATAGAATAATATTCATTGTTTCCCGAAATATCAGCCCCCCAACCCCGGAGATCCCGCTACGGCGGGAATATAAAAGTTTTGAAAGAAGACTTTTATCTTCTTATGGGCATACGGCGTACGACATACGGCATACGGCTTACGGCAAAAGGGCATACGGCATACGAATGATTTTCAATATCCCAACACCCCACGGGATATCAGCCCCCCCCAACCCCCAGAAGGGGGAGTAAGAGCGGAGTCTCAGTCACCCATTTGGTGGGCCTTAGAGCTTGGAATCAAAAGGGAAAGACAAAAGATAAAAGTATAAAGACAAAAGTTGATACCATGATTGTCCTTTTGTCTTGTGACTTTTGTCTTTTATCTTCTTATGGGCATATGGCATACGGAATACGGCATACGGCATACGGCATACGAATGATTTTCAATTTCCCAACACCCCACGGGATATCAGCCCCCCAACCCCCAGAAGGGGGAGTAAGAGCGGGAGAAAAATCAGCAGGAAAAAGAATGTAATTAATTAGGGTCCCGGGTATCGCCCCAATAAAAACAAAAAGAATTATCTTTGTTCCGAAATTTTTAAAATGCAGCAATGGCAGAGAAAGAGATACTTGTGAGTGAAGAAAAACTGCACAACCAGAAAAAGAAACCAGAAGATAAATGGTACGCCCTTTACACCCGTCCAAGGGCAGAAAAGCTGGTATATCAGAGACTTACAGAAGATGGAATTGAGACTTTCCTCCCCCTGCAGAAAACGTACAGAATCTGGAGCGACCGCAAAAAGATGGTTGAAAAGCCTCTGCTTTCATCCTATATTTTTGTCAGGACAAACCCAAAGTGTTTTCCAAATGTATACAAGGTAAACGGAGTTGTCAAGTTCATCTCTTTCGAAGGACAGCCGGTTTCTATACCATGTAAACAGATAGATAATCTCAAACTGCTTGTAAACAGTGATGCCGAGATTGAAGTCTCGAGCGAAAAGTTCGCCACGGGTGATAACGTTGAAGTTGTAAGTGGTTCTCTTGTTGGACTGACAGGTGAATTGATTAAAATCGGAAGCCATAACAGGGTTATTGTAAGAATTGACAGGTTGGATCAGAATCTGATACTCAAGATACCAAGGGCGTTTTTGAAAAGAATTTGAAAGTAGGCTTACGGAAGTATCAACTCCCCAACTCCCTCACCCCCGGGGCTATCTACCCCCCAAAAGACAAAAGTTTTGAAAGAAGACAAAAGTTGATACCATGGTCGCACTTTTGTCTTTTGTCTTGTGACTTTTGTCTTTTATCTTGATTTCGGTATCGGGAAGCTACCCTATTTAAACCCTATCTGTGGAGAATTATAATACCCCATTGTTGCATCAGCTACTGCCATCCGGTACAAATGGTTCTGCATCAGGCAGGTTTTTTTGGTATCAGCCATGGTATTAGCAGAATAAATCCTTAGTTCCCCCGGCAGACTGGTAACAATTTCTTCCCGCCAGTCACCAATAATATCAGCCACGATCAGAAGATTACCTTCTATGGTTAACTTTTCTTCACCGTTAAATTCGAGTACCTTATTCTGATAAACAATTTCCTTTTGTACATCGGCATCCCACCATACTGCACGTGGATCGAGTCCCCACAGGTTTTTATCCGACAACCTCTTTCCCTGTGCCGTATATAAAAAGAACTTGTCGCCGCCTTTGGCCTCACCGGCATAGACTTCTATCCCCGGATGATCGGGAGTCAGGTCCCCCACCATTCCCTGGCTATGAACATGATTGGTGCTTCCTTCATAGCCCCAGATTATTTTACCGGTTGCGGCTTCCACCAGGCAAACACCGTTTTTTGCTGATCGCGATTCAATTCCATAAAATATTTCATACCCCGGTCTGTCGGGGAGAAAATCAGCAACATATCCGGCATCATTATGCCCCAGCCCGGTTCGCCACATTGGTGTACCATCATTGTCAAGTGCAAATGTTCCGACCACCAGCTCATCTTTTCCATCCAGGTCAATATCCGCGGTCATTATTGCATGTCCGCCTTGTCCCCTGTAACCTGCATCTTTGCCGGTGCTTTCCCATTGCCAGACCGGTGAAAGATTTTTATCCAGTGCTGTGGTTTTAATGATGGTATAGGTGCCCCTCTGCATTATCAGTGAAGGGTTCAATCCATTGAGATAACCAACGGTAAGAAAATTCCGGTTCCAGTAGTTGTACGAATCAAATCCCTCCCTCATGAGCCAGTCCCGTTTTTGCAGCAGCGTCCCCGTTTCCCCGTCAAGTTTTACAAGATATTCCGGACCCTGCATCACATGACCATCCATTTCACGCGGATCTTCTTCCCCTGCTTTTGCATAAACTTCGGCTTTACCGTCCTCATCGATATCAAATACCATGTATGGCGAATACCAGGTGCCTGTTTCAATGGACCAGCCCATATCGTGACGCCATAGAAATTTCCCCTTCGAGGAATAGGCATCCAGTTTGTAGGGTTCCGGACTGCGTTTCCAATAACCCGGCCGGTGATACGGATCCACATTAAAATCGGGATGCTGAATGACATAATCATAAGCTCCATCTCCATCCAGATCACCAATCCCTATTCGCTTAAGCTCGACATTATCCTTCAGCTTTATTGAATAATAAGGCTTATTACCCTCAAGGGTAAAGACATAAGCTTCCCCCGGACTGTCCCTTTCAACCTTATTGCTGATTGTTTTGATCTTATATATGTACCCATGACCGCCTGTAGTTGTTGAATCCAGAAAGTTGGTTGACCGTGTTACCGGTGCCGGATTCACTTTTTCAAAATCACTGATTCCGATGTCTTTCCGGTACACGTTAAAAGCCAGATTTTCCGGATCCTCTTTCAAGGACCGCCAGCCAACATAAACCTTGTCTGAGTTCAGTGTCAGGGCAACCACGCCGCGATCGATTTTTTCATTTACCTGTGCCGGTGAAACTAAAGGAAACAGAATAGCTGATATTAAAAACCAATATGTGCTTTTTTTCATCCTGATTAATTTTGTCCTGATTAACTGTGATAAACATAG
>JBBQJD010000147.1:0-8005 GCA_038325595.1 Bacteroidales bacterium | reverse complement strand
CCCGTAAAGATGTATCCGAATCCGGCACATGAGTCAGTCAATATCAGGATAGATGATCCGACCCTCGGACTTAATTTTATCAGGATTGTTACGCTTGCCGGAAAGGTTGTTTTTGAGGATAAAATAGAACCGGAAATTAATGATTTTAAGGTTCCCATTACCTTCAGGCAGGGGATCTATATTGTACAGATGGGATCGGGCGATCTCACGATGTTTACTCAAAAGCTTGTGGTAAGTATATAATTATCTACTTTGTAACTAATCAGTACTTAAAGTGAGCTAGAGTTTGGAGTACATCCGAACAATTCCCGTTTTCTTTTGGAGAAAGAGTTGGATAATCTGTTGTCCGAAACGTTGGATCCAAAGCACAAAGAGATGATTGCTTTTCAAAAGCGGATTACCAAATATCGTGACATGTCTTTACATTTCTTTATCATCCAACCGTTCCTCCTGATAATAATGGTTCTGAAAGAGCCATCCGAAATGTCAAGGTTAAACAAAAAATATCCGGACAGTTCAAAATATTAAGTGCAGCTGAAAACTTCGCCATCCTGAGATCCATTATTGACACTGCAATAAAAAACAATAAAAATGTGTTACAAGCATTAAATGTCATCGCCGAGCACAAAAGATGCTGATTCGTTCTGTATTTATTAACTTTAGGCATTTTAGGCACTCCAAACTCTAGGCACTGATTAGTTACAACAAATTAATTATCCGTACCTATGAGTACGATAATTAACAAGGAATGTCATAAATATCAGGTTTTAAAATATGCTTCTATCTATTTTCATTACTTTTATGGTTAATCTCAATTTAGCATTTCAGATTATGAAAACTCTAACAATTATTTTCATGGCAATGTTTTTAAGTAGCGCATTTTTCACACTATGTGGTCAGAATTCTGTGACAGGAAAGAATAATCCGGCTGCCATTGTAATCGAAACTATCATAAAAAATACCGGAAGCCAGAAATTCCCGGAAACAGTTGATGTTATCAAAGAGGGAGATCCTCAGACACAGGTTAAAGGAATTGTAACAAGCATGTTTGCCACAATGGAAGTCCTTAAGGCAGCTGTTGAAAAAAATTGTAATCTTATCATTGTGCACGAGCCTCTTTATTATAATCATGTGGATGAGACAGAGCAATTTAAGAATGATCAGGTATTTCTTGAAAAACAACGTTATATAAGAGAGAACAAACTGGTTATCTGGCGTTTCCATGATTATATCCACAGTATGAAGCCGGATGGAATTGAATCTGGAATGCTGGTAAAACTGGGTTGGAAAAAATATGCAGTCAATGGCCGTCTTGATCAGTTCATATTGCCTGAAACAAATTTAAAGGGTCTGCTGAAAGACCTGAAAGGTAAATTTCCTGATTATACCTTTTATGTTATCGGAGATCCGGAAATGAAGTTGTCAAAGGTAACATTGGCCGCGGGTGCACCCGGAAGCATGTATCATATCAGGCTGCTTGAGGATGAAAATACTGATGTTGTTCTTGCAGGTGAATCACAGCAGTGGGAAACTTATGAATATGCCAGGGATGCCGTATCGCAGGGCAGGAAAAAAGCTGTTATATTTCTTGGTCATATTGCATCAGAAGAAGCGGGCATGGAATATTGTGCAGAATGGCTAAAAACCTTTGTAAAGGATATACCCGTTCATTTTGTTGAAGCAGGTCCCTCCTACTGGGCATACTAAGGAAGTAATGTTTTCTGATTCCCTTAAATTCTAAATATGATCAATTCTTTATCAACCAGAAGAATACTGTTAATTGTAACAATGTTATTATGGATTTCTTCCTTTAAGGTTGATTTGTCAGCTGCAGGTAAGCCAAGATTCAGGGCTATAGCCTTTTACACCGCAAAAAACGATAAAGCTCATATCAGCTTTGTGCATGAAGCAAACAGATGGTTCACGCAGCAGGCAGCCAGGTATAATTTCGTATATGATTCCACAATGAACTGGGATGATATGAATCCTGAATTTCTTTCACAATACCTGATCTGGCTGGGAATAGGGAAGTATTAGAAAATTTATCCACCATCAATTGAATATTCCCTTCAAACGATAACGTTCTACACCTTTATTCGTAATTTTTACAGGTTTAATGGACCCATCCGAATCAAGCTCCATTTTATCAATGCATACAACCCTGGCATTTCTGCCGGTCTGGTCAAGTGGCCGCCTGTGATAGATAATGTACCATTTATCAGTACCCGGAATATTCAAAACTGAATGATGTCCCGCACCAGTTGCAATGTCAGGATCCTGTTGCAATATTTTGCCTGCCCTTTCAAAAGGTCCGAAGGGATTATCAGCAACAGCATATGCCACACTGTAATCGGGACCTGTCCAACCACCCTCAGACCACATGAAGTAATATTTGCCGTTTCGAATGAACATGAACGGGCCTTCTACGTATCCGCCCGGAGTTATCTCCTTGTATAATGTCCCGTCCGCCATCGGCTCAATACCTGTGAAATCATCCTTCAATAAAGCAATGTTGCAGTGTCCCCACCCTCCATAGATTATATAATATTTCCCGGCATCTTTAAAAACAAACTGGTCAATCGGCTGAGCGCCATTTTGAAATTTATCAATAAGAGGTTTCCCGAGATAGTCAGTATACGGACCACCTGGACTATCAGCAACTGCAATACCTATGCCTCCTGATTCAGAATCAGACTGAATATCGTTTGCACCGAAGAAAACGTAATATTTTCCGTCATTTTCAACCACTGCCGGAGCCCACATGGCATATTTAGCCCATTTAACTACTGTTGTATCAACAATATGGCTGTGCTTTTTCCAGGTCACCAGGTCCTTTGAGGAGAAAGCATCAAGATGTACCTGATCTTCATAGGGAGCTGAATATGTGGGGAATATCCAGTATTTACCTTTCAGTATTACTATTTCAGGATCGGCATACCATCCATCGAAGAGAGGATTTCCCGAGTATCTGGTATCAGAGCAAGCGGTGAAAAGGATTGCAAAAAGGAGGTAGATTATTTTCATCTGGGTTAAATTGAGAAATGCAAAAATGCATTAAAATACATTAACCGCAAAGAAGATTACAAAAGCCAGATTTCTGGGTGTTTGGGGCTTTGAAATTCAAAAGGTTTTTGCGGGTGTTGTATTGCAAGTATTCTTCTAAATAATTATATTTGACCTGACTAACTCAAAACACCCATCATGCTTAAGTATCTTAATCTTGTTTTATTCACAGGGATGATAGTGATGAACTATCTCGCCAATGCGCTTCCGTTGAATAATAAAACAACAGGTGAACTTTCCGATGCATATCCCAATCTCTTTGTTCCTGCAGGTATAACTTTTTCAATCTGGGGAATTATATATATACTCCTTGCCTGGTATTGTGTTGTACAATTTACCGGGAGTAACCAGAAAATTATCATGGAAATTGGCTGGTTATTCGGAATATCCTGTATTTTAAATGGCTTATGGATTGTAGCCTGGCATTACGAAAAGCTGCCCTTATCGCTTTTTATAATGGCCGGACTGCTCGTGACTCTTACCTATATAAATATAATAATTAAAGATCTGCCATTTGGCATCATCAAAGGTTCATTCGGTATTTACCTTGGCTGGATCTGCATTGCTACAATTGCAAACGTTACCGCGCTTCTTGTGCATTATAACTGGAATGGATTTGGAATATCCGAACAATTATGGACCATTATAATGCTTACAGCAGGTGCAGTTATTACATCCCTTGCAATATACAGGTTCAATAATCCATTCATTGGTCTTGCAGTAGTGTGGGCCTTTATCGGAATCATTCTGAAGCGACAACATGATCTTGTGTCTATTGCACTTATTGCTGCTTTGGCAATTACTATCGTAGGAATAGTAACAATCCTGGAATTTTTCAGGAAGGAGGTTGTTTGACCTTCATTACTTCAAAATATTTGTTTTCACAGAGGTATTACCAGAGTTTTACAGAGTAAATCAGAGTCCAAGACTTTTTTTCCTATTTTTATAAAAAATAATTAAGATGAATACAAGATCAGTAAGACCGGTCTGGTTTTTTATAACCATACTAACAATTATAGTGCTGAATACTTTTAATTCTGAGGCACAGGTACAATTGTCGGAACAGGAATGGGTCATTCCAACATACAAGGTGAATCCACCCGATAAAAATCCAATGTTTTTTAAAGGAGAATCATACCAGGGTGCATCCAAGTATATTTATCCCTACGGAATGAATGACGTGATATCGAATGAGAAAGAGGATCATGCCTGGAAAGCCCTGATTCTTGAAAATGAGTATATTAAACTATGTGTTACACCCGAGATTGGCGGAAAATTATACTATGGAACAGACAAAACCAATGGCTACAACTTCCTGTATAAAAACAATGTTGTAAAACCATCGAATATAGGTATGCTCGGCGCATGGGTATCAGGAGGAATTGAATGGTGTGTCATTCATCATCACCGGGCATCGACCTTCCTTCCAATGGACTATGATCTTTCTGAGAATGAGGATGGAAGCAAAACAATCTGGATAGGTGAAACAGAACCGCGTCACAGGATGAGATGGACCATAGGAATCACTGCCTATCCCGGAAAATCATATTATTCTGCCGAGGTTAAGATCCATAATTCCACCCCGTATACAAATACATTTTTATACTGGGCAAATGTGGCCGCACATACCAACAAGGATTACCAGGTTATATTTCCACCAAGTGTGCAGTTTGCAACATACCATGCAAAAAACAGCTTTACCAACTGGCCAATATCAACAGAAGTATATGACGGACAGGATTTTACCAAGGGTATTGACATCAGCTGGTGGAAAAATTCGCTCAGGCAGAATTCATTCTTTGCCTATGATCTGAAAGAAGATTTTATGGGTGCTTACGATCATGGAAAAGAAACAGGTACCGTACATATAGGTGATCATAACATAGTGAAAGGTGCAAAATTATGGGAATGGGGATCAGGTCCCAGAGGACAGGCAACTGAAGCCACTCTTACCGAAAACGACGGGCCATATGTTGAAATTATGGTTGGTGCATTTTCCGATAATCAACCTGATTACAGCTGGATAAGACCATATGAAGTAAAAACATTCAAGCAATACTGGTATCCGATTAAAGATATCCAGGGATTTAAATATGCCAACCTGAATGGTGCAGTTAACCTTGAAGAAAGAAAGGACAACAACATTTTTCTTGGTTATTATTCAACCCAGAAAGTCAGCAAGGCAAAAATTATTCTGAAAAGAAAAGGGCAGGTGATTTTTGAGAAAGTAACCGAAATCTCCCCGGTTACTGCGTTCGTGCAATCAGTCAAAACTGAAGAACCAATTGTTATGACAGAGTTTTCAACTGAAATGACAAATTCTGAAACCGGAGAAGTTCTTGTATCATATCAGCCGGTGGATAAAAAGGAAAATGGGAAGCTTCCTGAGGAAGTAAAAATGCCTGAAGCTCCTGAAAAAATGCAGACTGTAGAGGAATTGTATCTTACTGGCAGCCGCATAGGGCAGTTCTATAATACTTCACTGAATGCGATGGATTATTTCAATGAGGCTTTAAAACGTGATCCTTCCGACATACGAACCAACGTTGCAGTAGGAAACATCCGCCTTGTAAACGGGGAATACGAACTTGCCCGGAATAATTTCAGCACTGCAATCAAAAGATTAACAAAAGATTACACCCGTCCTTCAGATTGTGAAGCGCTGTTTTTGCAGGGATTAACCTTAAAGGCTCTGGAATTATACGATGAAGCCATCGATACTCTATACCGTGCAACCTGGGATAATGCATATCACACTGCAGCATATCTTGAACTTGCAAGGATCTCCTGCATAAAAAATGATTTCAAAAAAGCACTGGATCAGGTTTCAAATTCACTTTCGACAGGAGCTAATAACAACAGTGCGATTAATTTAAAGGCATCAATACAAAGAATATCAGGCGATTCTGAAGGTGCAAAAGCCACACTTGCCGGTCTGATAAAAACCGATCCTCTTGATTTCAGAGCTGCGAATGAAAATTACCTGATTGCACAAACTGCTGGTAATTCGCAGGAAGCAGAAAAGCTTCTTGATGACCTGAAGAAAAAAATGAGGGATTTTGAACAGAATTATCTTGAGCTTGCCATCGGTTATCTTAACGACGGATTACAGGAAGAAGCAGAAGAAATACTTCTTCGCTACAAGGGCAAAAACCAGATGGTAAGCTACTATCTGGGCTATATAAATGATAAGAAAGGAAACAGGAATGAAGCTGAAAAATTCTTCAGGGCAGGATCAGCACTTCCGGTCGATTATGGATTCCCTTTCAGGATGGAGGATGTGAAGGTTCTGGATCTTGCTTCAAAATACATGCCCTTGGATGCGAGACCTTTCTATTATCTTGGAAACCTTTTTTATGATCATCAGCCTGAAAGAGCCATTGAAAACTGGGAAAAAGCTGTAAAGCTGGATCCTTCACTTGCAATCGCCTGGAGAAATCTCGGATGGGGACATTACAATCATTCACAGGATCTTACGAAAGCTATCAATGCATACGAAAAAGCTCTGTCATTTAAAAATGACGATCCGGTTTACTACGCAGAACTGGATCCACTCTATGAAATGAACAACACTCCGGTAGAAAAGAGATCAGAACTTTTTGAAGGTAAAAATGACATAGTCAAACAGCGGGATGATTCTTTTGTAAGAGAAATTATCGTTCTGAACCTTGCAGGTGAGTCAGAAAAAGCTGTTCAGTATCTTGACAAAAGTAATTTCCATTTCCGTGAGGGAAGTTCAAGAGTCAGGGATATTACTGTGGATGCCCATCTTCTGTTCGGAAAGAAATACCTTGCTGAAAAGAAAAACGAACAGGCTTTGCAACAGTTTCTTTCATTAGCCGAAACACCCGAAAACACAGGAATCAGATCAGGAGATTCAAGAAGTCCGCAGATCAATTACTTTACCGGACTGGCTTATGAAGCATTGGGGAAAAAATCAAAGGCAAAAGCATATTTTGCCATGTCAGCTGAACAGGCAACCAGGGAATCTGATTTCACCAGGTACTACCAGGGATTAAGTATGCAAAAGCTGGGAAATAAAGCTAAAGCTGAACAATATTTCAAATCTCTTATTGAAGAAGGCGACAAACGGATGAATACAAACACTGAAGTGGATTTCTTTGCAAAATTCGGTGAACGTGAAGCAAAGCAGGTTCAGATATCCAATGCATATTTATTGAAGGGTCTGGGTTATAAGGGATTAGGAGATACAAAATCATCATTTGAGAACCTTAAGAAAGCTGTAGAACTTTCTGCAAGTAATCTGTATGCAAAGGTGGAATTGGAGTAGTTGATTCCGGACTTTTTCAATTTTTTTGTCAAGCCCCCCATTTTGGCATAGCCGTGAAGTTAAGCTATTTAAATCGTTACTGCATATTGTATCCAACTGATGTACAAGTCGTTAACTTTCCCCCCGCTTTTGCGGGGCAGGCTCCCGCTGATGCGGGACAAGTCCTCCTTTTTGAATGGGAAACTAACATATTGTCATTCTGCTACTTATATCTAAAATTATTAAAGGCTTCTTAGCTTGACGGCCTTTGGTTGGGTATTGAAGCTTATCTATTGTCTTATCAGCCTCACAGTAGTTCTGAAGTCATATCGTTGTGGCATAACCTGGTATGCCGGGAAAACGGATACAGCAGTACACCCTACTCCACTGGTTGCATAATCGAGATTGAAAGTTATTCCATCATCAGGATGAAGCTGGAAAGGATATAATGCTTTTGTAAGGTTATCAGAAGAATATGGGTGCAGACTAAAGTTAAACAGCTCATTACCAGAAAATTCCAGACCAACTCCCTTTTCATCGGTTACCCTTACCCACCTGTTATCACATCTCAATCCATAATCCTGAGGAATAAGGTATGGTTCTGTCATGTCGATTACATTCGAGAGATAAACACCTGTCTTATAACCTGATTTCCTGTCGGGATAATTTTCC
>JBBQJD010000146.1:0-8051 GCA_038325595.1 Bacteroidales bacterium | reverse complement strand
TATTGACACTGCAATAAAAAACAATCAAAATGTGTTACAAGCATTAAATGTCATCGCCGAGCACAAAAGATGCTGATTCGTTCTGTATTTATTAACTTTAGGCATTTTAGGCACTCCAAACTCTAGGCACTGATTAGTTACTGATAATTAATATCCGGATATCTTATTAAAATGGAAAAGTACAAGTGCGTTGTTTGCGGATACATTTATGATCCGGATCAGGGAGATCCTGAAGGAGGTATAGAACCAGGAGTTCCTTTCAGCGAATTACCTGATGATTATATCTGTCCTGTGTGTGGTGCAGGCAAGGAAGAGTTCGTACCTTACGAATAATCTGTTATTGCCTGACAGGCATGTTACTTACAACATCCTTCAGAAGGTTCCAGAACATCCGGGCTGTCCTGATTTCAATTTTTTCTTCGGTAGTATGTGCTCCTCTTATTGTAGGACCAAATGATATCATATCTATTCCTTTGAATTTCTCGTAGATCAATCCACATTCAAGACCTGCATGAATTGCCCTGACCACCGGTTCTTTTCCATATAATTTCACATATGATTTCCTGGTCAGTTTAAGTATTTCCGAAGTAAGATCGGGTTTCCATCCCGGATATCCTTCTGAGTGAACTACTTCTGAATCAGCTAATTTAAGACAGGACTCAACCAGGGAAGCCGCGTTATGTTTGGCCGGTTCGATTGAGCTTCTCTGAGTTGTAATGACTTTAATAGTATCATTACCCGAAAATTTAACTGAAGCCAGGTTTGTGGATGTTTCAACCAGATCATCCATGTCTTTTGACCATGCCAGGGCACCATGAGGACAGCAGTACAGAGCTTCGAGAAATTTTTTCTGACTTTCCCTATCCATAACCCATGAGGCTGATTTCACATCCTTTACCGAGACAATTAAATCAGGTTCAATATTGCTATAATCATTCCGGATGGCAGTTGTAAGATCAATAATGATTTTTTTGATTTCTTCTCCGTCAGCATTGCTGAACACTATTACAGAAGTGGCTTCTCTGGGTATCGCATTCCTCAGATTACCGCCATCAAAATCAGAAACTGATATTTCATATTCCTCTGAAATTTGACGTAATATCCTGGTCATTATTTTGATGGAGTTTCCATAGCCTTTATGGATTTCATCCCCTGAGTGACCTCCATGGAGTCCTCCGGCATATATTTCAAGAGCAGAGGTATTGATTCCGGCAGGAACAGCTTTGTAGTTTATTGTTCCGACAGTATCCATTCCTCCTGCACATCCGATAAAAAGGATGCCTTCATCCTCCGAATCAAGATTAATCAGTGTTCGGGCGCTAAAAAAACCTGGTTTGAGATTGATTGCACCTGTCATGCCAGACTCTTCATCGACTGTGAAAAGACACTCGATCTTACCTGCCCTGAGGCTGGTATCAGTCAGGATTGCAAGCTGTGCTGCAACTCCAATACCATCATCAGCACCCAGGGTTGTTTCGGTTGCTCTGACCCACTCATCATCAATTATAGGAATTATCCGATCGGTGGACCAGTCGTGATTTGAATTTGCATTTTTTTCACCAACCATGTCCATATGACTCTGCAGAACGACTGGTTTCCTGTTCTCCATTCCCTTTGAAGCAGGCTTGCTTATCAATATGTTTCCGGTTTCATCCTCCTTTGATTCCAGATTGTTCTTCTTTGCAAAATCCAGAAGGTATTTTCTGATCTTTACTTCGTTTTTGGATAAACGGGGAATATTGCATATTTCCTCAAAGTACATCCACATTGAGGCAGGATTTAAATGGCTGAGAATACTCATAACTGAATGGAAAACCTGATTTGGTTGCGAAATTACTGCTTTTTTAAATATTTTAGGGAGAATATAAAATCTCAATAAAGAGAGATTTTATATTCATGCTTTCTGATGAGGTGTATTTTAAGAAACTGAGATTTTATTTCACAATATCATATGAAATTATCCGGCTCTTTCCATCTTCCCATTTTGTGAATGCCCTGATTGTTGCAGGAGACTGAAGTCTGATAGAATCGGTATACAGTGTAGAATTATCAGTTGGCTGACTTCCATCAAGTGTGTAATATATTTTACCTCCCGGTCTACTATTTTTTAATATTGCAGCATAGTTCGCTGTAAAGAGGCTGTCGGCTGAAATGAGGAAGGGAGGAATGATATTATGATTTGCATTATAGACATTTGATATCCCCATCTTATTGATCTTCCTGTCATAAGTCATGAGTCCGTTTGTCTCTGTTTCCACATCGGTGGTTTGAGTATATATTGATGCACTCAGGCCATCATTTTTTACAAACTTGTGAACCATGTCATAGAAGAACTCATATTTTGAAAGCAGCTCCATAGTATCCTGCATGTTACGGTAACCCCAGTTCTTCTGTTCCCAGGTATGTCCCGCCAGTCCAAGTCCAAGGCCTCCGAATTCTCCAAGCACTATGGCCCTCTTTTCCTCAGCAGGGGGAACAACAGGTTCGGGATAATGATGGATATCATTGACATCACCGGTCCCTCTGTCTGTCCAGCCCGAGGCGCTATTAACGAGTCTTGTCGGATCATAGTCAGTAATCAGTTGAGAGATTCTTCCAGTCTCGAACTGGCCCCATCCTTCATTGAAAGGAACCCACATTATTATTGAAGGGTGGTTATATTTTGTTTCAATCATCCTCTTCAGTTCATACTCAAACTGTTCTGTTGCTTCTGTAGATTTTTCTATATCCGGATCATTTCCGCCTATATACTTGTCACCACTTGGCATGTCCTGCCACACAAGAATTCCCAGCTTGTCGCACCAGTAATAGAAGATCCTGTTTTCAACCTTGACATGTTTGCGTAACATATTGAATCCCATCTTTTTAGTCATTTCAAGATCATACACCATGGCTTTTTCAGTAGGGGGGGTATAGATTCCATCGGGCCAGAATCCCTGGTCAAGAGGACCATTCTGATATACAAATTCATTGTTTAACAACATCCTGGTATAGCCATCAGGAGTCTTTCCAAGAGTTATCTTCCTTAATCCTGTATATGATTCTATTTCGTCAATTGTTTTATTTCCTTCTTTCAATTCAAGGGTTAAATCGTAAAGAAAAGGATTGACAGGAGACCACAAAACAGGATTTTCAATCTGTAAAGTAAGATCCGCACCTGCCTGAACATTTGCTTCAGCAACTATTTTACCGTCTTTCTTTACAGTTGCTGTCAGCGATTTGCCTTCATCGTTGATAACGTCTGCTTTAAGGGTGATTGTTCCTTTATCCGTATCAGTTACCGTACGGAAGGAAGAAATATATGATTCGTTTACAGGCTCTATCCATATGGTCTGCCAGATTCCCGTTGTGGGTGTATACCAGATTCCCCGTGGCTCGGCAACCTGTTTGCCCCGGGGCTGGGATCCTTTATCCGTGGGGTCCCAGACACTGACCAGCAATTCATGATCTTTCCGGTCGGCAAGAAAGTCTGTAATATCAAATGAAAAAGGATCATAACCTCCGCGGTGCTTTCCTGCCATATTTCCATCCACCCAAATGGTGGTCTCCCAGTCGCATGCTTCAAAATTCAGAATGATCTGTTTACTATTCCACACCCTTGGGATTTTGAAAGATCTTTTATACCAGAGGTTCTGATTTTCAGATACTCTTTTCCTGACACCTGAAAGTGCCGACTCAACAGGATATGGAACAAGTATGGTTCCATCCCATGTTTCAGGTTTATTATCTTTTGCAGTTATTGCGTATTCCCATATGCCATTGAGGTTTATCCAGGCGTTTCGCACCATATCAGGCCTGGGGTATTGAAGCCACGGTTTTAACGGATCAACATCGGATGCCCATTCTGTAAGAATAGGATTTTCAGTAATTTTCCAGTTAGTTTCATTATTAAGTGTACATGATACACTTAAAATATAAACCGTTAACAGCGTAAGAAAGACTTTTTTCATTTTAAAAAATAATATTAAAATAGTTTTTGATTTGTCTAACCAAGTTTCATTTTCTCCACTTCGGCAATGTTTCTTTCATTTGTAACAGCTTTGGCATCATGAGTATATAAGTAATTTATAAGATCCTGATATTTCTCCATAATTTTACCTCTCACAATTTTCATTGTTGAATTCATCAGGCCGTTGTCCTCAGTGAAGCTTTGTTCCAGTATGCCGATTGATACCGGCAGCCATCTCTGGGGAAACATGTTCCCATATTTCCCATTGTTACGATATTCAAAAACTTCGTTTTCAATAAGAGTAATTACTGCCCTGATACCTTCATCCGAATCAGCAGTCATATTTTTTTCTTCAAGATATAATTTAAGGGCATGCTGATTTGGAACTATCAGCGCAACCGTGTATGGTTTCTGATTATTGTAGAGCATGCATTGATCAATATACTTTGATTGTTCGGAAATAGATTCTTCAATTCCTTCCGGACTGAATTTTTCTCCATCGTCGGCTATCAGCAAACTTTTAAAACGCCCGAGAACATAAAGATAACCATCCTCCGACATATACCCCATGTCGCCGGTATAAAGCCAACCGTCTCTGATAGCTTCTTTGGTTGCGGCCTCATTTTTCCAGTACCCGTGCATAACATTGCCGCCCCTGATCACTATTTCACCTTTCTCTCCCACAGGAACTTCATTTCCATCATCATCACATATCTTAAGATCCATATTGTTTATAAGAGCACCTGATGATCCCAGCTTATGTCTGCTGGTCGAGTTCGAGGATATGACAGGAGATGCTTCACTCAATCCATATCCCTGATACATTGGTATTCCGAGAGCATAGAAAAATCTTTGCAATTCTATCTCAAGCAGAGCGCCGCCTCCGATAAAATAATCCAGTTCACCACCATAACCTTCACGTATCTTGCTGAATAAGATCCGGTCATAAAGGTCGAGGAGAGGCTTTTTAAAACGCTGCAATCCTTTTCCTTTATTCCATCCTTCCTTATTGTAGGAATAAGCATCTTTGAGTGCGCGGTTAAACAGCATCTCAACCAGTATTCCTTTTTCCTTGATTCCCTTCTCGATATTCTTTCTGAAATTCTTAGCAATAGCGGGGACGCTCATAAGAAGATTTGGCTTTATCTCTTTGAGGCACAAAGGAAGGTTACGAAGCGTTTCTATAGGTGTTTTACCTGATTTAACCGACGCAATACTTGCACCTTTTCCCATAAAGGCGAATATACCGCATGTATGGCCAAAAGAATGATCCCAGGGTAGTATCAGAAGAGTCTTATAAAAGGAAGGAATATCCATCAGACTGTAGGCCTGATAAACATTGGTAACATAATTTCCATGTTTGAGGATAATACCTTTCGGATCAGCTGTTGTTCCGGATGTATAGCAGATATTTGCAAAATCGGAAGGAGTTATGCTTTTAAACAGTTCCTCAAAGCTATTCATATTTTCAGGCAATTCCAGCCATTCCCTGCCTGACTTTCTTACCTCGTTGAAATGTATTTCGTTGTTTTCATATTCCTCCTGGGTATCAAAATGTATGACTTTTTCAAGTGTCGGGCAATCAGCAAGTATATCTTTAAGCTTCGGAGCCTGTAATGATGAAATAAGAACCATTCTTGATCCTGAATGGTTTATTCTGAATTTAATTTCATCAGGGTGCAGCTTAACTGACAAAGGTACATTTATGGCACCTGTGTACAGTATTCCCAGTTCACCAATAACCCAGTTGTTACGGCCTTCTGAAATCAGGCTTAATCTGTCGCCTTTTTTTATTCCCAGCTTTAACAGTCCTGCTGCAAATTCATAAACCTGTTTTCGGGTTTCTCCGTATGTTGTTCCCTGGTACTTATCATTTGGCTTCTCCCACAGATATACATTATTACTATATTTCTCAACACTCTCTTCAAAAAACTGTATTAAGGATTTCATCAGCTGACTTATTATTGTTTGGTATTTTTCCGATACGCCGAATATACAAAATCCATAATACTTTAACCTCGTGGAGCAAAAATTAATCATTTGGTTTGGTTTCCAATAATATGTATCTTTGATTAATTGGCCTTAACCAAATTCAATTTAATCAACCTTAATCTAACTCTTAAACTATTAATTATGAGACAGATATCAGCTTTAGTTTTAATTCTTTCGCTTATAGTCATGCCCTCGTGCAAATATTTTAAAAGCTGGGGATTATTTGGTAAAAAAGATAGAGCTCTTGCTGAAATGATAGCGAGACAGGATAGTATCCGCATTGCTGATTCTCTCCGAAATGCACAGGATCATTTAATGGCTTTGGAAAAAGCCAGGCAGGATTCTTTAAGAAAAGCTGACGAAGAGAGGCTTGCTCAGGAAAATAAATACAATATCATTATCGGAAGCTTTCTAACACCCGAGTATGCACAGGGTTTGCTGACGGAATATAATAATCAGGGGCATAATGCAGAGATCATCAAGATGACTGGCAGTAATTTTGAGCTTGTTGCCGCTGAGAGCTACAATAGCTTTAGTAAGGCTCTTGAAAGGCTTAATGCATTTCAGGATACAGTCCAGATTGATTCCTGGATGTACATCAGGGAATGACCGGGTTTTCAGATCCGGCTATTCTAAAAATAGTTTCCTTGCGGTCCGGACCAACAGAAACCATTGTTATTGGAACTCCTGTCTGAGTTTCAATGAACTCAATGAATTTCTTCAGGTTTGCCGGGAGGTTCTTATAATCCCTGACTAAGGAAATATCTTCTTTCCAGCCATCTATATCCTTGTAGACAGGTTCAATTTTCAGTTCATTGTTGAAGGGTATTTCTGTTAATTCCTTATTTCCAACCTTATACGATGTGCAAACCCTTACTTTGTCGAACCCCGACATTACATCTGCCTTGGTCATAAAGAGTTTTGAGATGCCATTTATCATTATTGAATACTTCAGGGCGGGAAGGTCAAGCCATCCGCAACGCCTTGGTCTGCCTGTTGTGGAACCAAACTCTTTACCTATATTTCTCAGTGAGGCTCCTGTTTCGTCATTAAGTTCTGTTGGAAATGGTCCGCTGCCAACACGTGTACAGTAAGCCTTGAATATCCCAAAAATTTCACCTATCTTTTTTGGTGATATGCCCAACCCTGTGCAGGCTCCTGCGCTAATAGTATTTGATGATGTTACAAAAGGATATGATCCGAAATCAAGGTCAAGCATTGTTCCCTGGGCTCCTTCAGCCAGTATTTTCTTCCCCCGGCGTGATTCATCATTTAAAAGATATTCAGTAGCTACTATCCTGAACTTCTTCAGCATTTCAATTCCTTCAAACCATCCTTTTTCATATTCTTCAAGATTGAATTTGAAATCATAGCTTTTCAGAATATTTAAGTGAATATCAAGATGGTATTTGTAGACTTCCATAAAATCATCTCTGAGAATGTCTCCGACCCTGAGTCCGTTACGACTTGCCTTATCAGTATAGGCAGGGCCAATTCCCTTAAGGGTTGATCCGATTTTCGTCATTCCTTTCTGACTTTCATAGGCAGCATCAAGAATACGATGGGAAGGAAGAATGAGATTTGCCCTGGTGGAGATAATCAATCTTTTGGTAAGTTCATTTATTGCTGGTCCAAGCTCTTCGATTTCCTTTTTAAAAACTGCAGGATCTATAACCACACCATTACCTATGATATTCAGTTTATCGGCATGGAAGATGCCTGAAGGAATAAGGTGCAGTACATGCTTAACATCATTGAATTCTAATGAATGTCCTGCATTTGGTCCTCCCTGGAATCTTGCAATAATGTCATAATCAGGACTTAAAGCGTCAACTATTTTTCCCTTTCCCTCATCACCCCATTGAAGTCCCAACAGTATATCAACGTTCATATTAAAAGAATTATTAGAAATTAAAAACGCTTTACAAGATACAAAAATATTCCAACTGGCGGAGTGGATAACATATTGTGTAACTAATCAGTGCCTAAAGTGAACTAAAGTTTGGAGTGCCTAAAGTTAAAAAATCAGGTGTTGTTAACAATTTGTCTTTCGAAATTAACATTTTAATTTTTACATGAGTGATATTTTTCAAAAACGACCACATATGAA
>JBBQJD010000145.1:0-8116 GCA_038325595.1 Bacteroidales bacterium | reverse complement strand
TCATCAGCCGCAGAGGATTTATCAGTACATCTGCTGTAGCCCTTACCGGGTTGACTATAATTCCCCGTCAAGCTGTATCAGGTTTAGGGCATATTGCACCCAGCGATAAACTAAATATTGCCGGTGTCGGAATTGCCGGAATGGGAAGAGTAAACCTTGAAAATGTTGCAAAAACCGAGAACATCGTTGCTTTGTGTGACGTTGACTGGAGAGAGCCGACGCAAAAGATCTTCAGGATGTACAAAGGTGCGAAACAATACAAAGATTTCCGCTTAATGCTCGATCAGCAGAAAGATATTGATGCAGTTATCATAGCAACTCCGGATCATACTCATGCGGTTATCAGCCTTGAGTCAATGAAAAGAGGCAAACATGTTTATACTCAAAAGCCTCTCACCCATACTGTTCATGAAGCCAGGGTACTTGCAAAAGCTGCGAAGGAATTTAAAGTTGCAACCCAGATGGGAAATCAGGGACAGGCTTCTGACGGTCCCCGTCGTCTCAGGGAGATGATCTGGGATGGTGTAATTGGTCCGGTTCGTGAAGTACATGTCTGGACCGACAGGCCAAATAACGGATTACTGAAAACCTACTGGCCACAAGGAGTCGGACGACCGCCTGAAACTCAGTCTATTCCATCAGACCTGGATTGGGATCTATTTGTCGGACCAGCACCCATGCGTCCATATAATTCTGCATATCATCCATTTACATGGAGAGGCTGGTGGGACTTTGGTACCGGAGCACTTGGTGATATTGGTTGCCATTCGCTTGATCCTGTATTCCGTGCATTAAAGCTTAAATATCCTACGAGTGTACAGGCAGTATCTACACTTGTCAACAAGGAAACATATCCTTCAGGCTCTATCGTAAAATATGAATTCCCGGCACGTGAGAATATGCCTCCGGTAAGTCTTACATGGTATGACGGAGGACTCAGGCCAATGAGAATACCTGAGCTTGATGAAGGAACTGAGATGGGTGCCGGCGGAACACTATACGTTGGTGACAAGGGAAAGATTCTTGATGACAAAATTCTCCCGAGATCACTGCGCGAATCATATAAAGCTCCTGCACCTTCAATACCTTCATCCCCCGGACATGAAGAGGAATGGATCCTTGCCTGCAAAGGAGGAGCTGCCGGAGGATCTGACTTTGAGTGGGCCGGACCGCTTACTGAAACAGTACTCCTGGGCAATGTTGCCATTCGTCCTGAGCTTAAAGAAAAGCTTGCGGGTCAGATACTGAAATGGAGCCCTGAGAAATTCAGCTTTACAAATATGCCGGAAGCTGACAAATTTCTTAAGGACGAATATAGGAAAGGCTGGAGTCTTTGATTGATAGTGAGTTTGATACGGGTTTGAAAAGGGGACTTCATTCATGATTACTTTCGCTGTAGCAATTCTTGTTCTGGTGCTTGGATATGTATTCTATTCAAGATTTATCGAACGTATAGAAGGAATTGATCCTGCCCGTACGACACCTGCGTATAAGATGACTGACGGGGTGGATTATGTCCCCATGCCATGGTGGCGGATATTCCTTATACAGTTTTTAAATATTGCCGGCCTTGGTCCTATTTTTGGCGCAGTTGCAGGAGCCATGTGGGGTCCTGTTGCTTTCCTCTGGATTGTTCTCGGTTCTGTTTTTGCCGGAGCAGTTCATGATTATTTTTCAGGAATGATGTCTGTCCGTCATAATGGCTTGAGTATCACTGAAATAGTTGGTATTTACCTGGGCCGGTGGGCCAAGCAGTTTATACGCGGCTTCACTGTTATCCTTATGGTCATTGTTGGAGCGGTATTCATTATGGGTCCTGCAAAAATATTATCCGGACTAACGCCTCACCTGATTTCAATGACTTTCTGGGTAGGGATAGTCTTCATTTATTATGTGCTTGCAACAATGTTGCCCATCGATAAAATAATTGGTAAAATTTATCCTGTATTTGGTTTTGCTCTCTTCTTTATGGCTGTAGGCCTTATAATAGCTTTGTTCGTCAAGGGTTACCGTATTCCCGAACTTAATCTTGCAAATTTCCGGAATTTGCATAGTGAAGCAGGCGTTTTTCCCGTTTTTCCTATGTTATTCATTACGATAGCCTGTGGCGCCATATCAGGTTTCCATTCCACCCAGTCACCGCTTATGGCACGCTGTATTACCAATGAGAAGTACGGAAGAAGGATTTTTTATGGTGCTATGATATCAGAAGGTGTTGTCGCTTTGATATGGGCAGCTATTGGAATGAGTTTTTATGGAGGAGTCAGGGAGCTTAATGATGTGATGACAGCAAATCAGGGTAATGCTGCTTTCCTTGTAAATGAGATTTCAAATTCCCTGCTTGGAAAAGTTGGAGGAGCGCTGGCTTTGCTGGGAGTTGTTGCTGCACCCATTACTTCAGGCGATACAGCTTTCAGAAGTGCAAGACTGATTGTGGCTGATTTTTTAAACTATAAACAGGGACCCATAAAAAACAGGCTGCTGATTAGTGTGCCTTTATTCACAATTGGTTTTCTTCTTACAAGAATTGATTTCAGCATAATATGGCGTTATTTTGCATGGTCGAACCAGACACTTGCAATGGTAGTGCTTTGGGCCATAACGGTTTATCTTGCCCAGGAAAAAAAATTTTACTGGGTGACCCTTATTCCTGCATTATTCATGACAGCTGTCACAACCACTTACCTGCTGCTGGCACCCGAAGGATTTTCACTTCCGTTTGAAATTTCTTATTCAATTGGCATTTTATTATCATTCTTTTCCCTTACGGCATTTATTTTTTACAATAGAAATTATTTGAAGAAAGTAAAGCCGGTAGCCATTCCTGTAAGGTAAGGCATCTTTCATTTTCAAGTTTTTTTTAAGCTGTATTCGTAAAATTTAATTTTTATGTGCAGCATGTCAGATTGAAAATCGTCATTGTTCTGTAAATAAAACAGTAAACAATGGTCAGAAACTTCTTCCTTATAGCCATACGCAACATTTTACGACATAAAGGATTCACCTTTATTAATGTCTTTGGTCTGGCAGTCGGAATGGCTGCATCATTGCTGATTCTGCTATGGGTTCAGGATGAATTGAGCTACGATAAATTCAATAAAAATGCTGAAAATATTTACAGGGTTGAAGAAGACCAGTTTTATTCAGGCAGGCGATATCATGTTACTGTAACACCACATCCTGCCGGACCAGTATGGGGCGCGAAAATCCCTGAGATTAAAGAACAGGTACGAATTCATCTGTGGCTTCCCAGGATGCTGTTCAGAAATGAAGATAAAGTGTTCTATGAAAGATCTATAAGCGCTGCTGATTCAGGCATGTTGAAAATATTTTCATTGCCTCTTCTTGCGGGTGATCCTGCGACAGCTTTAAATTCACCTCATTCTATTGTACTGACTGAAAAGCTTGCAAAAAAGTATTTTGGAAGTGAAAATCCTGTTGGAAAGTCATTGACGCTCGAGAACCAGTATGAATTTATGGTTACAGGTGTGATGAAAGATCTTCCAAAAAACTCACTTTTCCCATTTGAAGGATTGATTGCTTATTCATTTTTGAAAGAAATCGGAGCTGTAAATGATCATTGGGGAAGTAATTCAATATTTACATATCTTCTTCTTGAAAAAGGGGCAAATCCGGAATTGATAAATAAGAAACTCACTGATGTGGTACTGGAGAATCTTCCTGAGACAACTACAAAATTCAGTGTGTTTCCCTTACTGGATATTCACTTGCACGGCCAGTTCGGATATGAAGAGACTAAAGGTCCGGTTATTGCTGTCTATATATTCTCACTTATTGCAATCTTCGTACTTCTGATAGCCTGCATAAATTTTATAAATCTTTCAACTGCAAAAGCATCACAGAGAGGAAAAGAGATCGGCATTAAAAAGGTTGCCGGTGCCGATCATTTTACCATGATTGTCCAGTTCATGCTTGAATCTATGTTGTTGGTTATTATAGCATTATCCTTCGCGATGATAATTGTAGGGTTGTCACTCGATCTTTTTAATAATGTTTCGGGCAAGAGCTTCAGTCTGTCAGATTTGTTTCAGACTAAGTTTTTACTGAGTCTGGCGGGTGTCGGACTTCTTGCAGGATTGATATCCGGAGTTTATCCTGCTTTTTATCTTTCATCCTTTAAACCGGTGGATGTACTTAAGGGAGAAAAGGTTTCAGGGGGGAGCAGTGGAAGAATAAGGCAGATTCTTGTGATAGTTCAATTTACACTTTCGATCCTTATCGCCACTGCATCAGTTTTCATGTATCTTCAGTTAAAATTCCTGCAGGAAAAAGATCTTGGATATGATAAAAATGATCTTATATCAATTCCTCTTGCCGACAATATGAAACCAAAGTACTATTCACTCAAAAGAGAACTTGAAAAAGATGAATTGATCCAGGGCGTTTCAGCTTCAATGCTAAGCCCTGTAATGATGGGAAGCAATTCGGGGGGTGCCAGGTGGGAAGGAAAAGATCCTGACAAAAATGTATTGATCGGAACTAATGGTGTTGATTATGATTATCTGAAAACAATGAAGATGGAGCTTGTCTCGGGCCGCGATTTCTCGAGAGATTTCACCTCTGATATTGCTAAAGACACTCTGGGTAACTTCCTGGTAAACGAAGAGGTTGTTAAAGTAATGGGAATAGGAGATCCGGTAGGGAAGAGCTTCAGTTTCATGGGATTGAATGGCAGAATTGTAGGAGTTATGAAGAACTTTCATTTCAGGGGAGCAAACCAGTTAATTGAACCAATTGCATTTGCCCTTACAGATACAAGTTATCTAAGGAACATACTCATCCGTTTAACTCCCGGCCAAATCACTGCATCTCTGAAATCAGTCGAAAAAATATGGAATGAAATCTTACCTGAATATCCTCTTGATTACAGTTTCATTGACCAGGATTATAATGATTTATACAAATCCCAGATCCGTCTTACCGGGTTGCTCAGATACTTTACCATTCTGGCTATAATTCTTGCCTGTCTGGGTTTATTTGGTTTATCATCATACTCGGCCGAACGCCGGTATAATGAAATAGGTATAAGGAAAGTCATGGGAGCAGGACCTGTTACTGTAATGTATACTCTTTCAAGGGAGTTTCTGCTGCTTGTGTTGATTGCAATTGTTATTGCAATACCTGCAGGATTGATTATTGTTGAAAAACTGCTCAATCAGTTTGCATACAGGATAGATATGAATGTCATGATTTTCGCCGGAATAGCAGTCGGGGCACTCGTAATTGCCCTTTTTACGATAAGTTTCCATGCATACCGGGCAATTGGTATTAATCCGGCCGAAGCTCTTAAAGTAGAGTAAAAAGTAAAACAGATATAAATACCTCAAAGTATTAACCAGTTAAATATTAACCAATGCTTAACAATCTTTTCAAACACAGCATACGCTCCTTTAAAAGACAGCGTACCTACATTATAATCAATGTACTTGGCCTGTCTATTGGAATTGCCTGCAGCCTTCTGATAGCTCTTTATGTAATTAATGAAGCCAACTATGACAGATTTAATGTAAAGAAGGACAGGATCCACAGACTGGTCCTTAATGGCAAAATCGGCGGGCAGGAAATTGTCGGAGCTTTCACATCAGCAGCCATGGGTCCTACAATGGCAAAGGAGTTTCCCGAAATTGAAAATTACCTGCGAATGAACGGTGTTGGTCCTACAATATTAGAATATGAAAATCAGACTTTTACAGAGGATGATATGATTGAAGCCGATTCCACATTTTTTGAATTTTTCTCTATACCTGTGCTGAAAGGTGATCCAGAAAATCTTCTTAATGCACCACGGACAGTGATATTGTCTGAATCAACGGCAAAAAAGATATTCGGCAATGAAAATCCTATTGATAAAACTATAAAAGTGGGATCCGATACTGCAAGATTTACAGTGACAGGAGTTTATGCCGATATTCCCGGAAATTCGCATTTTAAAGCAAATCTCATAACCTCTTTCATGACCAATCCCAGGTCACAGAGTCCGGTATGGATGAGTAACAGTTTCAGTACTTATCTGCTGTTGAAACCAAACACAAGCATTGCTACTGTTGATGCAAAAATACCAGACCTGCTGGTTAAATACGTCGGACCCGAAGTGGAGAAATATATGGGAATCTCTTTAAGTGATTTTGAATCACAGGGGAACAGGTACAAGTTTTTTACTCAGAAACTTACGGATATTCACCTTGAACCGGAAGTAAGGCAGCAGTTTAAAGAACCCGTTGATCCTAAATATCTTAAGATCATGGGAAGTATTGCAGCTCTTATCATTTTGATAGCAGCCATAAACTTTATGAACCTTTCCACAGCACAGGCATCACGGAGAGCAAAAGAGGTCGGGATAAAGAAAATCGGAGGTTCAACAAGGGGAATGCTTATAACTCAATTTCTTTCTGAATCCTTCATACTCTCATTCATTTCACTGATACTGGCTCTGGTTTTTATAAAAGTAAGTCTTCCTTACTTCAATAATCTGCTTGGGTCAACGCTTGAATTGAAACTTTTGAAGAACTGGATTACCATACCTGCACTTTTTATTTTCACTTTATTTGTCGGATTCCTGGCAGGAAGCTATCCTGCGCTGTTCCTTTCTTCATTCAATCCTTATGAAGTATTAAAGGGCAGCGTGAAAAACAGCATGAAAAATGGCCGTTTAAGGCAGGTTCTTGTTGTTTTCCAGTTTGCTGTTTCCATATTGCTTATTGTTGGAACAATGATAATGTACAAGCAGATAAGTTACATGCTTAATAAAGACGTCGGTTTTAATAAAGAGCAGCTTATCGTTATTAACAGGGCGGAAGCTCTTGGTACAAAAATGAAATCATTTAAGGAAGCAGTAAAGGAGATTCCGGGAGTTATTAACATTGCCAGTTCAACAGCAGTTCCGGGACGCAATAACAATACTAACGGATATATGCTGGAAGGAAGAAAAGATGAGACATTCCTGATGAGCACGAACTGGGTTGATTACAACTATCTTGAAACATACGGTATGACTCTGGTTTCAGGCCGTACATTCAATGAATCTTTTTCAACCGATAAAGATGGTTGTCTTGTAAATGAAACTACTGTCAAAAATTTTGGAATATCAGAATTGGATAGAACAAGATTTATTGAACCCCGGGACGATACCGCACATTATCTGCCAGTTATTGGTGTAGTTAAGAATTTCAACTTTGAATCTCTGCGTAATCCCATCGAACCCTATATTTTTAAATTCCAGGATAAAAATATGGAGTGGGGCTATATTTCAGTCAGGATAGCTGCTTCAAATTATTCCAGAACCATCAGTAGTATAGAGAATACCTGGAAAGAATTTGCTGAAAATAGTCCGCTTCAATATTATTTTGTGGATGAAGACTTTGAAAAAATGTATGTCCAGGAGAAACAGAACGCCCAGATGGCGGTGATCTTTTCAATTCTGGCAATATTTATCGCTGCTCTTGGATTATTCGGACTAACATCTTTTACTGTTGAACAGAGAACAAAGGAGATTGGAGTAAGAAAAGCCATGGGTTCTTCTATAATTGGCATTTACACAGTCATATCAAGAGAGATTGTCATTCTTATTTCCATATCGGCTGTTCTGGCCTGGCCTATTATCTACTTCATTGCAGGTAAATGGCTTGAAAACTTTTACTACAGGATAGACCTGAGTATGTTCAGCTTCGTGGCCGGATTAAGCATTGCACTTGGAATAGCCATTATAACAATAAGTTACAGAATTTTAAAAGCAGCCAGGGTTAATCCGGCTCAGTCTTTGAAATATGAGTAAGTAGGAGTGAGGAATGAGGCGTGAGGCGTAAAGCGTAAAGTGTAGAACGTAAAGCGTAAAGGTCACCAGTTACTATATGGGAACAGAGAATATTTCAAGAAGAAATCAATTACCTGACAGGACAAAGTTCAATAAGTATTTTTATAATCAGGCAGTGGGACTATGCGGTTATATTCTTTATTTTTGATTCATGATTTCTAACCTGAATCGAAAATGAAAAAAAATCTCACTTTATTTCTTGCCCTCTTCTTTTCTGCAGCCTGTTTTTCACAAATTGCGATCGTTAAAAATGGTAAGGCTGCCGGTCGTATCATAGTCGATAAA
>JBBQJD010000144.1:0-8205 GCA_038325595.1 Bacteroidales bacterium | reverse complement strand
ACAATTCGGATTCACATGACTTGTGAATGCAGAAAAAACACCATCTGGTTGAAGCGCAGTATTGTGAAAGATATATTTTCTGCCGCCTCCGTATGGCTCATGCTCCCCTGTCTTAATCAGAGCTCCGCCCGTTGAATTCTGATGACCTGTCCTGCTTTCTCCCATGACATTCCTGAAAATATAAAGGGGTCCCCTGGAAGTTGCTGCTACAGCTATTCCATTAAAATATAAATGAGCATAATTCCCCCATATCCTGACGTTCATATTTGCGCCTTCACTTTCAATAGCATCATCCCACACGCTCCTGATAATATTTCCATAGATATCAGAGTCGCAGTTCATGTTACCCACAAACGAATAATTTTCACTGCCGCCAATGGCATCATTAAAACCATGGTCCTCAGTTGAAACAATGTCGTTATACCTGATTACATGGCCTCCAAGACTTTGATTGATGGTAACCCCCTGAGGACCGCTCGGATGGCCGGTTTCCCAGTCGTTTGTTGCTCCTCGCGGATCTTCTATCAGATTCCTCTGTACGGTCAGATTCTGACATCCGTCTTCTGCATAGACCCCGCTGTCATAATCACCAATAAGGTTACCATAAGTTATAGAACCTCCCATCCTTCCCCAAAAGGCTATATAGCATTGTTCAATAACTATATCGTGCCTGTTTTTTTTGATTAATATTCCATTCCGGGCTGCATTCCTGATTTCAACTCCCCTTACAATTACATAATCCGCATCTATCTCTATACCGTTTTCAGCGACATTCAGAAGGTTGAGAAGTGATCTTGAATTCTCTGGCACTGTAACAAGATGGTAAGCTTCAGGTGTTCCCGATTCAGTTATAATAATAGTGTTATTTGATTCTCCCGCAGGAAGGACAGTCGTTTTGCCTATCGGGAAATTATCATTCCTGGTCCTGATATTCAGCTTTCCCTTTTTACTTTCTGTGGTCAGCTCAAGATCATACCCGGTATCAGGAGCCAATCCGATAATACTTCCCCTGTACTGTTTGTCGCGTTCATCGTAGGACAGGTCAAGACCTTCCTTCCATGATCCTTTTTCAGATTCCCGGTACTTTACTTTGCAGTTTCCGTCAGAAGGGATGTTCCAGTAGATACCGGCACATTCAAAGGTCGTAACGGCATAAATCTTAGCTTTACTTACTGAAGAGTTCTGACCATTAATAAAGACTGAAAAAATAAAATACAAGGATATTATACAAGGTATATTCTTCATAATCAAGGTATTATATTTAATTATCGATTATTGAGAGTCTCTCCTCTTCTCCATTTCTCCCTTCTCCTCTTCCCCCTTTCTCCTCTTCTCCCTTTCTCCTCTTCTCCCTTTCTCCTCTTCCCCCTTTCACCTCTTCTCCCTTTCTCCCTTTCTCCTCTTCTCCTCTTCTCCCTTTCTCCCCCTCACTCCCCTGGCGCCCTGTATAATTCTACATTTGAAATAACCGGACACGCTTTTGAATCTGTGATTGATACTCTGAGCTTAGTTGTTTTTACAACCGGAAATTTTCTGATCACCTTATGTCCTATAGTTGTTCCTTCCAGTACAGGTTCCCATTTATCATCCTTTAATACTGATACTTCGAATTTCTTTACACGTTGCCCGAGTTTTATATATTCCTGAATAAGGATCCTGTTAACTTCGGTTTCATCAACGAGATCAATAATAATATCCCCTGTCAGCTGATCATCTTTTCCCGACCAGTATGTATCAGGATCACCGTCATTTACCTTTGAACCGTCATAAGCTTTTCCCCTGCTTTCCGAAGCAGACACGTTCACGTTCCTTGCTATATCAGTAACAAATTCTTTTTCAAGCAATTCCCTGAAAGCAATTAATGAGCTTACATCTTTTTCATGCAGCAACCCCCTGCGATCGGGAGGAACATTCAGAAGAAGGTTGCTGTTTCGTCCAACCGAAGAATAATACAACTCCATCAGGTTTTCAGGAGACCGGACAAGAGAATCCTCCCTGGCATGGTAAAACCATCCCGGACGAATTGAAACATCGACTTCAGCAGGCACCCAGAATGTTCCGTCTTCATGTCCTTCGCCGAGTATTTTAGCAAAATCTCCACCGGGATACATCTCATCTTTTTTAAGAAGGCACCAGTTGGTGAGGCTACCCATTCCGCTTTCATTTCCCACCCATCTGACATCCGGACCGGCATCGCTGAACATCACTGCCTGAGGTTGTAATTCCCTGACAATCTCATGAGTACCTGCCCAGTCATAATAAGTTTTGTTATCAATATTCCTTCTCTCCCTGGCCCCGCCATAATAACCGTCACCTCCATTGGCACCATCGAACCATACTTCGAAAATGTCTCCATAATTCTCAAGAAGCTCGTGAAGCTGCTGACGATAATATGTCAGATATTCGCTGGTTCCATACACAGCGCTGTTTCTGTCCCACGGTGACAGGTAAACGCCAAGCTTCAGACCGTATTCATTACATGCTTCCCTGAGATCTCGCACCACATCGCCTTTTCCATCTTTCCAGGGCGAATTCTTAACAGAGTGCTCCGTAAACTGTGATGGCCACAGGCAAAAACCATCATGGTGCTTGGCTGTTATAATTATGCCCTTCATACCGGCATCTTTTGCCACTCTCGCCCATTGCCGGCAATCGAGGTTTGATGGATTGAAGACAGTTTCTTTTTCATCTCCGTAACCCCATTCCTTATCTGTGAAAGTATTAACAGTAAAATGGACGAACATGTAATATTCCATATCATGCCAGGCAAGCTGCCGTTCTGAAGGAACTGGTCCGAATGGTTCAGGAGGTGTGACTTCTGTACAGGAAATGAGTGAGATAAATGCAAATAAGAGGAAAAATACTTTCGTCATATGCTAAGGATATTTAATGGAGTTCACAAGTGAAGGTTTCCCCTCCTTTTTTAGGAAGCAAAGAAATGATTTCTATTTTGTAAGGTCTTTTATCCGTATATTCCTGAATTTCAGTTCAGATCCATGACCAAGGAATCCTATATGGCCGGTCTTGTTCTTTAATCCCGGATGATCATTATGATCCATGGTTCCGTTATCTCTCGGACCAGCAATATCACCATCGACGATAACAGTTCCGTTCAGGATCACCTTGATCTGTGTTCCTTTAACAATAACTTCCTGGTAATTCCATTCACCTACAGGTTTCAGAAATCCTTTTTTGGCAGGTATTACGCCATAAACGGATCCATGATACTGGTAAGGTTGCAGGTTTGCATAAACCTCAGCAGTATTGTCAAGTATCTGAAGTTCCATGCCGTTATAGGCAGCATCACCGGTTTCCGAGGCCCTTATACCCAGACCATTATTCGCAGCCGGGGTAAGAAGGAATTCGAAACGGAAAATAAAGTCCTGGTATTGCTTTTCGGTGAAAAGATTTCCTCCTGAACCGCTGTTTGGTTTAACAATGATCATACCATCTTCAGCAACATATGATTCCTTGTTTCCAATCCAGTTATCAAGGTTCCTTCCGTTAAACAGTTCAGCAAAACCCTGGGCTTTTTCTTCAGGAGTAAGATTAAAGTCTGAATCACTTATCTCCCTTACATATATATCTCTGAATGCCAACTCATTACCATGGGCTTGCAGTTCGATAGCTCCCTTAGGAAAAATCGGAATACTCCGGTCCCAGTAGTTCTCCATGGTTACATTGTCAACAACCAGCTGACCATTCAGCCAGACTGTAACTTTTTCACCTATCATTCTGATCCTGAAAGTGTTCCAGTCTCCAATAGCATTATCAGCTACCATTAAAGGCTTTGAAGGATTTTTTTCATTGTTGTACAATCCCCCTGATCCTGCATGTGAAGCTTCCTCCTGTCCCGTGGGATCCCATATCTGCACCTGGGGAGTTCCCCTCAGGTAAATACCGCTGTCGCCGTTTTTGGATATTTTCCAGTCGACATACATTTCAAAATCGCCATAATCTTTAACTGAACACAAATTATCACCTTTCCCTGAAAACCATATTGATCCATCTTTCACAGTCCAGTTAGCAGGCACTCTCCTATCGGCAGCAGCCTGCTTGATTGCGAGTTCAACAGGTTTCATCTTAGTCCTGGCAACCGGATTTTCAACAAGTCCCTTCCAGCCTGTCAGGTCCTTTCCGTTAAACATTGGTTTGAATCCTTGTGAAGCAGGCATTCCGGCTAAATATTTTCTTACCATTTCCTTGTCATACTCTGCCTCTGCACCCTGAATTTTGGTGATTACCTTTGTAAGAATATCTTTTACATTTTCACCATTTAATCCTGATTCAACAGAAGGAAGTGCAATACTGATTGCAGCACGTGCAGCAGCGTCAACTGTTGAGGGATCCTCAAGAAACCCGGCAACGTAAAACAGAGAAGTATAAGATCTGAGTCTGCCGAGCTCTCTCAGAATCTCATTCTTACGTTCAGCAGTCAGGGCATATGGCATTATCTTACGATACAGCAGTAACTTCTGGTCATCAGACAGCTGAGCTTTTCTTACCTGCTCAACATATCCTTTAAATGCCGGAGCTTCAAACGTTTTATTTCCTGAAGCACAAATTTCATACAGCGCTGCGGCAGCTGAATGATCGCGCCATGATGCAAGAGCTGCGAATGACAGATCGCGGATCTGTGGATTTCCATTTTCAAATTCCCTTGTAACTACATTCAGAGCTTCACTGCCACCTGTTTTCGCGAGAACAGGAATAAGCTTTTCCTTTTGAACTTTCCCATTCATCGCATTAAGAACGGCAGAAGAACGTCTTTCAGGATCAGATATTTTTTCAGCAGCTGCAGCTATAGCGGCCTGAAGATCAGTTATATATTCCGGATTATCTGTTGAAGCAAGAAGATCAATCAGCTTCTGCTGATCATCAGGACCGGCAATGTTTGCAAGTGATTTAAATGCTGCAGCTCTCACAATTTCATCAGATGACGATGTGAAAGGGAAAAGCTCGGGAAAATATTTATTCTCCTTTTTCCATGAGAAAAGTTCTATTGCAGTTTTTTTGGCAGCAGGTGAACCCTCTTTCAGAACAGGGATAAGATATGGCATATTTTCACTTGCCAAAACAGTCATCAATGCTGATTTCGCGGCTTCCTGATCGGGAGGAGCACCAAACACCAGCATGTATGTAATAAGTGAACTGATTGCTTCACTTCCACTGATCTTTGCAACAGCTTCGGCTGTTTCCTTCCTTACTTTGAAATTGGTATCAGATAATGATTTGTTTAATAATGGCAGTGCAGTTTCATCCCCTCTGATACCAAGCATAGTTATTATCTCGGGTTTTGCTGCAGGCTGGGCTTTCGGAAAATAGGTCACCCATTTACGAACAACCTCCGGTCCCGGAATTGCGAGCGTCATCCTCATTGCAGCACTTCTGTATTCACTATTTGAATGTGAAGCAGCTCTTAAAACTTCAGTCATGGCGTTTATTCCATGAGATCCGACATAAATATTCAATGCCGTTGTTTTATAATTTATATTAATATCATCGTTGCAGGTTTTAATGACGAGCCTGCAAATTTTATCCATTGTTTTTGTATCACCATTCTCACCAACAACTTTGGCATAATTCAATAAGGCAGCCGTTGCTCCGGTCTGCTCCCATTTATATGAAGCATCTGCTGCCGCCTTTGACAGTACAGGATAAGCCTGCGGGCTGCCGCTCATTGCGAGAGCATTATATGCCGAAGCTTTAACATTAACATCACTGGTTGATGCCCATGCAATGAATTCATTTACAGCAGCATTTGACTTCATTTTAGCCAGAGCATTCATTGCTGCAGCTGCACATGGAAGATCTTTGCTCCTAAGTGATTCTGACAAAATTGTTTCAGAAGATTTCCCTCCTTGTGCAACTAATACAGCGAGGGCAGATTCGCAAATTTCCTTCTCAGAAAGGAAGGGTTTCATTGCCTCAGCTGACAGATCGGTTCCTATGAGCTGAAGCTGCTTCATAAAGAAATCCTTTACACCATTATCTTTCTGATTCACGGCATAATCTATACATACTTTTTCCCAGGCGACCCTTTCCTTTTCTTTTCCTTTTTGTGAAAGAAAACGCGACATGCTTTCAATGGCAAATCTCGGACGTGTATCATCACCGGTTCCTGCAGGCACAATCTGATTACAGATCTGTTTGATACCTGAATCACCAAGCTGAAGAATATCGCCCATCAATTTATCGGTAAGCTGTGAGTCGTTTGCCGGGAAACGTGCGAGAATATCAGCAACTTTGGTTTCAATGGTTCTTTGGTCCTGCGGAAAGGAAACAAGCGAGATGCAGAGCAGGAAAAGACTTATTAATGATATTTTAATGATTTTCATTTTATCGGGTTTGAAATTTATATTCTCATTTATCAGATTTTCCATGGTCCACGCATAGGTGGGTTTATGAGCCTGTTCGCACCTTCATCATCGATAACCTGCTGTTTATCAGGATCATACTTAAGATTCCTGCCTAATCTGAGTGCGATTACTCCAAGGTTCACTATTGAACATGATCTGTGACCGTTTGATTCATTCAGGGCAAATTTTTTCCTGGTAAGAACCGATTCGGAGAATGTGCCGATCTGAGGTGCAGGATCCGGAAGAGAGTTAATCAGCTTTTCAAGGTCAGGAATATCAGATCTGAATCCTTTAAATATTTTACCGTGAGGACCTTCAATATAGGCAGCATTTTTATCGCGGTTTTCACCATCGAGAATAATCTGGCAGCCATCGGCATAAGTGTAAGTTATGCGTCTCCAGGAACCTACTGCATCATAATGCTGCTGTGGGGCATCGATCTCAACGGAAACAGGGCCGGTATTATCCTTGCCAAGCATGTACTGCACAGGGTCGAGATAATGCTGTCCCATATCGCCCAGGCCGCCGCCATCATAATCCCAGTATCCGCGGAATACTGAATGGACACGTTCGGGGTTATAAGGCTTGTAAGGCGCTGGTCCAAGCCAGAAATCATAATCCAGTTCTGCGGGAACAGGCATCGGTTTCAGATTATGCTTTCCGCTCCAGTAAAATTTCCAGTCGTACCCGGTTACGCCACTTACTGTTACCTTCAGAGGCCATCCAAGAACTCCGCTGTCAACAAGTTTCTTGAGGGGTTTAACGGTGGTACCTAAACCATAAAAATCATCCTTGAACCTGAACCATGTATTAAGCCTGAACATGCGGCCGTTTTTCTGTACAGCCTCCACAACTTTAATACCTTCGCCAATTGTGCGAGTCATAGGTTTTTCGCACCAGATATCTTTTCCTGCTTCGGCAGCTGTTTTGGCCATTATTCCATGCCAGTGGGGTGGGGTGGCAATGTGTACAATATCTATATCATTCCTTGCAATCAACTCACGGAAATCATGATAACCTGTGATGTTCCCACCTGCCAGGGCAATAGCTTCACTCAGATGATTTTTATCTACATCGCAGACAGCCAGCAGCCGTGTTCCTTCATATGGTATATGTCCGCGGCCCATTCCGCCTACTCCGATAATTCCTTTGGTTAGCTGATCACTTGGAGCAGTAAATCCTTGTCCTCCAAGGACATGCCTCGGAATAATTGTTAAAGCGAAAGCAGCAACAGTGGTTTTCTTCAGAAAATCGCGTCTGTCAAGAATTTGGTCTTTCATAGTATTCTGTATGATATAAATTATAATATAATGATAAAGGCGTCAGGCTTCAGGCGTCAGGTCCCACCTAGGTTATTTCTAACTTCCGTCTTCGGTCTTTTGACTTCATGAGTATTAAACTGCAATTTGCAAGTTTTATGGGCAAATTGCAAGTTTGTAAAGTTCTATTTTTTTATAATGGTTCGTTAAACTTTACCATAAATGTTTGATTATCAATAAAATAAGTCGAAAATAATTTATTTAAGTCCCTGGTATTCAGTAACTTAATAGATTAACCACAATCTAATTTGAGTTATGACTACCAGGGAACAAAAAACTTACAATCAACTGATTATCAGCATGTTGGATAATTTATCAAATATTAACCAGTGGAGAAAAGATTTCATTTTGGAAACTTTCATCCTGTTTTTATCCATCCGTGGGCGCATCAACTTTTTGCAACTTGCCCGCTATGGTAAACATGAAGAACAAAGGTACAGACAACAATTTGAAAAGCCATTTGATTTCTTAAACTTTAACAAAGAGCTTACCTTACAACATGGTAGTGGCCGATATGCCATTGCCTT
>JBBQJD010000143.1:0-8229 GCA_038325595.1 Bacteroidales bacterium | reverse complement strand
GCAACTCTCCTAAGTTCTTTAATGGATGTGTCGAGAAGCTCGATAGCGGAATTAAGGGAAGCTACATTTTCTTCCGGAATAGTCAGATTTCCTTTCATTGTTGCTATTTTTAGTTTTGCCACGGAGAGCATTCCTCCGAGTCCATCGTGAAGATCTCTCGAGATCCTCGCTCTTTCAGTTGTCTCGCCTTCAAGAAGCGATTGTGTGGCAGTTATCTGTTTTTCCTGTTCAAGTTCTTTTATTCTCTGGGATGACAGGAGCTGCCTTTGTTTCTGATTCCTGTAAATGAAATATCCTGCCGCTCCACCGGTAGCCAGTACAGTTAACAGTAATAATATCAGTATAATATGATTTTTTCTTCCGGTCTTCAGAGACGATATCTCGATTTCTTTCTTCTCTGTATTGTATTTTGTTTCAACCTCGGCAATTTTACCGGCCCATTCCTGATTAAGATCCTCTTCCTTCATCGTGATCTGTCTCTGAGAATAGAAAAGCGCTTCATCAGGTAAATTAAGCCATATTGCTGACCTTTTCAGCATGTCATAAAGCAACCTCATATCAAGGCGGTTTGAAGTGTCAGCCACCTGCAGGGCTTCAAGGCCTGTTTTATGTGCTTCGGCATAGCGGCCGGATTCAATAAGATAATCACCCTGCTGACGGTATGCTTCCATCATTCCTCTTACGTTGTTATTTTTTTTGTAAATATCAATGGCCCTTCCCGTATATTCAACTGCTTTGTTCTTATTATCAGTCATGTAGTAACAGTATCCGACTCTTATAAGTGCGGCAGCAAGATAGTTCATGTCTATTTCAGGAAGTAAGGTGATGGCCTCATCGCCATATAATATACCTTTATTATAATCTCCATTGTTGAGAGCAAACACAGCCAGGTTGATCAGTGAAACTGCAGTTCCTCTTTTATCCTTTGTTTTACGTTGCATGGCAAGAGATTGTAAGGTGAATTCTGTTGCTTTTTCCTGGTTGCCGGCCGTATAATAGAGCGATCCGATATTCCCGAGAATTTTCCCCTGCTTTTCAAGATCATTTACAGATTCATAATACTTTAACAAATCCGTGTAGATTACCATTGCACTGTCGTACCGTGCGGTTACCCTGAATATATTTGCAATATTATTCATTATCTCTGCCTCCTTCTTTTTATCGGGCTGATAGCTGAGGCTCGATAGCGCTTCATTGAAAAAGAAAAGGGAACTGTCATTCTTTCCCTGATTATAATATATAAATCCGATCCAGCCTTCTGCTTCACCTTTTGCAGGAATATTGCCGGATTCTGCTGCAATACTTAATTGCAATTTTGCGACAGAGAGTGCGGAAGGAAGGTCGTCGACAAGATAGATGTCATAAAGTTGCCTGATGAGCTTAAACTGTTCATCGTAATTTTTACTGTCAGTATTCTTCAATAAGATTTGAAGCGAATCAGTTGATTTAATCTCGCTGGCAGACAGCAGGTTGAGAGCGAAAAACAATGCCGGTATAAATAAGAAGTGTCTCATAATAAATTGGTAATTCAAATTTCTAAAACATTTTCAGGTGAAAAAACCCCCTTTTGGGGGTAAAACAGTTCATGTGTTGTAAATAATTTTGTTTCAGTCAAGCATAGACAAAAATGAGTGAATGATTTTTCATTTGCAAATAAAAATCTTATTGCAGACTTAATTAATAACCTAAAATTAGAAAAATGAAACAGAATTTATTCAGATTAGCAGGTGTAATTATTATTATTTTATTTACACTTAATGGATGTAAAAAAGATGATCCCGAACCTGATCCGGTTGTTGTGTTGTTATCCCCCGGGAAACAGATCACATCATTTAAGATCGTAACTCCCGCAGTAACCGGTGTTATTGATACTACGAACAAGACTATTGCATTATCAGTTCCTGCAAATACAGCTGTAACAGGCCTTGTAACCGAAATTTCAATAGCATCAGGACATACTATCAGCCCGGCTTCGGGTGCTGCACAGAATTTTACAAATCCTGTTGTGTATTCGGTTAAACGGCCAAATGGACAGACAACTGCCTGGACAGCCACTGTTACTGTTGCAAGTTCAAGCATAACTGTTGATCAGGATATAACACAATCAATTACCTGGACAGCTGATAAATTGTACATTATCAATTCAGAAATTGAGATCAATAACAATTCAGTACTTACAATTCAGCCCGGTACAGTTATTAAGTTTGGCGCCAATGGCAGCCTGAGTGTTGGATATTCTTCAAACGCAACAATTCTGGCTAATGGAACGGCTGCAAGTCCTATCACATTTACCTCTAGCGCCCTTTTGCCTGCAGCAGGTGCATGGAAAGGACTGACATTCTATGATAATACACTTAATAATTCATCTCTTTCATATTGTAATATCCAGTATGCAGGCAATTCAGCTACTTATGGCGCTGTGAATTTACTTGGATGCGATATGGCAATTAATCATTGCAATATCACCAACTCCGGAAGCTTTGGTATTTATACTACATTCAGCAATAACCTTGGAGGCTTTGTAACTTTTGCAGATAATACCATCAGCAATACTGTTAAATTTGGAATAGTGATAAATGCTCAGAAAGTCAGTACGATCGGTACGGGTAATACATTCACAAATATAAAAGGCATATCGGTATTTGGAGATTACAAAAGCAGTACTGTACAGACATGGAAAAATCTTAATGCTCCCTATGTTGTTGCAGAAGAGCTCGATATAGATGGAAATCTTACAATTGAACCGGGTACAACATTCAAGTTTGAGTCAAATGGCTGGATAGAAATAGGTTATTATGATGCTACTACCTTTATTGCTGATGGTGGAGCTGCCGCCACACCAATAACTTTCACAAGCAACGCAACTAGTCCTGTTGCAGGGGCATGGAAAGGGATTGTTGTTAATGACAATGTTCAGACCAACTCAAAATTCAATTATTGTGTAATTGACTATGCGGGGACATCTCCCACGAACATGGGTGCTCTTCTGATGAGCGGAACCTCTTCAATTGGTTTTACAAATAATATCATCCGTAACAGTGCAGGCTATGGGATTAATATGGCTTACGACGCGGGATTTGAAACATTTACGAACAATACAATTACCAATTGTGCCAATCATCTTATTGTTATCAGTACGAAACATCTGCCTGATCTTGGCTCTCCCAATACTTTGACTGCTGCCGCCGCAAAAGGAATATTGGTTTCGGGTAATTTTAACTATGATTCTCCTGTAACCTGGAAAAAGCAGACAGCTGATTTCTATGTTTCCGGAGAAGCTGATGTTGATGGTGATGTTACAATTGAAGCAGGTTGCAAGTTTCTGTTTATCAATAATGCTTTCTTCTGGTTTGGTTACTATGCTAATACGAAAGTTACTGCAGTAGGAACAAGTACGGCAAAAATCGTTTTCACATCAGCGACTGCAAATCCCATAGCCGGAACATGGAAAGGTTTGTATTTCGATGACAATGTTATGATAAATTCAGCCTTAACTTATTGTCAGTTTCAATATTCAGGGATGGACGCTAAACCGGCTATTTATGTGAATTCCTCATTCCCTGTCAACAATACCTCCATTACAAACTTCAGCTCAACACATGCTGCTGAATATAAAACCGGCATAACAGCGCCGGCTGGTACAGGTAACGATTTTACCTGGTTTGCAAATTAGTTTTAGGATTATTTGAAGAAGAAGCCTGTTGCGAGACAGGCTTTTTTTTTAAAGCAATGTCCCTTGTGTAGCCCAGCTCACCCAAGCCCCATAAACAATACCTCACCCCAACCCCCGACGCTCCTTCGTCGGTCGGGGCAGGCCCTCTCCCGGGGTGAGAGGGGCTTAACATTCGAGAAAAAAGTGCTTCAGTTTTGGAACAAATCAAAAATCTTCCGGAATATTTTTTAAAAAAGTTAAAAATATTTTCATTTTCCCATTTTTTTGGCCCCGGCCCTTTTTAATATTGTTATAGCAATACATGATTTAATAAAAACCAAAGCTGCATTATACTGATTAAGTGCTAATTAGTCATCTTCCATCGCTGCTGATGAAAACAAAGGAAAAAAGAATCGGGTTCTGTAAGAGAAGTTCCTCATCAATCAAAAGTAAAGCCTCCTTCAGTGGGTTTGGGGGCGGATGGGGTTTGGGGTCGAGACGTTTGTGGCAGAGCGGGTGTATTAATATTTGGGCTAAAGCCCCTTTGTTACGAGCGTTTCAAAACCGTTGGCTGAAGCCAACGGTAAAGGAGGGGGGGTTTAAGACAAGACTCTTTAAGTCGAAAAGCTCTTGAAGCCCCCTTCAGGGGGTTTGGGGGCAAGATGGCTGGGGCTGAAGCCAACGGTAAAAGAATAGGTGGTTTATGGGGGTTTGGGGGCAAGATGGCTGGGGCTGAAGCCAACGGTAAAAGAATAGGTGGTTGATGGGGGTTTGTGGAATTGAAGATCCCTGGGGTTATGGGTGAAAATTAACTGTAAGAGAAGTTCCTCGCCAATTCAAAAGTGAAGCCCCCTTCAGGGGATTTGGGGGCAAGACAGGTTTGAAGGCAAGATGGGATTTTGAGGCAGGTTTGGGGGCAAGATGGCTGGGGCTGAAGCCAACGGTAAAAGAATAGGTGGTTGATGGGGTTTAGGGGCAAGACAGGGTTTTGGGGGCAAGATGTTCAGCGGCAGGTGTTCTGGGGTTAAAAATGTATTTTTTCTCGTGCTAACATAAAGTGGAATAATATGGATCTTATCCCTTTTTCACTATCCGGTCAGTGTCTGGAGAACTATTTTATCAGAATCTCATCCCGCAGCAAAATCATTTACTGGATCATTATTCTGATGGTCATTATTGCTATTGCCATACTACCTTTTATATATGTTGATGTTTCCGTTCAGGCCCGGGGATTCTTCCAGTCTGATATAGAAAAACAGGTTGTATATACTCCGTTTCAGGGTAAAATATTCTATTCCTCCGTACATAATGGTGATCATGTAAAGAAAGGAGACACTCTTCTTATTATTGACTCCGAAACATTAAAGGCTCAGCACTCGGCACTTCTCAGACGTTTCAATGAAAATAACTCATCAATTTCTGACCTTGAAAAATTAACAGCCCGTGATACATCAGAAAGCCGTACTTTCTATAATGATCTGATCACTCAAAGATATCAGGCTGAATTTGCAAATCTGAAGAACCAGCAGGCAATGCAGTTTCAGAAATATCAGAAGAAAAAGTCGGAACATGAGAGGACGATTCTCCTTCACGATCAGAAAATCATACCTGATATTGATTTCGAAAACAGCGTTTTTAGTCTGAATTCCGAAAAGGATAACCTGAGCCAGGTTCTGCTCTACCAGGAATCACTGTGGCAGAGCGATCTGATGATCAGGAGGAATGAGTCTGTCAAGCTGCTTGCAGATCTGGAACAGTATAACGAGGAATTGTCCAACAGGATCATCGTGGCTCCGATAAGCGGCGAGATTATCCAGAGTGCCGATATTCAGACAGGCAGCATCGTTACTCCCGGACAAAAAATTGCCGAGATTTCTCCCGACGGAGAGCTCGTTGCCACATGTTTTGTAAAGCCCGCCGATATCGGCTTGATTCATGAAAAGCAGAAGGTAAGAATTCAGGTCGATGCCTTCAATTATAATGAATGGGGCATGCTTCAGGGTGATATAATTGACATATCAGACGATATGATTGTTGAAAGTGGTTCCATCGCCTATTTCAGGGTGAAATGCAAGCCGTTGCAGACTTTTCTCACACTGAAGAACGGCCACAGGGCAAATATAAAGAAAGGAATGAGCCTGAATACCAGGATAGTAGTAATCAGAAGAAGTCTCTTCAATCTGTTATTCGATAAAGCAGACAAGTGGTTTAATCCTTATACATATAAAGCTGAATAAGCTATGCCGGTAAAAGTAAAACAGAGGGATATAACAGATTGCGGAGCAGCTTGCCTGGCTTCCGTTGCCGCTCATTATAATTTAAAATTGCCTGTTGCCCGGATAAGACAGCTTGCAGGTACAGATAAAAAAGGAACCAATGTACTGGGAGTTGTTGAGGCTGCGGAAAAGATGGGGTTGATTGCAAAAGGAGTGAGGGGCGAATGGCAAAGTCTTTTTAAAATTCCAAAACCCTGCATAGCTCATGTAATCGTTAAAGACAGGCTTCAGCATTATGTGGTATTATTGAATGCCACGGAGAAATACATTGAAATAATGGATCCGGCCGACGGGGAAATCCATAAAGTACCGCATGAAGAATTCAAAAAACAATGGACAGGAGTTCTGGTACTTATTGCACCCGGTGAAAAGTTTGTTATCAGGAATGAGAAAGTATCTGTATCTGTAAGATTCTGGAGGCTGATAAAACCAAATAAAAGTATTCTGTTGCAGGCATTGATTGGGGCTCTGGTATTCTCGGTACTTGGTCTTGCAATGTCGGTTTATGTAGGGAAGCTTGTGGATAACGTACTTCCGGGAGGGAACCTGAGTCTTTTGAACCTGCTGGGAATTGCAATGGTAGTCATAATATTAATCAGGCTGATACTAAGTTATTTTCAGACTCTTTTCATCCTTAAAACAGGCCAGAAAATTGACGCGACATTGATACTGGGTTATTACCAGCATCTGCTGAAGCTGCCGCAATCGTTTTTCGATAATATGCGAACCGGCGAGATTATCTCCCGCATAGGTGATGCGGTAAAGATCAGGGTATTTGTAAATGAAGTTTCCATAAATCTCATACTCAATATCTTCATTCTTCTGGTCTCCTTCATCCTGATGTTCACTTACTTCTGGAAGCTGGCTCTTATCATGCTGATTGTGATTCCTCTTTATGCTTCCATATATTATATCTCTGATAAATTGAATAAAAAAGTTCAGAGGAAGGTAATGGAACGTGCGGCTGATCTTGAAGCTCAGCTGGTAGAGTCGCTGAATTCGGCTGGCACGATTAAAAGATTCGGACTGGAGGATTTCTCAAATGTTAAAACCGAAACAAGGTTTGTCGGCCTTCTTGAAATTATCTATAAGTCAGGTTTAAATGGAATTTTCACCTCCAGCTCAACCGGACTTATTTCACAACTGATAACAATACTGGTTCTATGGATTGGCGCCGGATATGCAATCGGTTCTGAAATCACACCCGGTGAGCTTCTTTCTTTTTATTCCGTTGTCGGGTATTTTACTTCTCCTGTTACAGGCATAATTGGATTTAACCGCACATTGCAGGATGCCAAAATAGCCGCTGACAGGCTGTTTGAAATATTTGATCTTGAGATTGAGGATGAGTCGAACAAGATAGAGCTCAGGCCGGATATGGTCGATGACATCTATTTTGAAAATGTAAAATTCAGGTATGGCAGCCGTGTTGATGTTTTTGATTCACTGAATCTGATGATTAAGAAAGGAGAAATAACAGCTGTAGCAGGTGAGAGCGGTTCAGGGAAGACGACACTTGTTTCTATTCTTCAGAACCTGTACCCATTGCAGTCGGGTCATATCAAAATTGGCCGTTACGATCTGAACCATCTGACAAATCATTCCCTCAGGCGGGTAGTATCAGTAGTACCACAGAAGATTGATTTATTCTCTGGCAATGTAGTTGATAATATAGCTGTCGGGGAATTTGAGCCTGATATGAACAAGGTGATTGCGGTATGTGAAAAGCTCGGTATGATTAAATTTATAGAGAATCTTCCTCATGGTTTCAACACTTATCTGGGAGAGAATGGAGCAGCACTTTCAGGAGGGCAGCAGCAGCGCATTGCAATTGCCAGGGCATTATACCGCAATCCCGAAATATTGATCCTTGATGAAGCCACATCATCGCTCGATTCAGTTGCAGAATCATTTGTACAGAACACAATAAGATTAATGAGGGAAGAAAACAAAACCGTGATTGTCATTGCTCACCGGCTTTCTACGATTGCATTGGCTCAGAGGGTTATAGTACTTGATAAAGGTGACGTTATCCAGGATGGTACATTTGCTGAGTTGTCATCGGTAAAAGGGCATTTCCGTGATATGTGGATGCACCAGTCAGTTGAAATGGATTTATCTGTAAAGGCATAATATTCTTAAACTCATCATATTATGAAAGTATTTGAATATCTCGACCGCATCAGTATGATGCACAAGCTTGTTTCAAGGCAGCTTACAGGAACACCTGAAGAATTTGCACATAAGCTGGGTGTCAGCAGGACCAGCCTTTATGAAATGATTGATGAGTTACGATCACGG
>JBBQJD010000142.1:0-8244 GCA_038325595.1 Bacteroidales bacterium | reverse complement strand
GATAACTCTGAACTAAAAAAAGACTTTGCATATAGCGGAGGCGGTTTTTTACAGCTCATGCGTCCCGGATTCGGGATTGAAGTAAAAGCCGTTTACAGCGCATATGCTGCAAATGCCGAATCATTCAGCACACCTGAAAGTATTAAGTTAAGGTACTTTTCAGTACCGCTTTTATTTAAGTTCAGACTTTCATCGGGTGAAGGATATGAATCCGGATCGTGGTCAAGCGAAAGCTATTCTTTAGTGGGGTAATACCCTGTATCATTCCCCAAGTCAGTATTCAGCAGGTGGCGCATTTAAAAGCTCTTACTTCCCCCTCTTTAAGAATTAGAGAGAGGTCCCGATAGCAATCGGGATGAGGGGGTGAGTCCATGTGCACCCAGCACCCAGCACCCGGCACCATTTCAAACATTACAGCTCCATATTGTTTGTCCCGACTGCCCTCTCAAGTTCAACCAGCGCTGCATGGCAACTATACATCGTTTCATAATACGACGTTTGGAGATCATTATAGGTCCGCTGGGCATTGAGCACCTCAAGCAATGAGGTTTCCCCTCTGGAATAGCTATAAATTTTCCCGTTCAAAACAGTTTTTGCCTGGTCGAGAAGTCCCTGATCATAGTTTTCAACCTGTCTGCATGATGACTGATACTGAATGAAAGCCTGAACAACTTCATTTCTGATTTTCATTTCAACCTGTTTGTACAGCATTTCACCCTGCTCTATCTGAAACTTTGCAACCTTTAATTCGCCTTTATTGAAATTTGAAAATTTAATCGGGACTGCAATACCGGCAAATAATTCGTAGGAATCAGGAGACATGATATTATTACCTGTATATGCATCGGTAGCTCCGATTGACAGGTCTATATCTGCAGCTCTTTCACTTTTGGTTAATGCGAGAAAATCACGGTTATATTTAATGTTGCTCCTGGCAGCGAGCAAATCTGCCCTGTTGTTTAAAGCACTGATTAATAATTCATTGAGTTCAAAGGTTCGTTCAGGCTTATCAAATTTACCTGCCGGGAATATCAATGTATCAGAATGATATGAACTTGTTCTGATTGAAAGGTTTAAAAATGCATTTCTTCTGTCTGCATCAATCTGAAGAAGATCATTGAATAATATTCCGGCTTCTATCTTGCTCTGGGTGGCATCGATCGATTTTATACTTCCAAGGCTTAACCGTATGCTGTCGGCCTCAGATAATTCTTTCATCATCTGCCATGAATTCTGCATCACATCATACAAATAAACCTGTTTCAATGCTGTGAGGTAATCAAGTGTTGCATCAGCAAGCAGATTACGAAGATATTCACCCAGCAGGGCGCTTGTCAGGTCACTCTCGCTCTTAGCCAGATTGATCCGGGCTTTCCGTTTCTGTCCAAGTTCAAAAATTTTGGAAAGTCCGGCTGTAACTTCATAATTATCAGATGATTCTCCTTCAAATGCCCTCATCCTGTCAAGGGATATTGTTGGATCCTGAAAAACCCTTGCTGCCTCAATTTTAGCATCAGCAATGTTCACATTATATTTCTCAATGATATATTCAATATTTCCATCTACAACCATTTTAATGTAATCCTTATAACTCAGGTCAATACGATTGTATGATGAATCTGCCTGTGAAAATGAATTATTTGAAAGGAATGAGAGAATTGTCAGACTGATTACAATTCTTATAATAGATTTCATAAATTTTCTGTTAAGCATGTTGCAGATCGTCCTTTCCCCAGTGCTTTTCTATCATGTAATAAAGCGCCGGTAAAACATAAAGTGAAATAATGGTTGCAAATAATAGCCCGTACACAATAACTGTAGCCAGCGGACGCTGGACATCCGATCCGATGTTTGTTGAAACAGATGCAGGGAACAAACCGACTATCGCTACAGTGGCAGTCATCACGACCGGCCTGAAACAGTGATGTGCACCTTTCACTACTGCTTCTTTAAGGAGCATCCCGGTTTTTCTCAGACTATTGATCCTGGAAAAAATAATTACCCCGTTTTGTATTGAAACTCCGAAGAGAGCAATGAATCCTACTGCTGATGAGACATTCAACGTCATGCCTCTTACGTTTAGTGCCAGCATTCCACCGAACAGAGCCAATGGGATTATGCTCATCAGAACCGCAGCCTGCCTAAGCTTGCCGAAGGCTCCGAAGAGCAATATAAACATGATTGCCAGTGCAAGAGGAACAATAAAGGCCAGCCGTGAATAAGCCCTGTTTTGGTTTTCAAATTGGCCGCCCCAGGTTATACTGTATTTTTCGTGGTCATATTTTACCTCAGACTCAATCTTATCTTTTGCTTCTTTAAGAAAAGATGTGAGATCTTTGCCCCTGAGATTAACGCTCACTGCTATATACCTCTTATTCATCTCACGCGCAATTGTACTTGCACCTGTTGTAAGCTTTACAGCAGCCACCTGCGATAACGGGATTTTTGTCCCATTCGATGAAGTCAGCATCAGATTACTGATCTTATCAGGGTCGTTCCGGCTTTCTTCATCATACCTGCAGGTAATATCATACACTTTATTCTCAATAAAGATTTGTGATATGGCTCTTCCTCCGATTGCCACTTCGATCAGCTCGGCAACATCGGAGACATTCAGTCCGTACATAGCTATTTTGCTTCTGTCTGCGCTTATAACCAATTGTGGAGCAGGTGGTTCCTGATCGATTATTAAATCCTCAGCTCCGGGGATAGTTCCGATAGTCCGCATCACATCTTCCGTGATCCGGCGGGTTTCCCTGATATCGCTTCCAAATATCTTAACCGCCAGATCGCTGTGCGATCCTGCCATCTGGTCCATAACCATATCAATAATAGGCTGGGAGAAACCTACTGTATATCCCGGCATTTTTTTAATATCCTGTGAAAGTTCTTCAATCAGATCGTATTTGGTCTTCCCGTTTTCCCATTCATCATATGGCTTCAGCCCGATGGAGCATTCAACATGCGATTTTGAAAAAGGCTCAGTACCGGCATCATCCCTGCCTGTCTGGGTCATAACATAGGTAACTTCCTCATAATTAATAATATGCCTCCGCAGGCTGTCATTCATTTCTTTAGCCTTATCGAGAGTAATACCCGGCGGCAACTGAACCTGCAGCCACAAAGAACCTTCATCAAGGTTTGGAAGGAAATCCTTACCTACTGTGAAACATAAAACCAGAGTCGCAACTATGATTGATCCCAATGGAAGGAAAATTCTACGGGGTTTTTCCAGTATGCCCGATGTTTGCCGTACAAATCGGGATGTGAGATTCTCAAGCCACCGGTTCTTATAGGTTTTCTGGGGTTTGCGGTAAACTGCGTATGTTAATCCCGGGATCAGGAATAAAGCAACCATTAATGCACCAATCAGTGCAAAGCCCAATGTGAATGCCATAGGTGTGAAAAGCTTTTTTTCAATCCTTTCAAATGCAAATAACGGGAGGTAAGCTGTTATAATGATTATTGTAGAAAACAGTACAGGCCTGGCCACCTCATGTACCCTCTCTATGATGGATGCAGATTCAAGCTCCAGCTCAGGATGATCTTCCCTTTTCTTCAGAATCGTTTCCATGGTTATAATGGCACCTTCTATGATTATTCCGAAATCAATTGCTCCAAGAGATAGCAGATTTGCAGGAATATTTGTAAGATGCATAAGTATGAATGCTATCAGAAGCGACAATGGAATCGTAATTGCAACTATCAATGCACCTCGCCAGCTTCCGAGGAATACTATTAAAACAAAAATAACCAGCAGCATTCCGAAAAACAGGGTATGTGCAACTGTCTCAAGGGTCGTATTGACAAGATTGGTTCTGTCGAGGAAGGGACGGATAGCTACGCCCTGAGGAAGCGACTCACTGTTTAATTCAATAACTGCTTCATGTATGCCTGCCAACACTTTTGAGGGATTCTGGCCTCTTAAAAGCTGGACAATCCCTTCAACAGATTCAGAGTAGTCGCTTTCCTTGTCTGTAAAGCCAATGACTCCCTTGCGTTCAAGTGTTCCGTATTTTAATTGGCCTAAGTCATTCAGATATATCGGAACTCCATCGACTGATTTCACAACCACATTTCCCAGGTCATCCAGATCTTTAACCAGTCCGATTCCACGGATTATGTAGCTCAGGTCTCCGCGGTCGAGCATGCTTCCGCCTGCATTGGAATTGTTTTTTTCAACATTTTCAATAATATCGGAAAGTGAAAGATCGTACTGTTCCAGTTTTTTAGGATTGATTTCGATCTGGAACTGAGTTGTTATTCCTCCGAAATTACTTACGTCAGCAACTCCCGTTACTTGCTTAAGCCTGGGAATAATGACCCATTTATTGAAATCGGTAAGTTCACGGAGATCATGATTTTTGCTTTCAATAATATATCTGTAGATTTCTCCTGTAGGGGAGGTCAGCGGATTTAATCCCGGAGCAGCTCCAAACGGTAGTTCTACATCACTCAATCGTTCCTGAACCCTTTGCCGTGCCCAGTAATCATCTACACCATCTTCAAATACCAGCAATATTGACGATATCCCGAAAGTGTTCCTGCTTCGCATTGTAACCAATCCGGGTAATCCATTCAGAACTCTTTCAAGAGGGATAGCAATTTGTTGTTCAATTTCTTCCGCTGCCAGTCCCGGTACCTGGGTAATTACCTGCACAGTAACGTCAGCTATGTCGGGATATGCGTCAATTGCAAGTTGTTTCCAGGAATAGTAACCGACAAAACCTGTTAATATGAACAGAGATGCAATTACCCATCGGTGCATGACCGAAATACTAATAATTCCTTTCATAATTGCCTACCTTTCTTCCAGTAATAAAAATCCGCCATTGACAATTATGCATTCACCTGCCTTCAGACCGGTTTTAACAATTGCACTTTCCTTATCACCTGTCAGAGTTTCCACTTTCCTCTTCAAATATTTATTTTTATTAAGATGAATAAAAACATAGCTGGCATCGTCTCTCTGGAAAAGTGCAGTGGAGGGTATTACTATAGCATCTTCGATGTTATGATTGAATAAAGCCGTGACGTACATTCCGGGCTTCATTATTTTATCTGTATTGTTACATTCAATAAGAACCTCAGCTGATCTGGTATTTTCATCGATTATCGAACTGATATGATATATCTTGCCTTTGATAACTTTTTCAGGAAAAGAAATCAGCCTTATTTCAACCTCGGCAAGATCATTAATGTACCGGATATCCTTTTCTTTTACCTGGCCGGCAACCCATATTTTGCTTAGTTCTGCAACGGTAGCCACAGGATCTGAATCTTCCTTTATATATTGTCCGATCACAATGTTGTTTTCAACTATTGAACCTTTTATGGGTGATCGTATTATCAATGGCTGGCCCAGGATCAGATCAGCGGGATCAACCTGGTATACTTTGAGGCTTGCCAGTGCGTTTTCAAAATCTCTTTTCTTCAAAGCATAATTAACCTCTGCCTCTTCGAAATCTTTTTGTATTCCTACTCCCTTGTTTAACAGATCATTCTGCCTGTTAAAATTCTTTAAAGCCAGATCCATTTCCTCTTTTGACTGATAGTATTCTTTCCCGGTCTCAAAAAATGAAGGAGAGCTTATTTCGAATACAGGATCGCCTGCTTTGACTTCCTGTCCAAGACGAACATAGGATTTTGTAATTCGTCCGGCAAAGGGTGCAGCTATCAGTGCATAATTATTGGGGATTGCCCTGACAATACCCGATGTAATCAACTCGAATGAGTATGATTTATTATCTAATTTTTGCTCTTCAAGCTTATTTAAAATTGGCGAGTCATCAGCTATTGTGACAGTATCCCTGTTTACGCTGTAATCAGTTTTTTCTCTACTCAGGTTTTCATGCTTGCAAGTCACAAAACCAATCGCAGTAATACAAATAAGAATTATTCTGTTCATTTTTTAAGATTTTTAAATACACTATACTGTTCCGGAAAATTCCGGAATTATGTCATGAGTAGTCAGATTAATATCTGATTGTCAAACTTTTATGCCGTGTATTTAAAAGGAGGTGCCCTTAATCCATAGGATAATAACCGGGCGGCACCTGAGAATTTTTCTGTTGATTTTTTGAAATTTACTTTAAGAAGTACAGTTCTTAAAGCTTCTGTTGAAATTATTGTGAATGAAAAAACAGTCTGTGGTCCGGTGATTGCCTGTAACAGCAGGAACCCATTTGCCGAATGCTGATGATTAAAAGGATTATTTACAGGTCCTGATTTGAATGGGTGGGAATGAACGATAATTATTCCGTTTTCAATATGATGGGTATGAACGAATAATGTTGTACTTCCGAAATACCCCAGAAAGAGTATCAACAGAATGTACCGGATTATTTTATAAGATCTTTTCCCCAACCTCACCATTAATTTGAATCGTAAATATAAACATTCCGTTGGTTTGTGAAAGAGGTCAATGATTAAAGTGAATAAGAATGGTACAGTAAAAGGTATAAGTAAAAATATATATTTATGAATACAAAATATTACTATGGTACACTCAACTGTCTCCTGCTCATGAAAAAAATCAATCTAACATTAAATCTTCTTTTGGTTTTTATCATATGCCAGGCTCAGGAAAAATCATTTACCAGGAATTCATTTCTGACTGCAGGCTTAAGTCAGGTCAATGAAGATGCAAATTTCGGACTTGTTTTTAGTGGTCCCGGAATAAACAGTGAGCACCGGCACCCGGTTTAGTTTACTCTATTCTTCTTCCTTCTTATCCACATCCCCGTCATCTGTAACGCCAGTACTTTGATCAGCAATGGTATATAAAGGAAATATAGTGTATTCAGATTATCTTTTCCGATCCTGTAAAAATAACAATGAATTAAAGTCAGGATAAACATCAGATATGATAACCGCTGAAGATTTTTCCATTTAACCGGATTCATTTTCTTTAAAAAATGATAATTATAAGGTTTACAGAATTCGTTGCCATCATTCCATCGTACGATCTTCCATTTTTCCTTTGTATTGTCCCGATCAATATTTTGAGGTACATTTACTTTAATTTTTTCTTAAATGAAGAAGTTCTACATCATCCTCGGAATTATTGAAGCTGTTACCGCCCTTGGTGCAATTCCGGCCGGACTCGGATACATAATGGATACATCAGGTAGAGGAATGGGGACCACAACAGCTATGCTTGAAAATTCCCCTTTCAGCTCATTTCTCATACCGGGATTATTCCTGTTGATTGTGAATGGTCTGGGTCAGGCAACAGGTGCTTATCTCTCATTCAGACGAAATTCCCTTGCAGCAAAATTTTCCATAGCATTAGGTGTAATATTGATTTTCTGGATTATCCTGCAGGTTTATTGGATCGGCCTTACTCATTTCCTCCAGCCGGTATTTTTCATTACGGGTATTCTGGAAGCCAGTACCGGCTATTATATTCTGAAAGAAAAAGATAAAATAATCTGAAGCCTCGGGGAAAAGCTTAGAAGGTCCTTTTAAAAATTCAGTCACTTAAATTTCACAGCTCTGTAGTTCTTTTATAGCGGGAGAGGCGCGATAATATTTGCAGAAAAATGTATATGTGAAAAATAGCCCTGCAGCGGCGAAATATTTGAACATAAAACCTGATATTTTATGAAGAAAAGTGCAGGTATTTTATTGTATCGTATCAAAAATTCCGGATTTGAGGTATTTTTAGTCCATCCGGGAGGACCTTTCTGGGCAAAGAAGGATATGAATGCCTGGACAGTTCCTAAAGGAGAATTTACTGATGAAGAAGATCCTCTGGTTGCAGCAAAGAGAGAATTTGAGGAAGAAACAGGTAAATCAGTCAAAGGAGATTTTCTTGAATTAAAACCAGTAATTCAGAAAGGCGGGAAGCAGGTTTTCTGCTATGCATGCAAAGGTGACATTGATCCGGGAGCAATAAAAAGCAATACTTTTGAAATGGAATGGCCTCCCCGGTCAGGAAAAATGCAATCCTTCCCTGAGATAGACCGAGGTCAGTGGTTTGACTCTGCTGAGGCAAAAATCAGAATAATAGAATCGCAGTCAGCATTTGTCGATGAGTTGGAAAAACTGATCGAAGACACGAAACTTAACTAAGACATAGGTTTTGTCCTTACGTCCCTCAGTCTCTTAGTCCCCCTCACTCCTCACACCTCACACCTCACACCTCACTCCTCACTCCTCACCCCTCACACCTCACACCTCACACCTCACCCCTCACACCTCACTCCTCACTCCTCACTCCTCACACCTCACACCTCACCC
>JBBQJD010000141.1:0-8426 GCA_038325595.1 Bacteroidales bacterium | reverse complement strand
CCTCGTTGGACATCACCTGATGCTGGTGGTATTGCAGGATATTTATCTACTTCACAAAATGTTATGTGCGCAGCAGAAGCCTATTTTTTGAGGGCCGAAGGTGCTTTGTTGGGATGGAATATGGGAGGAACACCAAAAGATTTATATGAAGCAGGTATCTCCAATTCTATGAGACAATGGGGAATTACAGATATAATTATTATTGAGGCTTATATCAATAGTACAGATATTCCTGTTGCTCCACAAGATTACCTGAACTCTCGGGCTTTAACTAATATTCCTGTTAAATTCGATGAAGCAGATATAAATGTTCAAACGGAACAAGTTGCTACACAAAAATGGATAGCTCTTTTCCCTGATGGAGCAGAAGCATGGGCAGATTACAGGAGAAGTCATTTACTTAAATTATATCCGGTTGCAAATTCAGAAAATCCTGATATCTCAAATCCTGCCGTCCAATGGATCCGAAGGGTTCCATTTCTACTTTCAGAAAAACAAACCAATGGTGCAGAAGTAGACAAAGCTATTCAATTACTTGGGGGCCCTGATAAAATTACAACACCTCTTTGGTGGGATAAAAACTAACAATAATTAAAGTAGCAGCTTGGTAATTTCTATTGCCAAGCTGTTATTATTTTGAATTTAATCAATAATCTTTCTAAAATGAACATAGAGATCATTCCCATCACAAAAAAAAAAGGCCGATTCCCTTTATTAATGAAGATAAAATTGGGATTAGTTTTATTTGTCCTGCTATTTGTTCCTGGCATTAGTGTTCGTGTTGAGGCACAAGAAAAAGAAAAAGAAATATCAAAAAGGAACATTGCTTTTATTGAATATCCCGAATTTTCAGAAGCACATTCTACGTGGGGAAGTATTGGTTATAATCCAAAACAAAACACTGTCATTATTGGTGTGACAAATCATCATGACAAAGTTGGATTCTATGAATACAATCCACTTGGCAGGGATATGAAATTAAAAGGTTTCATCAATAATATGGGATATTTAAGACCCTTCCAATGGCAGGCGAAGATTCATTCAAAAATCATTTTTGGATCCGATGGGACAGCCTATTTCACAACCGATGGGGGCGAGTCAAGAGAGGAATATTTAATGGATCACCCGCAAGGTTATGTTGGGGGTTTTTTCATGAAATGGAATCCTTACACTAATATAATGACCAACCTGGGTATGGCAATGCCATATGAAAGCTTAAAGGATATCGACATTGATCCAAAAACCAATTTGCTATATGCTGTCACTTATCCTCAGGCACATTTTCTGTTGTATGATCCTGAGAAGAATGATTTACGTGATCTTGGTCGCCTGGCTAGTTCTCACGTCCCCCGGGTTCTTTTTACCGACTGGTGGGGAAATTGCTATTATACTGACTGGCGCCAGCGACTAGTTAAATATGAAAAGGGTAAAGGAACCTTTGTGTTTTCAAAAAATAGCCTTCCTGTCTTTGAAGGTACTCCCGGATCAAAGATTATAACAGGTATTACGGCATTTGCAAAAGATGAAGGAAGTAATACTATTTATATTATTACGTATGGTGCAAAAATACTTGCGTTCCATCCACAAAAAGAGGGAATAGGTTCCATAGAAGATTTAGGGGGAGTGGCTGATAAGGGTGATCAGCCCGAGTGGGTTCCCTATGTGCCTAATTTAAATCTGGGGAATAATGGAAAGCTTTACTATTTCATAGGTGGGCATGGTAATTTTGTAAAAAAAGATGTAGCTGTTTTGATGGAATTTAATCCAAAAACACATTCTCGCAAGATCATATATGAATATCCTTCAGACGAATTAGGTGAGGCAACTGGATCTGATATAAAGGATAAAGATGGGAATCTCTATTTTGCAGGAAGGAGTGAGAAAAAACGCGAACCCGATAAGGTATCTTCTGCTTTTCAGGATAACGAACTCATATCGCGGCCATTTATGATCAAATTTAATCCTACAAAGGAGGTTCAAAAATGAAAAAACTTATTATAATATTATTCGTTTCATCAGTAACAAATTTGCACTCAGATTCCCTGTGGGCTCAATTTGCTTTTTTTACACCTAAAGAGAGCTTTGCTATCGAAGTTTCCCTTCCCAATACTGAATTACCAAGATTGCCCATCTACCGGAATTCAATTTCTTCATTAATAGTCATTGGGGATCAGATTATCGGAGGTACATCTGCAGATGAGGGATTGACACCATTTATTTTTGTTGCATCCCTGAAACAGCACCAGGTGATTGAAATCAAAGACATCAATGAAGTTATCCCGGGGCAACAGGCCATCCAATCGGGGTTCTGCAGGGGACCTAATAATATCCTGTTTGCCGGTACTCTGGCGAATAAGAAGAGAGATGGCTCAAAGGGTGACGGGCATCTTATTCAAATGGAAATAGGAATAGATGGTGCCATAATCATTGAGGATCTTGGAAGTCCCATTCCGGGAGAAGGTGTTTTTTCACTCACGTTGGACGCCAATGGAACGACCCTTTACGGTGTAAGTTATCCATCAGGAATATTTTTCAAATACATTATTGGGACGAAAGAAGTCAAAACTTATAATGATATCATTGTAACTGATAAAGACATCAGTACCTTAAATGAGTATGATCTTGGTCCTAAGAATTATTTATCCATAAGCCTGATACAGTATGAAGGATTAATCTTTGGTAGTATGCCAATAAACAGGATCTTTTATTTCGATTGCAAGGATGAGAGTTTTCATATAATTGGTGATATTCCTGAAGTATGGGGAAGACGTACTTTGGGCCAGGTAGAGTCTTGGATAATATCTCCAACCTCTGAAATCTATGGTGGTAATTCGGGAGATGGACAACTTTTTAAAATTGATCCTGTCACAAAAAAAATCCGGAATTTAGGAAAACCTATTGGTATGAATCACCTTAAAGGATTATGCTTTGGAAAGGATGGAAAACTTTATGGTATTGCTGGCGGTAAGCCAGGTTATTCTCATTTGTTTAGCTATAATGACCAGGAAGGATTCACTGATCTTGGAAATCCCGAGTTTACCATGGTTGCTCCTGGTATTGAGCAGGGTATATTATGGCGTGGATTTCAATTAGGAACTATTACCTCATCTGAGGATGGCACATATATTATTATGGGAGAAGATGAGTCCCTGAGCCAGTTATTGGTTTTTAAAATCGAAGAGAAATATGAGCAACGAATTGGTATGTAATTCAATTTAGATTATGAATAAAATGACTAATAACATCAGGCTTATTATACTTCTTATAATTGTACTTTTGATCAGGAATCTGGCTTGTGAAGCCAATGATAACCCAGGATGGAGCATATCCATTTTACCGGCATCAATTAGATTAGACCCAAGCACAAATGAGATCATTGAACAAAGATTCAATGGTTTAAAAGGTAATGTGCCTCAGAGAAATTTATTAAACAAAATTGGATCTTTGATGGGAAAAAGGTTAGCTTATATGAAGCTCGGGGGGAATATATTTCTTTTCAACTAGTGTTAAGTTAAATATATTGTGACGTAATTAAATAAAATTAATTGTATCTTTGTAAAAATTATACAAATGGTACGATACACAGTCAAACTAACCAAAAACGAGGTAGAAGAACTTATGAGTATTATCAATAAGGGTTCTCATACATCTCAAACATTCCGAACGGCTTACATCCTATTGAATTGTGATGAAGGCAAGTATTCTGAAAAAGTTACCAATGAGCAAATAAGCAAAGTGCTTAAAGTTGGGATGCGTACAGTAGACAGAGTTAAAAAGAAATTTATCGAAGAAGGTTTTGAAGCAAGCCTGAAAAGGCGACCCACTTCCCGGATTTATGAAACAAAAACAGATGGTGATGTGGAAGCAAAACTTATAACTCTCTGTTGTAGTGAACCCCCGAAAGGATTTGCCAAATGGTCGTTAAGATTATTAGCAGACAAGATGGTCGAATTAAACTATGTAGAAAGCATTTCACATGTAACAGTGAGAAGCGTTTTAAAAAAAACGAACTTCTCCGGCTTCAAAGCGTGAACGGAACTGCTAGTTCATAGAACGCGGCATTAAGCATGGTACGATGGCATTCCCTGTCGCATTAGTTGCGATAGCTCTCCACTAAACGGTAATAACCCGAATAGCGTCCGTTGCGGGATTGGTGCGCATGGATACCTTGAAATACATGCCGCAAGTTAATAGCTAACTGACTTATATACAATACCCCTTGGGGACTACAAATCAAAATCAGCGGAAAGCCATCATTGAATATCAGATACTTACACTGTGAGAACGAAAAATATTCCCGCTTTTATCGCGAAAAATCTGCATTTTCACCTGATTTTTCTGCGATTTATTAGAAAAGGCTTCAAGTTGGCCTCGAAGCCGGTTATTATGATCAAAAATACTTTTGATTTTACTTCAAAGCCTGGAGCTTAATGAAATTAAGGACCTCTTCAGTATCTTTTTCAGCATTTACTGATTCATTTTTATAGATGATCTTCTTGTCTTTCCCTATAACGAATGTCCATCTTTTTATGGATATATCACGTACAAGTTCATGCTCAACGCCATCAACAGTACGTTTAATTGTTGCCCCATCACCTAGGGGAACACCGAATGCTTTGGCAATTTGTCCTTTCTCATCAGATAAAAGGGTGAAATTGAGATTTTCAGCCTTTTTGAAAAGTTTCAGGCTTTCAATTTTATCACTGCTTATCCCAACAACTTCAATGTCTGCTGATTGCAGGTCATCCCTATGATCGCGGTAAGAACAAGCCTGCTTGGTACAACCACCTGTCATAGCACCAGGATAGAAGTATACTACAATATTTTTTTTACCCAGAAATTTGTTGATATCCCAGGTTGTGCCGTCATCGGCAACAGCTTTAAATTCAGGAGCTTTATCTCCAACAGTTAATCCTTGCTGACCACTCATAGAAACAGATATTAAAATTAAAATTAGTGATAGTTGTATTCTCATCGGTTTAGTAATTATAAAATTAAATTATTTCAACTATCTAACAATAATTAATCCTATTTGTTTCGATCGTGCAATCAGGTTACTTATTCAGCTTGATTATTTTTGGATCGGCCATAAACTCGGGACCGTTGATATTTCCAGCTACGTTATAAAACTTATCATCACTCCAGAAAACGAATCCTGCCATCTCCGGGAAACTGTTTTCGAGCTTATTGAGGACATTGAAACAATCCTGTTGTGGATCTTTGGGCCCGCGGATACCCAGTTCTGCCCACCAGATAACTTTGCCCTGAGTTTTTTTCTTCTCTACTGCCCAGCTGTACTCAGAAAAAATCAATCCGGTTCCATAGGCTGATTTGCCAATTACATCAACATATTCATCCCCGGGGTAATATTCCTGTAAAGCTCCTTCACCTTGTGTTGTATGATAAGCCCAGATAATATTTTTTAAACCCTTTTCTGTAAAATAATCGTGAACCAGCCGGTAGAGCCTTATGGCGTTTTTGCTTCCCTCTTTTGCATGCCATTTGTTTTTATCATTCAGCTCAACGAAGGGTGTGTATACGACCGTGATTCCAATGTCCTGCAACCATTTAAGATTTGAAGCCATCCTATCCATTTGCTGATAGAAATGAGATTTTGCAGCATTTTCACCCGAAACAAATATGGGGTCTAAAACAACAGGATCATTCCACTTGCCACCACATGGGTTTGCAAAGAAGTTATAGACACCGGCGATCAAACCCCTGTCCCACATCTTTTTTACGCCCTCATTCCATTCAGCGTCTGAATAAGGGTTATCATCAAAGTCATATGTTATACATCCGTATCTCGGCATCATTCCGGTATGATCATAAACCTTCTTAAGCCAGTTTGTTGAATCATCCATATCGGGATTCTCATTGTGAACCCAGGTTGCAACCTGTCCGAACATATAAGAGCCATTACCCAGACTTTTCAAATAACTTAATACTTCCTCCTTAGGCTGTGAGTTAACGCTTAGACAAATGAAAACGAGGAAGATTGACAATCCAGGGAAATTCCAGGTCTTCCTTCCGGCAGAGTTTAAATTGTACTTCATGACTTAATAATTATCAATTCCTGTTTAATATATTAATCTGTAGTCTAAAAGCTGTTTACTTATAGAAGAAACTATTTAAAAAGTTCTGATTCCTGCTACATACCTATCCTGTACAAATATTTTTCAGTCCTGATTATCATTGAATTTCTCAGGACGGCAGGTGTTGCCCAAATACCTGATTCCATCTTATTCTGAGCAACAACTTCGTAGTTTCTGCCTGCCTTTAATACAAGTAACTCTCCCTTTATCGAAAAAAACCACACATTGCCATCAATATACAGCGGCGAGGCATTAAAGTTCGAGTTCACATGCTTCGACCATAATTCTTTTCCTGTTTCAGCATCAATGCACATCATATTATTCCTGGTGGTGACGGTATATATCAGCCCATCTTTGATAACGGGTGAAAGCATCTGATTATCAGACTGATCGTCCTGCTTTTTCCAGATTATGTTTGTGCCTCTTATATCACCATTACCATCTGGCCTGACTGCCAGCAAATCTGAAAACGTACTTCCATCAGCAGCAACCATGAATCCTGAATACCAGAATAATACGCCATTTTCAGTAAAAGGCATGGCTATCGTTGTTTCCGCTCCATCAACCAGGTTCCATATCTCCTTACCTGTAACCGGATCAAGTGCCTGACAGATTGCTGAGCCATTGGATATCAGCATATCTTTCCCCTTTACATTTATAATAAAAGGAGTTATATATGCAAGCTTACCGACTGCAGTTAATGGCTCATAAGGCTCTGCCGGTCTCTCCGTTCTCCATACCTCCTTTCCGTTGGTTTTATCGAGTGCGACAATATATCTGACATCGGATCCATCATAATGAAGTATGATGAGATTCTTATAAATTACCGGTGATGAACCCGGTCCATGAATATTTTTACACTGCAGGTCGTCACGTTTCCACACAATAGATCCACTAGACGTATTTATACATGCAGTTCCCATGTTCCCGTAATGAACATAAACAAAGCCTTTTTCAATACATGGCGTTGGAGTGGCATAAGTATTCACAGAGTGTTTCCCTCCAGCTTCACCGGGAGAAAAGGTTTTTATATCAAATAATATTTTACCGGTTTTAAAATCAATACACATCGCATACAGGTCTTTACCATCGGCTTTTGCAGTAGTTACCCAGATCTGATCATTATATACAACAGGTGATGAATAACCTTTATCATGTATTTCAACTTTCCATTTTACTGCAGAATCATCCCACTTCAGAGGAATATTTTCATTTTCTGCCTTACCATTCAGGTTGGTTCCCCTGAAATGAGTCCAGTTCTTCTCCTGGCCATTTGTCCGGTCAGATATAAAAAGAAGGATAATGAAAATAGCACCAGTTAAGAATATTGGCTTAGTCATATTTTATGGTTTATCTGTTTTCTTCTTTGTGTTCCTACTATAAACCTCTTTTATGAGATTCGGATATTGAATTTTTAAACCCCCTTTCCCGTTTCCCCCAAGCTAAAAGCATTTCTGAAAGTATGATGACATGCACTCCTTCCCCCGTGGGGGAAGGCTGGGAAGGGGGTCTAAATGAGCTATAGGGTTTGATGTTCCTGAATTATTAAATTAAGAGGCTAACTTTGCGATTAACGGATTTTCTTGCTCATTGTATTAATTGATTTTCTTATAAATCAATTCAATCCCTTCTCCTGATTTCAGGTTTCTTGTATATTGTTTATCAATTGCATTATTCCAGTGCTCCATTACACCAAGGCTTTCCAGAGCAGTTCCGTCCTGCTCAGGATCGTAGATTGTTCCTGATGGCGGATTAGCGGCAAGGGCACTTTCTATTAATGAATAATCACTGTACATCATATCGGGAGCATCCGGCCACTCAGCCAGAATAAAATCGAGAACAACAGCATCAACAGCGACACCATCCTGGGAAGCAAATAAACTGCATGGCCATTGATTATTGAATGGGGTAAGTGCCCATTTGTACGCAGGGACTTTGTCCACGAATTTATTTCCGTAAATACCATCGATAAGGAATAGCATGGTCTTTTCACCAAGATCCTTATGACCAAGGTAATCAGGGAATACAAGGTATTTATGCGAGCCGTCCTTGTTCTGGCTGAAACCGCTTGAATGTGAATTTTTTCTCCAGTCAGATTCGATACTGGTACATCCGAAAAAGTTCTTTGCGCTTAATGTAACACCCTGGCTTACATGACCTTTCATAAGTGCCATACTTATAACGTAATCGGCTTCAACAATACATTTGGCAAGTCCTTTCTCAACTTTGCCGTTATCGACTGAATAAGGAATTGCGTTCCCGACAAACAACGCCTTCTCCCGTCCGTCTTGTCCAACATGATCAATATAATGAACCTGAGGAAATTCGTCA
>JBBQJD010000140.1:0-8524 GCA_038325595.1 Bacteroidales bacterium | reverse complement strand
GAAGTGGTTATCATAAATATTTTCAATCCTGCTTTTGTAACAGCATCCATTGCCCTGGGAAGATCTTTCTCAACATTTTCAGGCAGAACATGTCCGTTAGGCCTGACAGTCAGGTCAATACCATCAAACCCCATATCTGCTGCCACCTTAGCCATTTCGCTATAGTCCAGCCACTGGAGATGCTTTGAAAATATGCTGATACTGAATTCGTCATTCATTTTCGGTACAAATTCACCATGATTACTTTTGCCTGCCCTGGCAAGTACATTTAATCCTGTGGATAATCCTGCAGTAGCCAGCATTGAACCGGCAATAAATTTCCTTCTGGTAGTTTTCATCATAATATAATTTTGATTTTAAAGGTATGATGGAACCGCACATGTTTGATAAAATTATATTTAAAAGTGTTTGTGTTTGCAAAACATGTGGGTTTCATAATAAGAAAATTATTTTGGAATTGATGATTTCTATTTTCAAATGTAGGGAAATTTCTTTAAAATGTATTGCATAAAAAACTTACACAGAGGAACCGAGCGGTAGCGAACTCGGCGAAGCCAAATCCGAAGAACCCAGAGGTTCACAGAGATTCAATGAGTAACCTCTGTGCAACTCTGTGATTCCTCTGTGAAACTCTGTGTAACATTAACATTTAATTTCGTAAGAATTACTTTGGAAGATAGAGCCAAACCTTACCATGCATGGTATACAGGCGGAACTTTTCACCATCAGGCACCAGTATCGGACTTGAATGATCACCTTCAACAATAGGATTTTTGGGATACTTCACCCAATGAACAAGATCGGACGAAACTGCCACATTGGAACTCCATGTAGCATTATTACCGGGTTTATCCCAATCGGGGTTTGAAGATCCATGATAATAGATATAATACTTACCGTTCCTTTTTATAACCTGATTTGCTGCAACTGCTCCGGCATCGTATGTTTCAGGTCCTTTCTTTATAACCGGTTCATCCTGAACATTGATCCAGGTCTTATGATCTTCCGATGTTGCTATCCAGATTCCTGCATCATTCCGTTCATAAAACAAGTACCATTTGCCGTCTTCAATGAAAACAGAAGGCGTGCCATAAGGACCAGGTATCGAGTCCCCATTTACTGTACGGATTGTAAGATCACCCTGCTCCTCCCATTTAATGCCGTCATCTGATGTAAGCAGATGAGCAACATCATCTACCCCTTCTGCATACATGTAATATTTCCCTTCCTGCCTGATAACGAACATATCTTCCGTCCACTTCTCCTTAAAAATCGGATTTCCGGGATACCGGGTCCAGCTTATTCCATCATCAGATGTTGCATATCCGAGAAATTTTGAATCAGTTTCTTTACCGGTATAACCTGTGTACCACATCCTGTAAACACCATCCTCTTTTAAGATGAATCCTCTCTCCCTGATGTTTTTATCCCAGGTTTCAGAATCCGTTCCGGAGAACAGCGGATTATTTTCATAAGGAACAAATTTAACCATTTCGCTTGCGAATGCTTCCTGTCCTGATTTTGACTCTGCTGAAGATTTTGGTTTACATGCCGGCAAAACAATGAAAACAATTAAGGCAGCTATGAACGAAGTTTTGATTTTGCACATACTAATTATTTTATTATCGTTAATTGATATTGACTGCTTTGAAATAGTTAATGTATGATTTTAATTTTTCGAGATAGCCTTCCATATCCAGCAGTTGCTCATCATAGATCAGAAAGCTCATATCCGGTCTGCGAAAACCAAAATGCCGTGCCCTGTCCTGCTGCCAGAAGAAGATCTGGTCTTTTGTTGCATAGCCCTTTGGAAAACGTGTTTCCTCGTAAACAGAAACAAGATCATTAAATACAGTTTCACGTCTTTTCAAACTGTTCTCAATAATCTGCTGTGCTTTAATCAAACTATTGAGCGACAGATTGATATCTGTAAATCTGTTATTATGAGCATCTTTTATGGCATATTCCAGGTTTGACATATCAAGATAAGTCATGCATGTATGCTTCACCAGTTCGGCTGTTGTGCGAAAAATCTCAAAGTCGTAAGCATGAGCCACATTTGCCTTTTTATTATCTTCAATTATTTCGAGAGCTTTGTTCATTTTTGTCAGGATTTCTTCTGACAGGATTACTTTTGCCTTGTACTCAGTATTCCAGAACGGATCAAATTCAAGTGCGTCTCCCCTTGGCAGATCAGGCATATGGGTTTGACCGATTTCACCGTAATGCCAGACATTCCGTTCCATTGTACCTGCGTAATAATATACTCCTTCATTCAGAAGCTTATAAAGCTCTTCCATTTTCACGGCTGAACTTCCATAATAGCTTTGATAAAATGATTCCCTGAATTCATCAAGAGAGGGATTGCTGCCATTCCAGGACCAGGCGGCAGCATTAATAAAATGCATCATCCACATCTGGTTATGCAGAGCATCATCGTCCCATGAAGTACAGATCATGCCGTCGAATATGCCTTTTTTTGCTGCCGGTGATAAAAAGTTATAGGATTTCTCAAGACTGCCCTGCCTTAATTTACCTCCTTCGCCCATTTCAAAATTATAAGGTACCATCAATGGAACAACGCCAGGATTAGGATCATATGCGAATACCTCAAAACCAAGTAATCTGGCTTCTTTTGCATAGGCAAACTCAGGTGTTTCGTAGCTGTAGCTCTCAGTAAAAACCAGTCCCTTTGATGGTTTAATGCCTTTTGCAGGAGATTCACTTACCTTCCAGCCCATCGGAGCTTCCCAGGTCATTACTTTTCTTCCTGACGGGGTAAGGGCTTCCGCAGATTTATTAATAAAAAGTTGAAATAAACCGCTTTTACCCAATTCCTCAGCTTTTGCCTTACACTCGTCACAGGCACCCAGCTCATATGTTTCATCTGAGCCTATATGTATGTATGATGATCCCGGAGTGGCTTCCATTGCATCTTTCCATAGATCTGTGAGAAGATTATATGTACCTTCCTTTAATGGACAGAACTCCCAGTTCGAAGATTCAATTTCTCTTAAATGCTTATGCTGCGGCCATTTAAGAATAAAGCTGACATGTCCCAAACCCTGCACCAATGGTACTATCTGAATATGATATTGCTTTGCGTACAGGGTAAATTCCTGCATTTCCTTCATTGTAAACGCACCGGGTGCTCCAATCTCCGGATGACTTGGATATGCAAACTTATCTTCCCATTCCCAGACCAAGAGATTCACCTTGTAGTGCGAAAGGTCTTTTATAAAAGCTTTCACATAGGTTGCTTTATCCTGGTGATGCTTGGTGTCATAATGTATTGCACGCTTTAATATGTCAGGCCAGTCGGTGACAGACATTCCGGGTATGATATGGCTGGTACCATCCTTCTTAATGATCTGAAGAAGCGTTTGTGTACCGTAAAATAATCCGGCTTCTCCTTTTGCTTTGATTATTACTTCATTTTCGCTTGTGGCAAGCTGATATCCCTGATCTTTCAGTGAATTATCAGCTCCCTGGCGGGTCAGAACAATTGATGGATATACCCCGCGGGCACCTGTTTTTGCATTTATGTTCCATTTGCTTTTCAGGTCCCTGATCAGTTCATCAGCTGTAAACCGGTCGGAAACGGAAGGATTCTTATCAAGTACAATTGTAATATCATTTGTTAACCTAAAATCGGCTCCACCTGTTTTAACCTCCCTGGGATATGGGATTACATATAAACCCAGTGAAGATAAGTCACTGGAAAACAGTGACATATAATTAACAACTAAAAAAAACAGAACAATTGACAGAAAGTATTTTTTTCCAGAAGTCATTTTGAGTAAAATTTAATTAATTGATCGGTACAGAGTGAATCTTAAATTCAGAAAATACTGCCAGAGATCTTTAAATGATTTATTTTTTGTTTTTTGCATTTGGTCCGTAATCAACTTCCTCAACAGCCTTTAACTGACGTTTTCTGTCATCTGTTGTCAGATGAATATCTTTATACTTTTCAAGAACCGGAGGATTCGGGTCAATCAGCATTTTAAATGTCTCCGGTCTTCTTTGTTTGAAAAACATTGCCTTTACATTATCTGTACCATTTATAGTTTCCCACCATTCGCTTTTACTGATCCTGTCTTTTGAAAAATCTATTTCTGCCATTATAACAGTATTATTCTTCCCAACTGCTTCAGCAATCACATTTCCATCGAAATCTATAATTCCATTACCTTCTGTACCAAGTACAACCGGCGCAATGTAGACTGAATTATCAATAGCCCGGGCTATAAATATTGAAGCAGTTGACAGGCCTTCTCCATCCTTGTTATATCTTGCCATTGTGGGATTAAATACAATATCAGCATCCTTAAGAGCGTATATTGCAGTTATTTCAGGATAGGACATTTCAAGGCATGTGGCAACAGCAATATTCCCAAAATCCGTAGGAAACACTTCAAATTCATCGCCGGTTGATACTAACCATGTTTCAAGGACCGGAAGCACTGTTTTCCTGTGTTTGCCAATTATTTTTCCTTGCCTGTCGAAGATTACCGCGGTGTTATATACCTCATTTCCAGCCGATTCATATATTGGTGCTATTATATACATACTATGCTTGCTGGCAATAGCTGAAATAAGATCCGTCAACGGACCGGGGATCGGAACAGCCAGTGAATTGAAAAGTATCTTCCCCGTAGATGGATCCTTCACATTTATATTCAATCCATAGGATCCGATATGCTGCATATCCTCAGGTCCGCATACAATATCAGCTCCCTTGGTACCGGCTTCCTCAAAAAGCGACAACAGCTTATTGAAATGAGCCATCATCAGGGGCTTTACCCCTGAATGGTCGAAATCACCCATAAATGGATCCTGGTGCGACACACCCGTTGTTTGTACTATGGCCACCTTAGCGATACCTTTCGTCTGGGCATTGACAATCAGTGTAATACAAATAAACAGAATTATCAGGACTGATTTTAAATATTTATAACTTTTCATAACTAAAATGAGTTTTAGGGAAAAAGGATCAATTAACCGCAATGTCGTAATGACTATCGCAACTAAATAAAACTCTAAATTTTTTAGACATTTCTAAGTAATCACAACCTCAACACCGTTTTTTTCCAGCCTGGTCTTATCTTCATCAGTGATTCCTGAATCTGTGATGACAATATCTATGTGACTCAGAGGACCTATAAAAGCAAAGCGTCTGCGCAGGAATTTTCTCGAATCACTGACAACAATTGTTTTTTTTGCAACATTGATCATAATCTGATTCAGATGTGCTTCTTCTGTGTTAGGAGTTGATAATCCATGAGTTGTATCGAATCCATCCACACCAAGGAACAATTTATCGCATGAAAATTTCATAAAATTTTCATCTGCAAGGACTCCGACGAGCGAGAGTGACTTCTTTCTTAATATGCCACCAGGCATGAAAACATTAAAACCTTCATATTCAGATAATATGATAGCTATATTCAGCGCGTTGGTGATTATGGTGAGATTTTTAAATTGTCCCAGATTCTTTGCAATTTCCGTGGTTGTAGTTCCTGAATCAAGAACAATCGTATCTCCATCCTCAATGAACTTCAATGCTGCCTTCGCAATTTTTTGTTTCTCTTTCTGATATTCCTTCTGCTTGTCAGATATGGATGGATCGATGCCCATGCGATAGAACTTCATCTTTATGGCTCCACCCCTTGCCCTGATCAGCATATTTTGCTTTTCCAGATGGGATAGATCATTTCTGATTGTAACCTCACTTATGTCAAACATTTTACTAAGGTCCACAACATTTACCTGTCCCTTACTTTCTAACTCGTCAAGAATTCCGGCTCTTCTTGAAACAGTTGACTTATTCGATGATCGATCCATATCTTTTAAGAAATAATGATAATTATATGGGTGTTAAGATAAATAAAATAAAAATATGATAAAGGATTATGAAAGAAAATATAAATTTTAAAAAGCTTTCATATCATTATTTATGCCCGTATATTCTTATTATTATTTTTAAATTTACTTTTCTATACTGACTGATGAAAGCAGTATAAATTATTCTATATTAACATATGTTTGAATTACAAAGCGGCATTGGGAATTATGTCAACAGCAACGGCAGAAGATATTCCTATTTTGGTGGCAATAATTATCTGGGATTGGCAAATCATCCTGCCGTGAAAGAGGCAGCCATTCAGGCTGTTACTGAATTTGGCATTAACTTTTCAGCTTCACGGCGGACTACCGGAACGGCGGGAATACATATCGAACTGGAAAAAAGGCTTTCGGAATTTAAAGAAAAAGAGGATACTGTTACATTCGCATCAGGTTACCAGGGGAATAGCCTTTTGCTGGATACATTAAAAGACAGGTATTCTGTTATTCTGATGGATCAGTTTGCACATCCCAGCATAATGTCGGGTATTCGCGGAAATAACATTAAGATACTGTATTATAAACATTTAGATTCAGATCACCTCGGAGAATTGCTAAACCTGAACAGACACTCGGAATTACTGGTAATCACCGATGGAGTTTTTGCACTTACGGGTGAAATTGCACCTTTGAATAAGATATATCCTCTGGTCAAAGAACATAATGCTATTCTGATCGTAGATGATGCACATTCAACAGGTATTCTTGGAAAGACAGGGAAAGGAACTCCTGAATATTTTGATTTGCATGAAGCCGCAAATATATATCAGGCTGATACTATGAGCAAAGCATTGGGAAGTTATGGTGGTTTTATTTCAGGAAGCAGGGAATTCATCTCGGAGATAAGGGAAAAATCGACAACATACCAGGCATCCACTGCACTCCCCCCTCCTCTTGTTGCTGCAGGAATAGCATCTCTCAGAGTAGTTCAGGATAATCCCCATCGGCATACTGAACTACTTGATAAAGCTCTGAAGGTCAGAGAACAAATCATCAGTCTGAATTTTAAAACAACACCTGATAATACACCAATCATACCATTGATCATGAGTTCATTGGATGATGCCAAAAATCTGTCTGCTTTTCTTGAAAATCTCGGAATAATTGTACCTTTCATAAATTATCCGGTTAATCAGGAAATTAATATGCTGAGAATTACCGTAACTGCTGATCATACGAATGATCAGACAGGGCAATTACTGGAAATGCTGAAAAAATGGAAACAGAATGAAAACAAGTAGAATAAAAAAAGTAATTATTGAGCCGCTTAACCTTGCACTTGATGAACCATTCAAAATTGCAATAGGAACAAAGTACAGTATTGAAAATGCTATTGTCACCATTATTCTTGAGAATGGGATTGAAGGTTACGGAGAAGCTGCGCCGCTGGAACCCATAAACGGTGAAAACCAGGCAACAGTACTTGCTACGCTTAACAGTTGCAGGGATTTTATTGCAGGAAAAGATATATCTGAATATAAAGCCATTTCAAGAAATCTGAAAAGCGTTTTCTGGGCTCAGGTCACAGCCCGCTGTGCAATTGAAATGGCTCTGCTCGATGCCTATACCAAATTACTTGATCTGCCTTTTTATAAATTTCTTGGAGGTACTGGCAATAAAGTTGAAACCGATTATACAATAGATATTGTACCTCCTGAAATTGCAGGAAAAAACGCAGCTTTCCTGTCCGGACAGGGATACAGGATCCTGAAAACAAAAGTCGGAAAAAATTTAAATGATGATATTGAGAGAATTCTTGCAATTAAGGAAGGGGCCCCCGGGTGTGGAATAACTTTGGATGCAAATCAGGGATTTTCACCATGCGAAGCCGTTCATTTTATTAATGAGCTGGAGAAGAATAATATACGTCCGATACTTTTTGAACAACCGGTGATTAAATCCGATCTGGCCGGAATGAAGTTTGTCAAAGATCATACCTCGGTTCCGATAGCAGCCGATGAGTCGGTGTTTACCAGTGCCGACGCGATTAATGTTGTACGTATGGGTTGTGCTGACGTAATAAATATCAAGATTATGAAATCGGGCATTATTGAGGCTCTCGATATTGCCATAATTGCCCGCAGCGCAAATATAAAGCTTATGATCGGCTGTATGCTTGAGACCAAACTGGGTCTGGGATGTTCGGTTCATATTGCTGCAGGGTATGATTTCAGCTACATTGATCTGGATCCGCATATTGATCCTGAAAAGGAGCCTTTCACCGGCGGACCGGTTTATGAAGCTCCCTGGTATACGATTCCGGATGATAAGCCGGGTATGGGGATAGAAAAAAAACAAGGATATGCTAAATAAAAATTAATAATTTTACTTTTACCCGATAAACTAATAAGATTATGAAAGATAAAATTCTGATTTTAGCCTTTTGCATTGTATCCATAAGCTGCAGTAACAGAACTTATTTTACTGAGGAGACTGAAAACCCGGTATTCAAACCGAATACTGTATTTAAGTCTAATGAGGATATGTCCTCTCCTAAATTCGAACATTTTATAGCAAAATACCAGCTTGATACCATATTTCATGGAGAAACAGATGAATTTAAAAGAATACTCTTATTAAGGCACTGGATAAAATCAGTAATTGCTATCAATGATTT
>JBBQJD010000139.1:0-8529 GCA_038325595.1 Bacteroidales bacterium | reverse complement strand
TACCACTATAGAGCAAAAAGATGCAAGGCATCAGGAATAATCCATTCTTTTCCCACTAACCTCGGTTTAGCTAAGGATGGATCAAGATCGAGGTATTCCATTTTTGCTTTTATGGGTATTTGCAGAATATATGGTTTGCATTTTGAAATAGCTGCAATTGATTTTTTAGCTCCTTCGTAAAGCGCCTTATGACTTTCTTCGAACGGGTAGAGTACTGCTGCCTCCCTCGAAACTCCCTCCTTCACTGCCACTGTTACGCATTCGGGACCAAAGAATTTTGTTGCCTCGCGGCATGCCGCAACATCACCTGTTACCAGGATAGTCGGCACACCGTAATATCCGGCAATTGCTGCACACTGAGCCAGTTCACCTGATTCAACACCATTGTACCAGTATTTGTTCTCAGATTTTGAGGATTGGGTGTGACTAAGTACCCCATCCTTCGTTCCCATCATTGCATGCGCGCCAAATTGAACCAGTCCTGAAAAAGATTTATCAAGTCCCCAGAGGCCGACACCCGGTTTTGGTTTTCCTGTTACATATTTTGCACCGGGTTCCATAAGATGAGGTATCATAGCCTGCGATCCGTGACCGTCAATAATAACTATTTCAGTAGCACCCCCATCCCTTAACCCGCGTACTACGGCAGCAAGATCTGCCATGAAATATTCACATGCCTGTATATTAAGAGGCGTATCCTTTTCGCGTGTTTGTTCAAATTTATAAACACCGCTAACACCTTCAAGATCAGTCATTATATAGATTTTTATCTGAGCCTCAAGGCTTAAGCCGGATAAAACAATCAGTAGAATTGCTGTCAGTATTTTCATCGAAGCTATACCTGCAAATCCAGATCCTTTTTTCATTAAGGTGAAATCCATTTTACCTGATTTAAGAATATTATTTTTTAAACGGTCCTGGAAAACTTATTAAATCTGTTCTTGTCTTACCGTTCTCGGTAATTCTTCCCAGTGTATAAACAGTACCGTCGTCACCGATCGCAATAGAATTTACGTAAAGCGGCCTCTGACCATCAGGATAAAATACTGCTCCATGATCGAGATATTCTCCTGTGGGTATATCATAGGTTATAAGATGCAGGTTCTCAAGTCCCTTTGCTTCACCCTTGGCAGTTGTACTTGCTCCCAGCACGCGTTTACCATCTATATATATGGGGCCGCCTGTCAGATAATATATTGTCCGGCCATCAGGTCCAAGTTTGAATCCAAGGTATCCGTAGCTGAACTGATCATTCATTCCGGTCAGTTTTGATGGTATTGATGTAAGCCTTTCTAGCACTTCCATTCGTGGAGTTGCCGGATCAAAGCTGAAAAGATAGCCTGAATTTCCATGGACACCAAAGATCTTCTTTTCGGGACCATACCAGAATACCTGACGCCAGTTGTATGCCATACTTCCTGAAGTGAAAATATCGTATGTTCCGAAATAATCCTTTCTCATATCTTCACCTTCAATGTTTTCCACAGCATCAGCTCCAAGCTTAAGAACCTTAATCTGTCCTTCTGCATTAGTAAGGTATACTGCACCATCCTCAGGATTGATTTCTATTGACCGGCAGACAACACGGAAAGTTTCTCCCTTTCCATCTTCACCGGGTCCTGTGAAAGGACCAAGATCTTTCATCTCTTTCTTAGCCACATCATAGCGGAAAAGTATTCCTGTCGGCCATGACAGACCATAAATGAGTCCTCTTTGGGTATCCATGTTCATGGTAATGATGCCTTCCTTATTCGGTCCGATTCCAAGATCTTCAAAGGTCTTGGTTTTCATATCATAAGCAAGCAGATGGCCCCCCTTGTAGGCATTATAACCTGCAGTAGGTACACCGGTCTTTTCCATTCCGTCGATAATGCTATAGTAACCAAGATGTGTTGCAAAATAAAGCTTGCCATTTGATTCTATAAAATTCACATGGCTCTTGCCCTGGGCAACGGCTTTCATGTCTTTTTCACCGCAGATTTCAGTAAGGTCGCCAAGATGTTCGGTCTTCCCTGATGCCGGATCGAGTGAATACATCTGTCCAGCCACATCCATAAGCTGTGAACAAAGAACATAGTAAATCTTTCCGTCGCTGGCAGTTGAAAGGCCGTTATATGTATCATGGGCATGTTCAAACCCCGAATTGTAGACAGTTGCAATGATCTTTGCATCGGGAGTTGAAGTTTTGACAGTTTCAGACACAGGTTCTGTAGTCTGGCCGCAGCCGGCCATTAACAGACCGGAAAAAAGCAAGGCAGGTATGGTTTTAAATGATTTCATTAAATCTGGATTTATTATTTTTATGTTGAGACATTGAATTTCTGAAGACTGTTTTAGGAACAGATGTTTAAATAGAACTAAGCTGATCCCTGTTATCATAAACCTTCATGATTGCATTTATCAGATCATCCATATCATCGGTAGTTCCAAGCAAAGGACCTGATGCCCAAAGCATTACCATATCCTGACACACCTGGTCGCATTTAGGAAGGTTTAATTCATCCTTGAATTTTTTTAGTCTTGCTGCGCCATACATTGCCTTATATTCAGGTAATGTAGCGATATGATCGGTCCATGGCTCTCTGTGCATACCATTGGCAATATACGGACTAAGGTTGATTCCCTCAGCCGCAACAGCTTTCAAAAATTTTTCCCTGGGGGCATTATTGAAATGTTCTTTCTTATATGACCATGTATATAGATAGAATGAGCCTGCGGTAGTGCCTTCATACAGTTTCTGAGGAACAAGGCCAGGACAATCCTTCAGTTTCTCGGTTATATATTTTGCATTTTTATTACGTATTGCGTGTCTTTCCTTAACACCAGGCAGCTGACCCATAAGAACAGCTCCCTCAAATTCATTCATGCGGTATTTTGAACCGATAGTTACTGTACGTCCGCTTTTGGCAGTGCCATGATTCATGACCGTATAGCATTTATCCATTAACTCTTCATTGTTACTGATAATTGCTCCACCCTCACCGCAGCAGAACACCTTACTAGTCTGGAAGCTGAAACATCCCATATCACCAATCGTTCCGATTGTCTTGCCCTGGTATTCAGCAAGAAGTGCCTGGCATGAATCCTCGATCACTTTAAGGTTGTGCTTCTTTGCGATTTCCATAATACGCTCCATATTACAGGGTTGTCCCATGATATGTACCGGCATGATGGCTTTGGTTCTTTTTGTAATTTTTCGCTCGATATCATCAGGATCGTTCTGAAAGGAATCAGGATCAAGATCCGCCATTACCGGTAAAGCACGACTCACAAGGATAGATTGAATTGTACCGGGATCGGTATAAGGAGAAGTGATGATCTCATCGCCGGGTCCTATGCCAAGCGCCTCAACGGCAGTGTTCAACGCCTGTGTGCCTGAACCGGCGCTCACGCTTGCTTTTGTTCCTACAAGTTTCGCAAATTCCTTTTCAAAGGTGGGAACCGTACCATTGGGTGACTGAATGCGGCACCAGATGCCACTGCGCGTTGTTTTCACAACCTCCTCAACGACTTTCTCATCAACATATGGCCAATCGGGCCACACTTTTGCAGGAGCTACCGGGGTACCTCCAAGAATGGCCAGCTTATTTGAATTGTTATTAATGGCCGTTATGCTTCCGAATGCAGGAATGGAACCTGAAACTGCTGCAGCTGCTGTACCGGCTGAGACCGTAGCGATAAATTTGCGCCTTGAAAAATCTTTCCTTTTCATTATCATTATTGTTAATTAAAACAAACGTATTATATTCATTTATAGCATTTTACAAACTCTATATTGAAAGCATTCTTTTTGCATTGCCCGATCTTATCAGTTCTTTAGTCTGTTCATCAGCTTCATCTTTTCTAAGTGATTCAATTCGCAGCATTCCGCCGAGATAATCCAGTATTGGAGAGTGTGTTCCGAAAGCAAATTTTTCTTTTCCATACATCCGGATCATTTCTCCGAGGTTTGATAATGACCTTCCCGAAGTATCAATCAGCAGGTTGGTTTTCTTAAGAAACTCTTTTTCCGGTTCATCTACCATAACGCCATTGGCAGCATTTACTATGAAGTATTTAGCATCAGGAACTTCATGGATAATTGGCATAATATCCTTCATTGTCCATTCTTTGGAAATATCCATCCATGACCTTTGGCGGGAATCAACAATACGATGGGTGAATGTAACGATCATGCCCCTGTCGCGGGCACTTTTTACAAGCTCAACACATGCGGGATCGATTATTTCATAATCGTGGTACAAAGGATAAAGGCATACACCTTTCATTCCCAAATTCTTATGGCAGGTTTCAAGATCATTCTGCCAGCCTGCATAAATCGGGTTCAAAACTGCAAATGGAATAAACCTGTTTGCAAACTTTTTATCTGATCTTATCTCATCAAAAAGCTCTTCATTGGCAGCCTGTGTATCTTTGTAGAAAACACCATTCAGGTTGCTGATAACTGAAATATCAACACCGAACTTCTCCATTCTCTCAAGGAGTGTCGGACAAGTATTATTCTTTGTCTTCTTGAATGGCCAGTGGCCGATATGGGCATTAATATCAATTAACATTATAGCCTCCCAATTTTAGAATATTGTTATAGTTATCGAAGAATATTTTCTTTCGCTGAATTTCAGTCAGATCAGCAGCGAGCACATTACTGACTCCCTGGTAATAAGAGTTATCAGAGCCAAAAAATATTCTGTCTTCACCAAGGTAATTCAGTACATAATTTATCATATCCCCTTCATTATTGCTTCCTGAAATATCAACAAAAATATTGGGATAATCCTTAAGTATCTTGCATTCATATTCATAGTCACACCCGGCTCCGGTATGTGCAAATTGAAGGAGAGCTTCAGGATATCTTTTTGCAACTTCCACGAAATCTTCAGGAGTCGATTCATTGGGAAACAGGTTACCATATTTTGTACGGTAGCCTCCCCGGCCCAGACCTGAATAGGCATGCATTAAAATGATCATTTTCTGATCAATCATCTTTTCTATCACAGGATAAAACAACGGATCATTCAGTTTGTAGTGATAATAAACCTTCAACCCGATCATCCCCAGATCAGTACAACGTTTTATTTCTTCAAGAGATTCCCTTTGGTACACAGGATTCAAAGTAAATTGTGCCAAAAATCTTCCGGAAGATTCCTTCACGGCTTTCAGCATCATATTATTCGAATCGATATAAGATTGATGAAGAGAATCCATTGCGGTTATTGGTCTGGATATCACCAGTTTCTCTATTCCAAGCCTGTCGGCGTATTCCAGAAGCAGACCCGTATCCACATTCTCTGAAAGAAACACATGAATATGCGAATCTATCTTCCTGTATTTCATTGCTTCCTGCATAATATTATAGGAAGAGGCCATGGCATTTTCTTTCAATTCAAAATCCTTCAGCTTTACACCAATCATCAGACTTGCTGCTGACAAGCCTGTATTTGAAAGAAATTTTCTTCTGTTAATATTCACAACGTTCTTATTATGGCACTATTTGCTTCATTCCCGCTGCCGGGCCAAGTCTTTTGAATTCATTCAGTATTCTTTCCTGTATTCCGGCTGCCCATTTCGAAGGCAAACCATATACCATTTGAGATGATTCACCTTCATATCCACCCTCGTTGAGTATTGTTTCAGAGGGTATATATGCCATATCATCATTTACATAACCTAATACAAAAATTTCAGGACCAAAAAGCTTTTTCAACTGTATTGAATACTCAATGACAACCTCTCCGCCCATGGTCATAATACCCTGATTACCAAGCTTCCATATCTGAATGGGATAAGGATAGGATTTCATAAGCGATCCTTTTTTCTGAAGGATTGCAAGCTGGTTGGCAGCCCAGCTCTTCTGATATCCTTCTGTTTCATTTTCAATCTTCTGCAGGGCTTCTTTTGAAGGAGGAGTGGAAAAAGGCAGATCAATTTCCGAATAAGCCGTTGAAATTACAGGATCAAGCAGATTCATATCCTCATTCAACACCCTTTCAACAGCTGCCGCGAGCTCTTTTCCATATTGCTGAGCCAGCGGAACCGTTCTGCGCGGCAAAGGATTCTGATCAGCGCCTGCTCCCTGGAAAAACATTGCAGTAATACCCGGATACATTTTCTCGAGTTCAATCTGGGCAAAGCCAGGATAGTCACCGGAGAACTGATAAAAGCTTAATACAGTGGCATGACAGGCATAACCGAAAGCAACAGCCATAAGATTACCTGATAAATCCGCAATTTTCAGCACAGGCACAGAATAATCATTGGGTCCCTTTAATTCGGTCTGCTGCACTAATGTTGCTTCCTTGTTATTACGGCGGTTTACCTGGAACCTTGTTACGCCATTCTGTGAAAATATCTGTGCAGGCACCATCGACCTTAATGCTTCACCTGCCAGGGAAATAATTTTCTTTTCCAGATCGTTTGAATATTTTTTTACAACCTGCAGCTGTTTTTCATCAAGGGGATAAATATCGAAAAGAGCGTCCATAAGGACAGGACCGGAATGTGTATGGGAACTGCTCAGGATTATCTGCGACCGGGTAAGGCCATGTTTGATGGCTATCTGGTCCCTGATCCGTGCAGACATTTTAGCCGGAATTCCCAGGAGATCCGTTGTGATAAGGACTACTTTCTTTCCCCTGGAATCCTCAATAGCCAATGCTTTTGCCCAAAGATCAACGAGGGTTCCTTCAGAAGGATGTACACGCGATGCGTATCCGGCCATCCATACCGGCTCCGCCGGTGTTATAACAGCACGTGCAATTCCGGCCTTCCAACCCTTTCCGGATTGCGGAAACTCAGCCGGATTGGCTGTTAAATAAATAACAATAAAAAAACAGAACGAAAAAACAGAAACTAATTTCTTTCTTTCCGTTGAGCGCTTTAAAAAATCTATATTAATAGTCATCTAAGATTTATTCAACTTTAAAAATAACATTATTAGTTCCTGATTCAGCGTTGAAGTATTTTTTTAATTGCCGCCATAAGAATGGCCTCTGAGCCTGCTTCAACTCCGGAGGCTTCGCTGGCTTCATATCCTCCCTCTTCATAAGCCACATCGGTGCAGATATATTCCGGACCATAATCACCATAGGCAGCCATTGCAACAAAAAGATCGGGTCGCTGAGCCTTTGCCGCCAACTGATATTCGACGAATAATTCTCCCGGCATATGGATAATACGTGCATGTCCCAGGGATAGACAACTGATATCGATTTTTTTATCCTGCTTACATCTGTTGAGCCAGGCCATCTTCGGAATTCTGTTTGTCAGGAATACCACATCATTCGATTTGGTTTTCATTTCATCTTTAAGGCTTTCAGTAAATTTGGCGGGCGGCAGGGCAACCTTTTCAATTGTCCATGAGACATTTGCAGCTGTCAGAGGTTCACGCTTTGTTGCTTCCCATGCTCTTTTCATTCCATCAGCCAGGCGTTCTGCAAGAATTCCCCTGTTCTCATGTGAGCCATCGTTGTATTTGCCTGCACCCAGATTACCTCCTGCGCCATTAAAATGAATATGAAGAGCCTGAGGAACAGCAAGCTGCCTGTAAAATCGTGCAATGCCCGGAAAATCAGGATTCGGTCGGCCTGTTCTGTAATAGCTTTGCGGATGAACAGCATAATAACTGAGAACTGCCACAGGCACATTCTCATTCCAGAAACTGACGAGAGACACCATCGGATCGATCAATCCTTCCGGTTCAGCCCTCAGTGCGGAATCAGTACAGGTAGTATAACGTGTGGCCCTTACTTTGCCATCAGGCCCCTGGATCCTCCTGTTTGATGCAACTTTATAAACCTGTGCTTCTCCTGATCCGACATGAGTTACAGGAACAGCATGCTTCATCGAATTACGTAAAGCATCAGCCAGATTATGCATCACTTTCCGTGTAAATGTACCTTCAAAGCTCAATGGATTCAGTCCGGCGTCTTTTAGAATCTTCTCGGCGCCAAAATCACAAACAGGAGCATCATGCTGATGAACGGTATGCACAGCAACACGTTCAGGAATTGTACCGGCGGCATCAGCAAGGACACGTTTGAATTCATCCTGGCTCTCATTCGCAATGCCTATCCAGTCTATTGAACAGATAACTACCGGTTTCCCTGCCCCAACCAGGACAAAACCACGTGCGCGAAGTCCGAGATCCCATGTATTGATCACACTGTCATATGCCAGCTGACTGCCAACCGGAGGTGTTGCATCAATGTCGAATACTCCTATTTTCAGACTGGTTGAATTTGAATCCTGTGCCAGACCGTAATTGCCTGAAAATACTGTTAATGAGTAGATAATAGCTATACAGAATATTAATCTTACCTGGTAAGTATTCTTTATTTTGGAAATCATATTCAGTTTCATATCTGATTTTTTAAGAACCGTACAGATGCTGACTATTGCAAAGCTACTTAATATTGTCTCTTGTTAATCTGCAATATCATAAGGATCATGCAAAAGCTTTATCACGGTTTGGCTTTCAGAAGCTTATTCATAGCCGTCATTAATACTTTTTCAACTTCAGGTAACATTCTG
>JBBQJD010000138.1:0-8722 GCA_038325595.1 Bacteroidales bacterium | reverse complement strand
ACCTGATTCGATTAAAGGATCCTTACCTCTGTGGCAATTGTTAATGCCATTCATCAGATTCGGGCTAAAGATTGTCTACTCTTATGCAGATGTCTGTATTGCAATATCTCCGATGGTAGAAAAAGCAATTATTGATACAGGTGCAAAAACAAGGATAGTGAATATTTATAATCCTGTTCATATTAATACATGGAAGAGGACTGATGAAAACAGGGAAAGAGGACGAAAACTGATGGGATTGTCGAAAAATGAGTTCGTTGTACTCGGAGCAGGTCAGTTAATCGGAAGAAAGGGCATAGAGGATTTTATAGATATAGCTGAAGCAATTCCTGATGTAAAATTTGTTTGGGCAGGAGGAAGGCCATTTGGTGGATTGACAGAGGGAATTAAAAGAATTGATGAAAAGATGAAAATGGCCTCCGGGAATTTTAAATATGCCGGTCACTTCAAACTCGAGGATATGCCTGCAATTTACGCAGCAGCAGATCTAATGATCTTTCCCTCATATCAGGAAAACTGTCCGCTTGCCCCTGTAGAAGCTGCTGCATGTGGCATGCCGGTAATTTACAGAGATATTGAAGAATACAAAACCCTTTACGAGAATAAATACCTTAAAGCCTCTAATAATGAAGAATTTATAAACCTGTCAAAAAGACTGATCCATGACAGGCAATTTTATAATGAGGGATTGGAAATATCAGGGAAACTTCTTGGCCAGTTTGATAAAGACATTATAAGAATGAAGTATAAAAACTTATATAGAAGTTTATTAGAATACTGACCACATATAGCAGCTTGATTTTATAGGATTTTTAAGAAGTTTATAGGAGAAGAATTTTATTTAACTTTGCTTAAACCCGGGCGATTGCTTTTCATTGCATTGTCCGTGTTAGCTTTTGCTTTTATTTTTTGTCATTGTGAAAACCGACAAGCATATATAAAAATATCCGAATCGTCCACTTGATACTAACCTATGTTCCAGGCCAATACGTCTGGACCAGTATCCGGCAAGATCAAATTTTAAAGGTTCTGGTTTACCAATGCCCTCGTAAGGAGTTCTTTGAATGTCTTTAATCAAAGCGTTGATTTTCTTGAGAGTCTTTTTGTCTTCAGTCTGCAAGTAGATATAATCTTCCCAGGCATTTTTGGAAAAAGTAATTTTCATTATTCCTCAATCAAGCCATGTTTAACCTTCTTTCCAGCCTTCATTTGCTCGATTGATTCAAAAAGTCTTTTTGCATTTTTATTTGAACTTAAAATATGCAAAGTCTCCTTGATGGAATTATACATGCCACATGAAGTCCTCTTTTTTATAGTGTGTTCCAATTTATTCTCTCCCTATTGACAAACTCTTTTAATGTTGTAGGTCTAAGTCCGGTCAGATACTCATAAAAGTCAGAAATAACCGGCTCTTTTTGTAGTCTTGGGAGATAGTGAAGCATTGTCATCACAATAGTCAATCCGTTACTGAAACCGTCATTTTTTTTTATTTTGAAGAACTTAATAGGGCTTACACTATTATATTCAATTTTGTCTGAAGTCACTTCATTTATTAAATCTACAACTGAATAGAAGTCCAGGTTTTCAGGTCCAGTCAATTCAATTTCGTTATTTTTATATGTCTCAAAATCGTCTAGCAGCCTGGCAGTTACTTCTGCAATGTTTTTAGTATCAATCCAATTGAATTTGGCTTTTCCAGCAGGTAGGATGATCATTCTCTTAGTCTGGATATCCTTTAAAAGAGTTGTTGTAAGATTTTGCATGAAATAGCTGGGTCGTAAGAATATAAAATCCAGTTCAGAATCCCGGATAAGTCTCTCTATCTTATTATGAGGGATAACTTTACTCTTTTCAGCACCTTGAACTGATAGAAATATTATTTTCTTAATTCCTTTTTCAGATATCTTCCGAATCAGTGGTTTAAAGGATTTGTCCACATCTGAGATTTGAGGTGGCCTGAGAAGAAAAATTAAATCAATATTTTCCAATGATTTGTCAAAGGTCAATGGATTATCAAAATCAAAATTGACATAATTAAGAGTCTGATACTGATTCAAAGCTTGTCGAGCTTTATCGATATTTCTTACACCTGCAATTATCTGATCTTTATTATCAGTCTTGTAGAGGCTAGAAATTACTTCAGTTCCAATATTTCCTGTTGCTCCGGTAATTAGGATTCTTTTCATTTTTTCAAGATAGAAAACAATTTTTGAATTTGTAGTTATAGTGCGTTCGTCCGGATAAATTTTAAGTCAAGACGTAGCTCCTAATGTGGCCCGGTAATAAAGTAAGTAAACGTTACCCGACGAAGCCATCCGGCCACTGATCCCGGTTCTTTAGCCGGAATATTGTCCCGGTGGCGATGAGGTACGGCACGTGTTTTTGCCTCCCTATAGGTATCGGGACAGGTGCAAGGTTAACGGTGCAGAATTTTTATTGCGTACAGCTGCGGGAGCTAAGTGGCTCAGAGTAATGCATATATCCCATGACGAAACTGCGCTTGTCAGGGCGGGGCATGACAAACAATTTACCTTTATCGTCCGTATTAGCGTTCGTGTTTTATTAAATTACCTGGCTCTCATTTTATTCCCTTTCAGGTCATGAGTCAGCTCAGCAAGTCCAAGCTTTTCCATTAAGGGGGGAATGTACATTCCGAACCGTCCTCGAAGTCCTTTTTTAAGACCATACCACCCACCAACAGGATTCTTCTCAGAGCGACCCCATGCTTCGACAGTCCCGTCCTTTGCAGGTTTTTGTTCATCAGCACTGCCAAGCTCCATCCAATCTCCATGCTTTTTAAGCATCGTATGAAGATCAACAAGACATCGATAGTCATAATATAATACTGTCTTGCCGACAGTACAAACCAGCACATCTTTGTTGTCCTTTACCTCTTTGTGCATCGTGAAGTCAGATGAAAGCGGAGGAGTTTTAAGTGACCAGGGATTATCTTTTGTGCCTTGTTCTGTTGTCATTGTTATTGATTTTATTGGTCAAGATGTCCCACAGTAAACGAAGGTCAGTAGTGCATTGTTCAAAGTCATTTGTTTTTAAGTAATATGGTTAATTGTTTGTATATTTTAGTTGCATGATTTAACCACTAATCATCACTTTATAATCCGTATGCTGCCTCTTTCCTTTTCCTGTCTTATTGTTGAAGATTCAGGAGTTGAATAATGGCAAAAAGCACGCGTTAACAGCCTAAGGCAAGACTGAAAAATGTATGGGAATCCGCTATAAATTCTGTATCTTCGTATTGTGAAAAAGAGAGACAAAATAGGATTTGACGTCGAGATTGATGAGTTGACAAATTCAATTAGAAACGTAATCTCAGGGGACAGTTTTTCGACTGACATCTCTCGAATTACCAAGACTGATCTGAAAAAAGTAACTCAAAAAGAGAGTTGGCAGTTTGACTGGAGACTTGAACTCAAACATCCTGAGCGAGACATTTACAAACTGACAATTGTCAATAATCAGACAATTATCCAAGGACTTATTAGCATTGAGGTAAGATCTGATCATGTCTTCATGCATCTTGTTGAGAGTGCACCTTTTAATAAAGGCAAAACTAAACTATATGCGGGGATCCCAGGAAATCTTGTTGCTTTTGCCTGCAAACTTTCATTCCAAAGAGGACATGAGGGTAATATAGCATTTATTTCCAAAACACAGTTGATTGATCATTATATCAAAAGCTTAGGAGCAGAACATGTTGGCGGACGACTTATGATTATTGATTCAGCAGCGGCGCAGAAATTGATAAATAGGTACTTTTCAAATATTTAAATTATGAAAACAAAGAAGGTTGAATTAGATGTTGATTTTATTGGGGGACAGACTTCTTTGACTAAGGAGGAGGAGAAGGCTATTAGTGAATATATTAAAAAAAATAAATCAAAAAAGACTAAGGGGACTGCCCTTAAAACCAAGACTCACAAGCAATTGATTTGAAATTATTACTAACCGCTAACACGGACATATTTATTCGATTTAACATTGAAATTATCAGGTTTTAGCAGATTTCCTTTATTATATGTAAGCTTCGTAATGGAGGGTTTTCCGTAACTTTACAAGAAAAATACTGTTGAAGCAGATATGAACAACCCAATCCCAATAATGGAATACGTCGGGGGCCTCCTTAAGGCCTGTCGGCTGGCGGTTCTGGCGACGGAGGGTGATGGCCAGCCACATGCAAGTTTGATAGCGATTACACCGGTTCAGGGTTTCCGGCAAATGATCTTTTCTACTTATCGCAATACGCGTAAGTTCGAAAACATTGTACATAACGGCAGAGTAGCTGTTCTCATTCAAGGGGAAGATCTGGATAGTTCAGGCCAGAAGAAGGGTTTTGCGCTTACCGCCTTTGGCCATGCTCAGGAGGTCGGGAAATCAGAGCATGAAGAGGCTGTGCATGCCCATATGGAAAGGCATCCTGATCTGGCGAGCTTCCTGCAGTCAGCTGATTTTGCTCTTGTGCGGATTAAGGTAGAAGCGTATCAGGTTGTTCGTGGAATTGATGATGTTACCTGGTTGCAAGTAGAAGATTCCAACCAACCCCTGTCAATTGATAAAAATACTGGTAAGCCAAAAGAATAAATTAAAAAACAGGACTTTATTTAGTCGATTTACGTTTTTAAAAATTATTAAAATTTTTACTTCCCATTTAAGACAAAAAGCATCATGAAATGAATAAAGTGGGCGTAATGGTTAATAAGAAAAGCTCTCTGAATAATCAGAGAGCTTTTCTTATTAATTGATTTCTGGCAGGTACTTATTTTGGAAGAACCACTCCATCAATCACATGAACGACTCCATTGGTTCCTTTTAAGTCAGTTGCAGTAACATAAGCAGACTTACCCGATTCATCGGTAAGTTTAACTTTGCCCATATCCAGAGATGCAGTTAACTTTCCACCGCTTACAGTAGTTAAAACTGCTTTGCCATTTCCACTTTTAACAGCTCCCATCACAGCTGCTGCATCAAGATTGCCGCTAACTACATGATAGGTTAGAATTTTGGCCAATTGAGCTTTGTTCTCTGGTTTTAACAAATTTTCCAACGTGCCAGAAGGTAATTTATTAAAAGCAGCATTTGTTGGAGCAAACACTGTAAAAGGACCTTTACCCTTTAAGGTTGATACCAGATCAGCTGCTTTTATGGCAGCTACAAGCGTTGTAACCTGTCGTTTCCCAAAAACTCGAAAGGAAGATGTGCTTCAATTCTTCGATAATTATTTTATCAGATGTTTTCATAATTTATGCTATAAAACTAACTCTGAAATCTAAAATATCAAAGAACTGAAGCTTATGACAGATGATTCTTCAGGTCACGTACTGATCTCAATGAAAAGACATTCGGATAACTTTTTTTGTCTGCCTCATCTGCAAGCAACCCCGAGACAAGAATCTTCTGCTTTGAGAAAGTAGTACTGAGACCATTAAGATATTCCCCTGGCCTGGTAAAGGGCATTCCTGAAACCGTCCCTGTAACAAGGATATCTGAATGCCATTTTTCATTTACTTCAATCACTGAATCAACGGGGGTTGACTGGCCCAGATACATCACCTCATATCCCATCGCACTGATAAGATAGGCATAAAATAGCACGCTTAATTCATGAAACTCTTTATCAGGCAGATACAATATTACTCTCTTTCCTCCTCTACTATCCGGCTGGATCAGGGCATCAAGTGCACAAATTAGCCGGCTACGGAAAATATTTGAAATAAAATGCTCTGCACCGGTATTTACATAACCTGTCTGCCACAAGATTCCCACCCTCCTGAGAAATGGGAAGACTAAACCAATGAATGTCTCCTCAAAACCTTTATTTATTATTGACCTGAGTAGAATCTCATTAACAGCATTTTTGTTAAAGCTATTCATAGCTATTATCATCGAATCTATAGAGGTGTCGTAGTTTACAAAATCTCTTGTTAGGATTGATGCTTTTTCCTCAATCTCTGATTGTGAAAATGCTGCAATTTTTGATATTTTTATGCCATTGCGATAAAGAATGGTAATATTTAAGAGATGTCTAAGGTCATCATCATCATACCATCTTCTGTTTGTTTTCGTACGGTGTGGGTTAAGGATATGGTAACGCCTCTCCCATATCCTTAAGGTAGCTGCCAGAATGCCAGTAAGCTTTTCAAGTTCTAATAGTGAGTAATGTCCCATTGTGATAAAAATACTATTTCTAAAAGTAAAAATTACTAAGAGCGTTATATTGTTTACCTAAAAACATCTGCAACTCAAAAGCCGCAGATTTCCTTTATTGAATAAAACTATATTCAAAAGGTAAAAGAACCTTGTTTATTGTATGAATCACACCATTCGTGGCTAAAACGTTGATCAGGGCTTTATTGCTGCTGATTGTGGCTGCGGTTCCATTACCGGAAGTAACAGTACCGCTTGTTGCATTGATACTTACGTTTCCATTTAGTGTTGCAACATTTCCAGTAACAAGTTTCATAGTATTTAATTTTTAATTTAAATTTTATTTTAAACAATAGACAGCATTCAATGCATAATGTTCATATATTATTTGTTAAATTGATACACGCAAATATTATTAATATTATTAATATCTTATATGTGTTTGAATATTAGTCATATATATAATTTGTTTAAAACATTTAATGAAACAAATAATATCATAATATTAGAACATATTAGTACTTTAATTGTTTAAATCGAATAAACAACTAGTTGGATATGGAAATTGCAGCCAGAATAAAAGATGCGAGTAAGGAGTACATGGCAGGCGATACTGTTATTATAGCTCTTCAGCCTACCACTTTCGAATTCAGGAAGAAGGAGCTTACACTTATAATAGGTCCGTCAGGATCAGGAAAAACTACTCTTCTCTCACTCTTGGGATGTGTTATTTTCCCCACCACCGGAGATGTGTATATTAATGAGAGGCGTGTAAATGATCTCAGCGACAGGGAACTGGCCGGTATCAGACTTAAAAATATAGGTTTTGTCTTTCAGAATTTCAATCTGCTTGCTCCACTGAATGCTCTCGAGAATGTTATACAACCTCTGAGGCTTTCCGGTATCGATAAGAAGACGGCAAGGCTACGGGCCGAAGAGGCGCTAAAAAAGGTAAACATGGAAGACAGGATGCGCAGCCTTCCAAAAAACCTGAGCGGTGGTCAGCAGCAGCGGGTAGCAATTGCAAGGGCTCTCGTTACAGATCCCTCAATTATGCTTTGCGATGAACCAACAGCATCACTTGATATAAGGAGTGTATCCATAGTGATGGAAGAGCTCCGGATGCTCTCCGATTCAGGGAAGGCAGTTATTGTGGTTACCCACGATCTGAGGCTAAAACCCTTTGCCGACAGGATCATATATGTAAATAACGGAATCGTTTCCGACCGACCTTCTGAGGGCGAGATATTTCACAATTAAAATCAAAAAAAATAAAAACTAAAGAGATGAATAAGAAATATTACCTGGTAATAATGCCATTAATTATTGCAGGATGCGGAGGTAGCAAGGAAAATACAGGTATTGTATCTGCTACTGTAAACAGTTCACTGGTTGAGGTTTCTGAAGTGGTTGGCATAGGAAAAGTTGAGCCGGAAATGGAGATAATCAGCCTTGCAGCTTCAACCGGGGGGGTGGTTAGTGAGATATACAGGTATGACGGCGACAGCATCAAAAAAGATCAACCGCTCGTGAGACTTGATGATGAACTGGAGCTGATAAGGTTAGCACAATTAAGGAGTCAGTACCTGTCACAGAAATCACAGAAAGATATCGATGATCTTAATCTTCGCGAATCGGAAGTTAGGTTAGAGAATAAGCAGAAGCTGCTGGAATCTGTAAGAGCTCTGGCCTTGAAAGGAGCCGAGACGCAGCAGACTCTTGATGACCTGGAGTCCGAGGTCTCAGTCCTTACAATTTCTGTTGAGAAAAGCCGGGCTGCCTTAAAACTTTCCGACGCCAGGCTTCGTGAGGTATCTGAACAGGTCAGGTACGCTGAAGCTGAAGCATCAAGGAAGATCCTGCGGTCGCCTTATTCAGGTGTTCTTCTCGAGCTTCATGTAAAAAAAGGAAGTGCGTTAAACCAGTTTGATTCATACGCAGAGTTTGCTCCCTCAGGAGCTATAACTGTACGGACAGAGGTGGATGAACTTTTCGCCACAAGGCTTAGCAATGGTCTGGATGCAGAAATAAGGTATATCGGAGGTGATTCCATTATTGCAAGGGGGAAAATAATTTTCCTTTCACCTTATTTTAAAAAGAAGTCGTTGTTCTCCGGGAAATCAAGTGAACAGGAAGACAGGCTTGTACGTGAGGTAAGAATCAAACTTGATGGCGATAACGGTCTAATTCTCAATGCGAAGGTTGAGTCAGTAATTTTATTAAAAAACAGGTAATTATGATCGCAACTGCTTACAGGTTCATCAGGTATGACAAAGTTAAGAGCATAGGAGTAATTATTAGTATTGTTGTAAGTATATTCCTTATTGGACAGCAGATGGGAGTTCTGAGTTTTCTAACAGGTCTTATGGGAGGGCTTGTTGAAAACTCGAGACAGGATATTGGCCAGATATGGGTTATCGATAATATTTCAAGAAATGCCAATGAACTTCCACAACTCAATGAGAGCCTTGTGAGAGAGCTGAGGAGCATAAAAGGTGTAAAGAATACATACCCTATTGTAGCAGCAGCAGCTACAGTGAAATTCGAGAATGGCAAGCTT
>JBBQJD010000137.1:0-8830 GCA_038325595.1 Bacteroidales bacterium | reverse complement strand
TGAGAGATCAGCCTGTCCGTGCATCGGGAAATTTAAATTGATTCCGTTCCAGGTGATCTGAGTATGACTTGCGCCTGTACCCCTGAAAGAAGGAGTGGCAATGCCGCCCATCCCATAACTTTTAATGAATATTCCTGAGTTAACAGCTAGTATTTGATCAAGGGTTCCATGATTGTAATTAAACATGATGGATGAATCAATGGTAATCTTTTTGTAACCAGAAGCTTCTGAAATATTTGGTTTTCTGCTTATTACCACTTCCCTGATTCTGATAGTATCGTACTGGAAAGACAACTGTCCGTTTAATGGAAAGGATAAAATAATGGCGATATACAGAAGGATGTATTTCAAAATTCAGAAGCCGTTAAAACAAATAAATATCATATAAAGCAATAAGATCAGATCACAATTACTTTATTCATGCTCAAACGGGGATATTTTTAAGGGAATCAGTATAATGATCCGGCTGCTTTTCTTCCCGAAAGAGCTTGAATATGTTCCTTGTATGGCAGGTCTTCTGACTTATCCCGGTTTCATGAAGCCTTCCCATGATTTAATCACAGTGGCAGGTATTTCATAAAGCCATCATCGTTAGAACGATCGGGCATCACAGCAGCGGGTACTGTTGCGGATTCAAACCGCATTCCCTTTTAGTTGCAATGATTTTATTTCATTGCAACACCAAAACACAACAAAGATAAATGTTTTTTTAAATAAGCCTGTTAACAGATATGAGCAGTTGTTAACAATAAGTTTGGAGGAAGGTATTCCGCCCCTAAGAGGCTTAAGGAGTAAGGCATGGTTGCGGGCAGGGCTGTGCCCTACCTTAATATATCAGAGGCCTACGGCCTATGTCAAACATGAAATGTTCGCGAAATGATTAAGATGACCAGGCTTTTAACAATTAACCAGCCCCGTAGGGGCATCATTTAATAAAGCAGGGTCATCGCCCTGCTCAGAAGTCATCGATCCTTATATAAGCCCCGTGAGGGGCGTAATAATGTTATTCCAGTACTCAGCCACTTGTTTAATTTAAAGCTCCGCAGGAGCTTCTGATAACAAGATGCGGGGAAATATTTACCTGTCTTTTGAATTTACCTTTCCCGGAGTTTCTTACTTCAGTCCAGATAATATTGGCAACTTTTGATGCCATGGATGAAAGAGGTCTTCGAAGGCATGTAACAGGTGATATCATGAGATCAAAACCAGTTCCTTCTTCCATTGAAACAAGAGCAATATCCTGTGGAACTCTCAGTTTCTTCTTACGGAGCAATGCCATAACCGGATAAACCAGGCATGCATTCATAATAACCATTATATCAGTTCTGTAAGGAGGACGAAGATACTTTTCGAATTGCTCAAAGTTTATGTCATTATCTTCAAGAGGCTTGTCAAGAAGAACAGTGACCGGTTTGTTGATTGCAGGTTTCCTTGATATTGCGTTAAGCAAATCCTGAAACGACACATCAGTACCGGAGGTTTTCCTTTCAGAAACAATCAGTACATTTTTGTATCCCAACTTTTCTATATGATTGGCTATAAGTAGAGCGCCAGCGGCATTATCGGTACCAACTACATTAAGACGGAGGGATTTTACTGATTTTTCAAGAAGTATAAAAGGGTAATCAGTTGCTTTCAGAGCCCTGATCGTATTTTCGTCTGCAGCATCTCCCAGAAGGATAAGTCCGCTGAAGAATTTCTTGAAAGAACCAACCAGCCGGTCATACCGCTGATCATTCGGATCGCGGGTGATAATTGAAAAACCAACTCCGATATTTGAAAAAGCTTTCTGGAGAAAAGGTGTGATCTGATTTACAAAAGGATCATCGAGCGAAGAAACTATCATTCCAAGTACCCCGGGGTTGATTTCAACAGGCGATACTTCATTTTTTTCATGTATTTTTTCAAAATAGCCCATTTGCCGGGCGAGTGAAATTACCTTTTCCTGTGTGTCTTTTCTGATGCCCTGCTGATCAGCTTTATTGTTAAGAACTAATGAAACCAGGGTGCCCGATACACCAAGTCTGGCGGCTAAATCTTTGTTTTTAAATTTCTTTCCCATCCGAATAAATTGTAAAATAAATATAATCTTTATTTTGAATTACCTAAATATCTTCACAATATTTAATAATATAGCTGATAGCACACTGTAATTATTTGAATATATGCATCTTAAAAACTGCTTTTGTCTCATTCCATCTTAACAGGATTTGCCTGTTGTGATTGAAAAGAATAAAAAAAGGCATTGCCGGGGCAATACCTTTTAAAAAACGCCTGTATTTATATTTTTTTGATACTTATTTTTTGGAAGGATTAATTCCTCTTTGCTTTGCAGCTGATTCAAGCCTTTGCTGCCACTTAGATTTCTTCAGAGGTTTCTTTTTATTCTCTTCAAGTGTTGCCAGTACTTCATCGGCATTTATAAATCTCTTTGAAATTATGTTCTGTCCGTATGTTAGCATGTTTGCAAGGAAATAATAGTAGGTAAGACCGGCAGAAAAGTTATTCAGGATTAACATGAACATTACAGGCATCATATACATCATGAGCTTCATGCCGGGTTGGTCAGATCCCGGGGTAGATCCTGTCATTTTCATTGTCATCAGCGTTGAAGCTGTCATGAGCAGTGTAAAAAGGCTCACATGGCTTCCATACATCGGGATTGTGAAGGGAAGCTGAAGTATAGAATCGTAAGTTGAAAGGTCAGTAGCCCAAAGGAAATGTTCCTGTCTTAATTCGATTGAAACAGGAAAGAACCTGAACATGGCAAACAATATGGGCATCTGAAGCAGCATAGGCAGACAACCTCCCATTGGATTAACTCCTGCCCTCTTGTAAAGATCCATGGTAGCCTGTTGTTTCTTCATTGCATCTTCCTTCTTCGGAAATTTCTTCCCGAGCTCTTCAACCATGGGTTTAAGTACCTGCATCTTGGCTGTGGACTTGTAGGATTTAAAAGTCAGAGGGAACAGGACTATCTTAATAAGGACAGTAAGTATCAGGATAATAAGCCCGTAACTGTCAAAATATCTTTCAAGCCAGTTGAATATAGGTATTATGGCAAATCTGTTGATCCAGCTGATGATATTTCTTCCAAGAAAAACAAGCTTATCAAGTTCGAATCCTTCTTTTTTTAATGTATTGATATGATTTGGCCCATAGTAGAGCTTCATACTTAATTCATTCGCGGAGGCAGGATTATATGGAACTCCAAGCTCCGCTGTATAATACCTGAGGTATTCGGGTGAATTTTCAGTTTTTGCCGAAGTAAGCGAGCCATTAAGAAAGAAATCGTTTGTCAGGAGGACGGTAGAAAAGAACTGATCCTGAAATGCCACCCAGCTCAGCCTGGTTGCTATATCTACTTTCTCAAGTTCTTTATTTGACCTGAGTTTAAGATTAGCAACATCATCCTGAAAATATTTATATCTGATTGTCGAGTAGCTGTCTTCATTCTGACGTCCTTTTTCCTGCTGTGGCAGATACATTTTCCAGTCAAAAGTAAGGCTGTTTTGATTTGAAGCAATAATACCTTCCATTGATTTGAAGGTGACATTAAAGTCAACCATATATTTATCAGGAGCAAGTGTATACCTGTACTCGATATATTTATTATCATCTGCCATCAACCTGAGTATTACAGTTTCAGGCTCTGACCCGACAATGATTATTTTCTGCTCAGTTACAGGTGTAAAATAAAGGTTATTGGTTTGTACAGCTTTATTGTCAGTGGTAAAGAAATTAAATCCGAAAACTGTGGAGTCACCGGAAAATAAGAACAAAGGAAGCGAATCGTGTGTCCTGTAATCCTTAAGCCTCGCTGAGTAAACTCTTCCGCCCTTAAGTGACAATTTAAGTTCTACCTTATTATTTTCCAGGGTTAAGAAGTCATTCTCTCCAACCGCAGCCTTTCCGAAAATACCATATTGATTTATATCGGTCTCAGCATCTGCCTGTGGCAACTGCGGAACCGGGGTCTGTTGAGTTACTACTGTATCAATTTTCTGAGTTGCCGGTGCAATGCCAAGCTTTTGATTGATTTCATTTACTTTTGCAATGGCTTCGGCTTCATTTGGTTTGAACCTCAGGGCATTTATATATTCAGCCCGGGCCGTTTCCAGTTCTCCTTTGGCGTAATGTGATTCTGCAACCTGAACAGCTTTCTCATATTCCTTGTTCATCTTGTTGTTGTTAAACAAGCTGAAACCAATGAAGATTGCGAATATTAATATTATGCCAGTTATTGTATTTCTATCCATTCTATATTTTTATGACTTTTTTGAAATTTAAGTTTTAAATTTTGTGATCCACAGCACATCCGGATCATTTTACATGATACAGGCTCTTACGAAATGAACAAAAAGCGGGTGTGGATTAATTACCGTACTACTGTACTCGGGATGGAATTGAACTCCTATAAACCACTTATGCTCAGGTATTTCAACTATTTCGACCAGATTTGATTCAGGATTTATTCCAACCGGGATCATTCCTTTATTTTTAAAATCTTCAAAATATTTATCGTTGAACTCATATCTGTGCCTGTGTCTCTCAACTACTTCGGTTTTTCCATATGCCTCATATGCCTTTGATTTTTTGCTTATGATGCATCTGTAGCCTCCGAGTCTCATTGTTCCCCCTTTATCGATAACACTCTTCTGTTCTTCCATAAGATCAATGACCGGGTATTTTGTTTTATGATTTATTTCGGTTGAATGAGCGCCTTCAAAATTGAGGACATTTCTTGCATATTCAATTACAGCGCATTGCATACCCAGGCAAATACCCAGGAAGGGAATATTATTTTCCCTGGCATACTTTGCTGTAAATATTTTCCCGTCAATACCTCTTGAACCGAATCCCGGAGCAACAACAATACCATTCAGATTTCCCAGCTTTTCATTAACATTAGATTCTGTAATTTCCTCTGAATGTATATATTCGACATTGACTTCGCATTCATTCATAGCACCGCTGTGAATAAATGATTCCGCGATGGATTTATATGCATCGGGAAGCTCAACGTACTTTCCTACCAATCCTACCCTGATTGAATGCTTTGGATTTTTTAATTTTTTCAGAAATTCCTTCCACTCTTTAAGCGGTGGTTCTTTATCAACCGGCAAGGCCATTTTTCTGAGGACTGTTTTGTCAAGTCCCTGCTCAAGCATTTTAATAGGAACTTCATATATTGTAGATACGTCAACTGACTCAATTACAGCATTTTCCTCTACATTACAGAAGAGAGCAACTTTTCTTTTAATGTCTTCATGAAGGTGTCTTTCTGTCCTCAGTACCAGAATATCCGGCTGAATTCCCGTCTCGAGCAGTTCCTTTACAGAATGCTGTGTTGGTTTGGTTTTTGATTCACCTGTTGATGACAGATATGGTACAAGGGTAAGATGAATAACGATGCAGTTCTGGGTTCCCAGTTCCCATTTCAACTGACGGACAGATTCAATATAAGGCAGAGATTCAATATCACCAACTGTTCCCCCGATCTCTGTAATCACTATATCAAACTTATTACCTGAGCTCACGAGCTTGATCCTTCTTTTGATCTCATCGGTAATATGGGGTATAACCTGTACGGTCTTACCCAGGTAATCGCCCTTACGCTCTTTATTAATTACAGACTGGTAAATGCGGCCAGTGGTTACATTATTTGCCTGGCTTGTAGGTACATTCAGGAATCTCTCATAGTGACCAAGATCGAGATCTGTTTCGGCACCATCGAGGGTTACATAACATTCACCGTGTTCATAAGGATTCAGTGTACCTGGATCAACGTTTATATACGGATCTAATTTTTGAATGGTAACTGAATAACCTCTTGCCTGTAAAAGCTTTGCAAGAGAAGCTGAGATAATACCTTTTCCGAGTGAGGAAGTTACACCTCCTGTAACGAATACAAACTTAACATCTGTCAAAACGGGAGAACTTTTTTGTTTATCTTCTGAAATTGTTTTCATTAATCATCCAGACCTGACTGGTCTATCATATTTACTTTTTCTTCAAGGGTTTTGATAAGTTTTTTTGCATTTTCAATTTTCTCTTTCACCTCGTTAATCATGGCGTCAGCATTCTTTGATTTGGCAAAAAATCCGATATTATTTTCCCAGAGTACAATATCACTTTCAAGCTGTTTGATTTTTGTGAAAAACTTGTCACGCTCATTACGCACTTTTCTTGAAGCTTTGGGATTAGCCTTAAGGTTATCGAGCTTTGTTTTATATTTCAGAATGCTTTTATCTTCATCTGCAATTTTAAGCTTATCGAATTCCTTGTTAAGGGCATTCCTGTATTTGACGGCGATCTCGTCTTTCATATTGAACGGAACAAATCCAATATTTGTCCATTTCTTCTGAATTTGTTTAAGACGTTCGAAAGCAGCCTGCATGTCGGTTCCCGGATCAAATTTCTCCAGTTCATCAATAATGGCCAGCTTGGCTTTAAGATTATCTTCATACGAGGTATCGAGCTCAGCAAAAAACTCTGTCTTCCTGTTAAAAAAATGATCGCATGCCTTACGGAACCGCTTCCAGCTTCTTTCAGATTGCTTACGAGGTACAGGGCCAATTTCCTTCCAGTCTTTCTGAAGTTTTATCAAAGCATCGGAAGTAGCCTTCCAGTCAGTGCTTTCCTGAAGAGCTTCTGCCTGAATACAAAGTTCAGTCTTCATCTGAAGGTTAACCAGCTGAATTTCCTTATTGTCAGCATAGAAACCCCGTTTCTTTTCAAAGAAAGCATCGCATGCATCCCTGAAACGTTGATATACTTTATTATTTTGTTTTTTGGGAGCAAACCCGATTGTACGCCACATCTTCTGCAGGGCCACAACTTTATCTGCCCTTTCATCAAATTCCTTGAAGTTATTCATCTCAAGCAAGTTGATTGCTTCAACCTCTTCACAGATCATCATTTTAGCCTCAAGGTTTTTCCTCTGGTCGTCTTTCTGCTTTTCAAAATACTCATGATGCCTTTTATTGATCTGGGATGTGGCTTCCTTAAATCTTTCCCAGATTTCATTTTTTGCTTCCAGAGGAACCGGGCCTATTTCACGCCACTGATTATGAAAATCCTGCAAGTACCGGAAGGCGTTTACCGGGCTTGGTTCAAGAAGAAGCTCCTCGGCTTTCTCACAGAGCAGTACTTTTACTTCCAGATTTTTCTTAAGGTCAAGGTCTCTTAATTCCTTGTTAATTTTTATATAATCATAGAAGATCTCCACATAGTGATGATAATTCTCCCAAAGTTCTTTTAAGGATGTCTGGGGAACAATGCCTATTGAATGCCATTCATTCTGCAAGGAACGGAAATCATGAAAAGTTTTATTTATTGACTCTTCCCTGTTTACCAGTTCCTTGATATTGTCAATTATATCGTATTTTTTCTTTAGATTTTCATACTTCTCTGCTTCCTTAACCTTGCTGTAGTCGGTTTTTTTCTCCCTGTATTTTTCAAGAAGGTGCTTTACACGGGCATCGTCAGGATCTACCCATTGCCTGTAATCCTCAATTTTGCCGCCTTCATCAAGGAATTTATTTTTTCTTTCTTCAGATTCAAGCTTGAGTTTTTTGTAAAACAGCATCTTGATCCGTTCAACATCATTCCTGATTTCGGAAGGAGGACGGTTTTCAATCAGGAGAACCAACGTCTCAACAAGCTCATGCTTTGTGTACCCCGAATAATCAACCTGGGGCAGTTCTATATCATCAAGGGAATGAAGCTCAGGGGAATTTTCAAATGATATTTCCTCAACCTCAGAAGCTATCTCGTCATCATTATCATCCTCTGCATCAACCTCTTCATCAGTATCCTTTTCAGGAAGTTCATCTTCGGCAGGAAGTTCATCTTCGGCAGGAAGTTCTGTATCTCCAGCTTTTAATATTTCCTTTTCAGGGACTTTATCTTCGGCGGGAGGTTCTGTATCTCCAGCTTTTACTTCCTGTTTTGTATCCTCAGTTCCGGCAGCATTTTCAATTGCCCCGAATTGTTCTTCACGAACAGAGTCATCCGGATTTTTATTGATCATAATCAATCCTTTTATATTTCAGCTCATTACAAGTATTCAGCACCATGCAATTCTATGCATTTTTCCGAGTACGAAAATATTGAAATATTTAATAATACTCAAAGATTTGGTATAAATAAATTTGATTATCAGATAATCAAATGGTGCTTTCCGGATTATATGACTGATGTGTTTGTGGTTTAATTTGGAATACTGTAATTTCTGATCAGGATTAATAATTATATTTGGTATGTTTTTGTTTATCATTGTTATCCTTAAATTAAACAAAATTATATATTCATGGAAAGGTCTGAAATAGCGATTTTTGTTGCTGTATTGTTTGTTGTGGCTTTCCGTATATATCAGAAATACGGGAAGAAAGGACAGGGAGACGATAAAAAATTTGTACCGGGTTCTAAATTTTCATCTTCCTCAAGGGATGATGATTATGAACCATATGCAAAAAAATGAGCAGGGAACTATCTCTTGTTTTTTGAAACCAGGTATCTGAAAGGATTAATAATTTTTTGCAGCAGACGCAGATCTTCTGTTATAATTTCTGCCGTCCCCTGCATATTCTGTGTAAATTCTAGCCTGGTCCCATACAGTGTGGTTAAACCATTTGGGAGATCTATCTCAATTATATATGCATCGCTTGAAGGAACCATTGATTTTGATTTAACAATTCCCCTGACCATTCCATATTCAAGATAAGGATATCCACTGAGCTTGATGTTTACCATATGCCCCACCTTCACTTTACCTGATCTTTGCATCTTCAGGTTAATCCTTCCAAGATAGTTCCCGGTTTCGAGC
>JBBQJD010000136.1:0-8856 GCA_038325595.1 Bacteroidales bacterium | reverse complement strand
GGGGGGAGCGGGCGGGACGAAGGGCCGGAGGGACAAAGGGACAGAGGGTGCGGGGGGACGCGGGGACGGGGGGACGCGGTGACGGGACGGGTCAGGCGCAACCGACGTTTGTCCGTCTCTCGGAAGCCTTGTTCCCTTCGACCCTCCGTCCTCTTACCCCTCCGCCCGTCTGTCCCTCCGTCCCTTTGTCCCTTCGTCCCTTCGTCCCTTCATCCCTTTGTCCCTTCGTCCCTCCGTCCCTCCGTCCCTCCGTCCCTTCGTCCCTTCGTCCCTTCGTCCCTCCATCCCTTCGTCCCTTCGTCCCTTCGTCCCTTCGTCCCCCTCCGTCCCTCCGTCCCTTCGTCCCTCCGTCTTAATTTCTCGCTCTCACCTTTTATATAAACCCCTTTCCCGAAGGTTGGGATGGGGGTCTTAGCTTAAGGCCGGAAATGGATTCCATTTTCACGCAAATCTCGAATAAACAATCAATACCAGCCCAACCAGATAGAAGAAGAACATCAGCCATAATAAGGTATTCGTCCCCTTTGGAGCATCTTTGAATTCCTTCCATACGAATATTCCCCATAATGCAGCAACAACAGGAGCGGAATTGCTTAATCCATATGATATTGCAGGACTGGCAGCGCCCACTGACATGAAGCTTAGAGAGTTGCCAAGACACCAGATTGCACCGCCAAGCATTCCAAGAAGGTGAGCACGGGAGCTTCCTTTAAACCATCCCTGCATAGAAACCGGTTCACCCTGCACCGGCTTTGCCATGAAGATCGGGTTTACCAGTATTGTGCACAGTAAGGCTCCTATTGAAAAGAAGACAACTGCAGTGTAGGAGCTTATTTTCCCGGCATCGGCAGGAGAGAAGTCTGTGGCAAGCGCGGCTGCCACAAACCTGTAGAAGAAAGCTATGCATAACCCTGCGAGAAATGACAGCAGTATTCCTTTGAAAGTTGGTTTTCTCTGGTTTGTTGCAAGCTTTTTATATGACTTCATGCTCATTATTATAGCCAGAACAATAAATGCCGTTCCTCCGAAAAGGAATAGTGGATTACCTTCAGGCCTGCCGATATAATTTATTAAAATTCCGAGTGTCCATCCGATTCCTCCACCGATAGGAAATGCAACTGACATTCCTGCAATCGAAATTGCTGCAACAAGCAGCAATGTTCCGATATTCCAGATCACCCCTCCAACGGCGGCCGAGATGAGGTTCTTTGGATCAGCTTGTTGGAGATCCGGAAGAAAGCTGCGGCCTTCGTTTCCGATGCTGCCGAATGTAAAAGCCATTAGCAATGCGAATAACAGAATGCCGATTGAAAAATCCCAGTAGTAGTGTTCGAATCTCCAGCTTTTTCCGATAAGGTTCTGTGTGTTCTGCCACGAACCCCAGCAGATCATTGCCATTGCGCATAAAAACACCGCCAGGCCGTAATTTTGTACAAGAATCATAGTTCAGTTTTTTAAAATTATATGAGTATCGGTAATCAATAATAAAAATATAATAGCGCTTGAAAATCAATTATTTGCCCCCACCAAAAAAGGGAGTAATTGATTTTGACTTCATCGAGCTCCTCCACATCGTGTCGTCGGTTCTTCGCACCCTTTAGGGTCAGGGGCAGACGAAGAACCGGATCGAAGCGGGAGTCTATACAAATATCATAAAAGAAAAGGTTATCATTCAATAAAATTAACGGAAAATGGTTCAAGTGTGATTTCTTTCTGCAGATGGATTGCTGTTTCTTTTGTATTTCCAAGCCATTCAGGATCAGTTGCTGCTTCTGCAAAAGTGTCAGCATTCAATTGTTTCATCCTGTAACCTCCTGAAAGCTTTTGAAAAAACACAATCTGCTGTTCCGGCGTAAAATTTATCAGAACAAACTTCAGACTTTGTCCATCCGACAGTGTCAGGATATCCGCTTTCATGGGATGTGAGCTATGGCTCTTTATCACTTTCAGGTCTTTATTTTTCAGAATGTAATATAATATATGGTATACAGGGAAGATCATATCCTTCACAGACTGAAATCTCTCAGGCCACCGTGATGGGTATTCCCCCTGTATAATTCCTCTTTCACCTGAAGTTTCAAAATATGTTATTCCGCTTACAGCAGATTCGCAGAGATACTTGATGCTGCCTGCCGTCCAGCAGGCGCCAAAGAGTGACATCATCCTGCAATCGACCTGCGGAGGAAGATCATTCCCCGCAACAGGTATTTCGTAATTTTCAGAATTGGCATTAAACCTTCGCTGAAAAGTTACTGGTGAAATTACGATTCCTTTAGAATTTGAAAACCGTTTGACGCTGTCAACTGTATATTGCTGTCCCTTTAAGTTTTCAATCAGTGTGGTATTATCTGAGGCATGTTCCCGGGGATGAACAGCATAACAAATAAGATCGTTCAGACCTGGTTCTGGCCGGCTCCTGTTCAGTTGTGCAAAGTTTGCATTGGTACCGCAACATATTTTTAATCCCGGCAATGACTTTTTTAAATCTGGAATTATATTATCAACAAGGAAATCAGGAGTCACACTGTACGATTTATGAAAAATCGCTAAAAGGGCAAGTTCAGGTTTATTTTCATCATGCCACTTAATGAACTCTTTAATCTGATTTACAGCATTTTCGTCAAAAAATAAGGCAAGCTCCAGCTTGTAATTCAGCTGAACTGCTTCATTTGCTGCTAAAATGGCATCTTTTTTCCAGCCCTGATTAAAAAGATAGATATCAGTGCGGTAATGATTAAATTTCAGCTTCCGGAGCAAAATTATTTCATTTTGTGTCAAAGGCTGCGGACGTGTTGACCGGCCAATGCCGATATCTGGAAGATCATTTTTTAAAGCAGCATCTGTAACAAATTTTATACTTTCATCAATTTCTTTTTCCTGGCACACTTTCCCGGATATCTTTAATTCAACCTTCTGATTGATCTGTTCCCCTTTCGCAAGGGTTACGGGAAATGGTTTGCTCAGGGGAGTGCAATATGTTTTGTATGAAGCATCTGTCCAGTTGCGCTGATCTTCAGTCTCAAAAATATCTCCATGAAAATCAATGGTGCAAATTAGTTCCGAAATGACCCATTTCATTGATTTAATATCAGTGAATGGCTGATGAGGAGTTATCCATACCGGGAATTCGCATATCTCAATGGAATCATTGTTGTGCAAAATCCTGCATTTAGTTCCTGCAAAACCCTCAACAGGATGCAGGACACAAAATCCAATCCTGTTTTTCATGGTCTCTCCGAGTGCTTCACCATCCATTGTAAAACTCAGAGTGCTGTCACTTCTTCCTTCAATCCTGTATTTCGCGCTGAAATTAATATCCCCGGAATGATATGAACCCTTATAGGTTATTATGAAGGCATCGCTCATTATATCTACTGCTTCATCTTCAATCATTGCATTAATTGTCAGCCACTTACTGTCACGGACAGCAGGGTATATCATTCTGATAAGTTCAGTTTTTCCGCATGAGATGCCTCTCAGAAAACCTTTCTCATAGATCATAGACAAATGACCCGCCCTGACATAAGTCTGGGTATTATTGCCAATGCTTCCATGCCACTTAATATCTTCCCCGAGTGATGATGCAAATGACAAAATCGTGTTCATATTCAATCTTAATATTAAGTGTATATCAAACACTTATTCAATTCATGGCAAAGGAATTCTGATCAGACTTAAAATGGGTCCAAAGAGGCTTAAAACGGAGATGACCATCATGGATGGTGAAATTGTTAATAACCTGAATGGAAGAATAACTCCGATTCGACAGCCTGTTGCCAGAAGGTAAGAAAATATCCTGATTATCTTGCAGGGCTTTTACTCAACTAATCAGCTTTCAAGAACTATTTTATTCTGAGAATCCCATTTGAGATATTTTCTGTGTCGAAATGACTCGACACCCATCATGCATGCTACAACACCATAGAAGCCAAGGTTATGATCGCATTTCAGGATTTCATTTTTCCTGATAGCGGCTTGTAAATTCCTGTGGTGCAGGGTAACATCTTCAGCACCGGTTTTCTTATGTGTAAAAAGCTTTGCTCCTTTCAAATCTTCACCTGTACCGCTGATGGTAGCCTGGTCAGTTTGTTCCTGAGGCGTTATTGTAAATCCCTCCCTGGTAAACTCCAGAGTAGCCTTGTGCCCTCTTATCACATGCCTGATAGGAGTATCATTTGCCAGGGATGAAACAAGCATAACAGTGGTCTTTTCCGGATAGTCGAGCATCATGTTAAAAGTATCAGGTATTTCGGCTACACTATTTGTAAAATTCCATGTTCCGCCGGTTGCTACAACATAATCAGGATTCTTTAATCCTACTGCTTTAATAATTCTTGTCAGCCTGTGAATAAACAGATCCGTAGCGATACCTCCTGAATAATCCCAGTAGCGTCTCCATTGAAAATACCTTCTTGGATCCCAGGGGCGTTTTGGCGCCGGACCGAGCCATGCTTCCCAATCAAGATTTACTCCTGGTCTGGCATCAGCATCGATTTCGTATGCCCAGAAATCACCAGGATAATTCCTCGAATAATCAATATGAGCCATGACGACTTTACCAAGGGCCCCTTCCTCAATCATTTTATGAGCGGTTTCATACGAATCGTCTGACATACCCTGTACACCGACCTGCAATTTTAGTTTTGAAGCTGCAATTTTTTCAGTTATATCTTTAGCCTGTTCAATGGTATGCGTCATTGGCTTTTCAACATAAATGTGTTTTCCGGCACTGATTGCATCCAGTGTCATTTTATAATGCCAATGTTCTGGTGTGGCTATAAGTACATAATCAATATCTTTTCTTTGCAGAAGTTCCTGATAGTTTTTGAATGCCTGAGCTTGTGTTAATTCTTTTGCTTTTTCCAGCCTTGTCTTGTAAATATCACAGACAGCAGTAATCTGAACATTATCTGATTGTTTCATATTCAATAAAGCCTCCATGTGGGAATTTGCCATTCCTCCACAGCCAATTACCCCGATATTAATCCTTTCATTTGCTCCGGCGATACGGGAATAACTTAGAGCCGACATGTCCAGATTATTACCGAATGCGGCAATCCCGGCAGCGCTGCCTGCTAATCCTTTAACAAATTTTCTTCTCGAAATATCAGTATTTTTCATATTTCTACAGTTTTAAGTGATTGACGATAGTTAAATAATTTAAGATGGGACCGAAAAATCAGTTTTAAGCTTATAATCCGGGAGAAATCAATTAACAAGTTTATTGATTTTTAAAATTGATTCAATTTACGATATTTTTTTTAACTGTATATTTTTTTATTTTTAATGAGTATCGACTTTCAAAAATAAAAGAACTTTAGTGCTTAAATATCAATCATATAATCACATGAACTCACCCCAACCCCTCTCTGCTCCGCAAAGAGGGGCTAAGAACGCACCCTTCTTTTACCTGCCTGCAAGAAAATCCCGCTGCGGGATCGACAAAGTCAACTATGGATGAAAAGCACTAGCATTAAAGTCAGCTTAATAAATATACTTTGGCAGAACTGAATTCTCTTTTTGGATAAGTTCAGGTTAAAATTCTTGAGAGATATCTAAAATTAGTCTTATATTTGATTAAATGATCCGGATAAGATGCAAGATTTTAGTCAGTATTGTGATGAAGATCTGATGCAGGAGATTAAGGCAGATAACATGTTTGCTTTTGATGCTCTATATGGGAAGTATTGTAAAAGAGTATATAAATTTGGATACTCTATTATTAAGAGCAGGGAAGAGGCAGAAAATCTGATGCAGGATGTATTTCTTAATTTGTGGGAGACCCGTAGCAGAGTTAAGAAAGACTCTTCTGTTAAATCCTATATTTTCACAATAACTTATAACTCAGCTATTTCTATTATCCGAAAGAAAGCCAGGGAATCTGAGTTTATAGAATATCTGAAGTCTGTTCAGACAATAAATGAGGAGTCTGTTGATGTGGTATTTGAATATAATGAGCTGAAAAGTAAGCTTGATGAAATTGTAAATACATTACCTAAGCGTCAAAAAGAGGTTTACCTGCTGCACAGAGATGAAGCTATGAAATATAATGAAATCGCTGAACGATTACATATTTCTGTCAATACTATTGAAAACCATATGTCGCGCGCTCTTAAAACTGTCCGTGAAAAAATGGGTTATTACTCTCTGTTTGCCATGCTTTTCATGTTGCTCTTTGTTTGATTCTTCGGAAAAAATCCTGTTCAAAGGGATTGATCCAAATAAATTGTAATGGGATTTCAGGATAAGCTTCTGTAAATATCTTGTATTTATTAACTTTAATCTGGGTTTTATCGTATTTTACTTCAATAGCTTTGGGTTCGGCAATATCTGAAAGAACAAAATCAACTTCATTTCCCCCACTTACGCGCCAGTAATGAATAGAATCTGAGCCATATTTATCAGCAAGAATTCTAAAAATAGTGTTTTCCCAAAGTTCCCCTTTGTCGGTACGTACAGACAGAGGCTGAAAATTATTTAAAAAGCAGTTTCTTAATCCGGTATCCAATAAAAATACTTTAGGCATCTTAATTAGTTCTTTTCTCAGATTTTTATAAAACGGTTTTATAAGTGCGATGTGAAAACACTTTTGCATTATAGAGAGATAATTATCCACAGTTTCATTCTTGATTCGCAAAGTGGATGAAAGTTCATTGACATTGACCAGGCCTCCGGTCTGACCGGACAAAACCCTGAAAAGGTTGTAAAACGCTGTTTCATTGTTTACCCCTGACTCTAAAATATCCCTTTTAACAAAAGAGTCTCTGATCTCCTTCAGGCGGTTAATTTTTTCCTGTTTGTCTGGTTCGGTAATGATTGCCGGGTAGCCTCCATATATCATATAAGATTCCCATTCAATTTTAAGGTAATCTATCAAAGTGCTTTTATAATCACGATTTTTAATAAGACGCTCTTTTTCTTCCTTAAGATCAGATTTGCCTCCTAATTCAAGGTACTCATCAAACGAACAGGTAAATAGTTGAAATAGTTTTTTTCTTCCAGCGAGGGAATCCTTAAATTGATTATCAATGTAAAAAGCACTGCTCCCTGATGCGACTATTTTGATTTGGTCTGAGTGTTCATCATATAAAAGTTTCAAAAAATTGGAAGGATCTTTCAAATATTGAACTTCATCCACAAGCACGACTGTTTTTTTATTCGGTTCCGGCATGAATTTCAATATATTTAAAGGATTTTCATTTAATTCTCCAAGTATTGTTTTGTTTTCAAGATTCAGAAATACAACTGGTATTCCCGTTTGTTTACAATGATACTCTAACTGCTTCAGTAATGTTGATTTCCCGGTTTGCCTTGCCCCGGTTATTATAGAATACTCTTTTTTCAGAAGATGTGCCTGTAAATCTACGAATAGCTTTCTGCGTATCATTTTATTCAAATTTACAGCAAATTTAACATATTAATTGGAAAAATAGCCTATCAATAGGGTAAAATATCAGATATTATTACCTATATAGAGTATAAAATATCCATTAATTTAAATTTTACATCGTTTTATTGTTTGACAGTTCGAATGTTCGATCCAGGGCTGGGCAGGCTCTCTGGAGCTTGAAATGACACTGATTGTATTGGCTGGCTGGTATCAGGGTTTGTTTCTCCCACTTTGTGGGCTCGCAATGACACTACAAGTAAGTTTAATACGTTTTTGGGATTGAACAGTAAATGATAAAGTCCACGGTCATTGCGAGGATTCGCCATTGGCGGAGACGAAGTAATCCCCCAATCCCGGCACCATGTTGTTAATTGAAATCTATTAAGTTTCTCCGACTCTTCTTCTTTTTGTTCTTGTGTTCTGGGGCCGTTTCCCTCATTCATCATAATCAATACCGAAGTTGCACGGAAGCATTTTCTAATCCCTAATTGTAATTTGTATTCGGTACTCCCCGACACCGACTTACCGATTACCGACAAACTGATTACTGATTACTCCTTTTTCTTCCTCACCTTTTCTGCAATTGCGCCATTTATTTCTTCTTGCTTAAATTATTTTTCACTTATAAGTAGTGGTATTTCTCCCTTCCTGCGTCTTACCATTAAAAACTTAATTCAATAGTTAAATAGATGATATTAGGGTTTTTTTAGGTTAGGGTTTGGTTAGTAGGTTAGAATGTGTAATGAAGCACTTCCGGAAAATTACCGGGAGTGCTCGTTACTATTAAAATTGAGAAAAAAATATGAATAAAGAATTATTAGAAAAATATTTCAATAATTGTTGTACAGATGAAGAGTTAGAATCTGTTTTGGTATGGTTCCGGGAATCAGCCAGAACATCTGAGGGGAAGTCTCTATTGCTAGAGGTTTGGGAAGAAATACCTGATGAAAGGAGCGATAATAAAATATGTTTTGATCAAATGCTTGGCAGGATACATCATGAAATTAACCTGAGCCAATCGAAAAACCTTTTAGAGGAAGCAGATCAGGATCTTATAAGGTATAAGAGAAAAGAAAGATTTATAAGAATCTTTACAAGGGCAGCAGCAATACTACTGTTTCCTGTTCTTGGATTTGGATTATACATGTCATCTAAATATCATTCGGTAAAAGATGGTCAGGTTTCATTTAGTATGTCATATAATGAGGTCTTCTCTTCAGTGGATGCAATCACAAAGGTGACTTTGCCTGACGGGTCAAATGTTTGGCTCAATCATAACAGTTCGCTGAAGTATCCTGCATTGTTCCTTGGAAATAGTCGGGGTGTTGAACTTAAGGGTGAAGGTTATTTTGAGGTTGTCCATAATCCTGCAAAACCTTTTATTGTAGAAACAGGAACAGTTGAGATTAAAGCTTTGGGAACAACATTTAATGTGATGTCTTATCCTGACGATGACAGGATTGAGA
>JBBQJD010000135.1:0-9046 GCA_038325595.1 Bacteroidales bacterium | reverse complement strand
TGTCGACTTATGAAAGATCGTTCCATTAGTTACAGTTGTTTCTTTATGACAGTCAATGCACTCAAACCTACCATTACTCTTTTTCCAAGATCGAATCGAGCCACATACTGGACATTCAAAGCCATGCGGCCACCTAAGAGCCAGCAATAAAACATGACAGGAAAAAGCTCATGGAGCCATCCGGTAATGGCTACGTGGAAAAGTGAATAGTGCAAGCACTATGTCAAAAGAGATTAATTAAATTTGTTAAATGGCTATTATTATCGCCATTATCTATATCTTTGCTAATAATAATCGTCGTTATGAAATTATGACGAATCTTTAACGCCCTGCCTGTCCCACCAAAGTGGGAAATACCTTTGAAAATAAGCAACACATGAGTAATTCCATCCCGATAAATCGGGACAAGTAATGACCCAAAAAAAAACAATACCACATGAATACTAAGAAACAGATTGTCTATCCAAAACTTCAGAAAATTCTGGCTGAAATGGGCGAGCAGATTAAACTTGCACGTAAACGCAGAAGCCTGACACTGGTTCAGGTTGCGGAACGGGCTGGCATACACAGGGAAACTCTTAGAAAAGTTGAAAATGGCGATGCAAGTGTTTCATTAGGAGCCTATTTTAATGTGCTTAGAGTGATGAACCTTGAGAAAGACTTTCTGAAACTCGCTGCTGATGATGAGTTTGGCAAAAAATTACAGGACCTGAACTTGTTAAACAAATAGTATGAGTACCGGAAACATAGATATTTGGGTTTATGCTGACTGGGCAGGATTAAATGGCCCTAAATGCGTGGGGATACTTTCAGTTCAACAAGCAAAAGGCAAAAAAGCATTCAGCTTTGAATATAATAAGAACTGGCTTTTACAACCGGAAAAACTCTTGCTAGATCCTGATATACATTGGTTTTAGGGCAGGCAGTATCCTGCAGGCAAAGAAAACTTTGGGGTAATTATGGATTCCATGCCAGATACCTGGGGCAGAACATTAATGAGAAGGAAGGCTGCCCATAAAGCATTTCAGGAAGGCAAGCCTATTCCAACCTTGTATGAAGTAGATTATTTGCTTAGTGTGTATGATGAGAGCCGAATGGGAGCTATACGATTTAAGACTGATCCTGAAGGTCCATTTCTGGATACTAATCCTCATTTTACGACTCCTCCGTGGACAAGGGTTAAAGAATTGCAGCACAGTGCGAAAGAACTGGAAATGTCGGATGACATCAGTACCACCAATCAATGGCTGGATTTACTGATAGCACCTGGATCATCATTGGGCGGAGCAAGGCCGAAGGCTAATATACTGGATGATAAAGGACATCCCTGGATTGCAAAATTCCCATCAAAAAACGACAACTTTGATAAAGCTGCATGGGAATACCTGGCTTATTTACTGGCAAACAAATGCGGGATTAAAATGGCTCAATGCAAGATTGACATGATTGCAGGGCCATACCATACATTTTACACAAAACGATTTGACCGAAATGGTGCCGAGCGTATTCATTTTGCTTCAGCTATGACTATGACGGGTTATATGGAGGAAATGCTAAAAGACAGATTTGCCAGCTACCTTGACATTGCAGAATTTATACAATTTTCGTGCAGCCATGTTAAAGAAAACCTTCATCAACTATGGCGTAGAATAGTTTTTAATATTGCTATTTCAAACACTGATGATCATATGCGTAACCATGGATTTATTATTCAAAACAATGGCTGGATTTTGTCACCTGCTTATGATCTGAACCCATCTGTTGATAAAAACGGTTTGGCACTGAATATTGATATGGATAACAATGCGCTCGATTTTGATATAGCCAGAAATGTCGGTGATTACTTTCAACTTACTAAAAAAGAAATGGACCTGATTATTGATGAAGTTACAACCGTTGTGAGAGATTGGAAGAAAGTAGCTCAAAAAATTGGCATAAATAAAAATGAGATGGATTATATGGAACGGGCGTTCAGGTTATAAGATTTTGCAAGAGCGTGTATTCCGGCGAAGAATGCTTGCCTCTGGCTAAATTATTTCGGCAGGCATCATAAAATGAGATAAGGACCAACCTGAGTTACTGAAGAAACCAACGTTGCAGGAGTTTTTATAATTATACAGTCCTTAAATAATCTGTTTTGCCACAGATTCAAATCTGCTTTCAGCAGTTTTCATAATAAAAAAAACAGACCTCACGCATTTAAACTTTTCTGTTTAATCTGCGTAATCCGTGGCCTGTATTCTTCTTTCATTGCTTTGACAAGGCTGATTAGTTGCAAATTCTTAATTTCCAAATTATACAATTCCCGTCTATAGCTATTCGTTATTCTCATATCCATTCCCTGGTTGCAATTCTCTTTTCCTGGCATCGTAATTCAGTCTGTCTAAATAAACTATGGCAATATATCCGTCGCGGAGTTCAAGAGTGATAAAACCTGAATCGGTGTAAAATTTGCTATAATCGCCTATCGCCAGTTTCCTGGTAAATTTCCGTTCGTTGAACAGAAACCTGGACGAATTCTGAAATTGTTTGTATACATTTTTCGGATTTCCGTATTTCGCTGTAAATTGTTTTCGCAGCTTCTCACAACTGTAAATAAGGGAATCATGATCTTCCACTGGCAGACTGACAATAACTTTATATGTTAACCGGCTCTTCCCTGTAGCATACACCTCAATTTCACACTCTTTTTCCAAAAACTTCCCAGTAAGCTTAACCTGGTTTTGCTGCATCTGTTTTAGATCCGAAAAGCCCGATTTAATCATCTCTTCAGCAAATTTATCAAGCTTACCATCTATCGGAATATCATTAAATGCCAGGTGCTGTTCCTGCCAACAGCCTGACATAAAAAAAATCAATAGAAAAGTAAATATAAGGTGTAGTTTCATTTTGGTGGGTAATGCGTTTAAAAAACTTATGCTACTTTCAATTCCGGATTAAAGGATGAAGCATTTTGCAAATTTATCTAAAATGAGTTAAGTATGACTATGTAGGAAGAAAAGGTGGGAAAGGCATGCTTCACATAAAGAAGAAATCCATCTGGCTGGGTAAGCTATAATTGGATGCAGTGCAGGTGTTGGAAACGTGAGCGAGTGGGGGAAATTAAAGAAACTTTAATCCTTACGGCAAACGCATAAGAGAATAAGATACGTTTCAACAGAGTTTACTATAGTGTTAAGCTCAAAAATGTCTAATTAGTATTAGATTTAAAACCACATTTTATTGCTCTCTCAATATTCCAACCTGCAATTTTTTTGTTATGCTCATTTACAATTTTTCGGCCTTCGGCGAGTGCCAATAAAAAGCCAAATTCTATGGCTTTCAGCTTTTTAACTTTTCTATCCCAAACCAAAACTTCCTTGATTAACTCAATAGTAATCTCCTGTTTGATTTCGTCAACCTTTTTAGGAATTTCATCAGCTTCAGTAAGCAACTCCGGCGATTTTTCTATAATTGAATCCAGAATTTTAATACCTGCAGAGCGTTCGTAATTGCTGATTGCGGTATTATTTCTGACACGAGCTGCCAAATCGAACGCTACATTCCGAATCTGAAGGGTGAACTCATTATTTACTCTTGCCCATTCCTCAATTTTATGCCAGACAGGAGGTGGAATTGATCTCAACCGCATGAGTTCTTCTTCAATCTGAATCTGTTCAGTTTCTGATTCAGATAGCTTTCGCCTGACGGACCTTTTCTTAGGGTCTTCCAGATCTGATTTTATCTTATCCAGATTAATTTCAAAGTTTTCCCTTTTCAGAGATTCCCAACAGTCTTCTTTCTTGGCCCATTCACCATATAATGAGCCAGGTGCTGAATTTTTAATAAAATCCTCAACTCTGATCATAAGTTGATATAACAAGTCCTTTATGTTGTCAGTCAATGACTGATTTTTCCAGATTTTATAAAGGTCTAAAGTATATCCGGTAATGTATCCAAACAGTGCAATTGAATAAGGCACAGTTATATACCTCATATCGCCAATTGCGTTTGGCTTGATTCCGTATTTTTTCTCAGCTGACCGCATTAATATTGCTTTCGCGATAAGATCTTCGAAAAATACATTATCAGGATTGGTTACGGTATTGTAATTAATAAATTGAGCATAATTCTTCTGGCTTCCCCTGACTACTATATGAGGTCCGATTGTAAGTTTACGTCCTTCATATTCTTCATGATAAGCATTTAGATATTTAGCAAGATCTTCCTTTGTAAATACCTGACTCTTTGGATTTTTCTGATCAAAAGCCCTTTCCCTTGCAGGAGTAAATCCTTCTTTATTTCGGGCATTTTTATATTGTCCTCTGGCCCTTTCATAAAACCAACGTGTTTGAACAGAACTATTTTCACCGGGTGAAGCCCAAATTGACCTGGACAATTTCTCAAGTTCGATATGGAACGGGCGGTTGGAACTCAAGTCAGAAATAGAAACCTTATTTTGGGTATTTGCATATTCTGCAATGCTTGAAACAATTTCCGAAAATTTTTCATGCCGTTTAATTACTGAAAGCTTTAAAGGGACATAAATCTCAGAAATATCTTTCTTATCCTTTTTCCAGGTATGATAAACTGATGCAGTAGTCTGCCCCCCGTTAACAATCTGAAAATCACGAACCCAGGCGATCGATTTCCCTTTTCCATCTGGCATATCTTCAATCAGGATTTCCTCAGCTGTGGCAGCTATTCCATTATTATATGCAAGGAACATGTGTGGTTCTTCCCAAATAGTTTTGCGGATTCCTTTATTTATTTTACCAGTAAACTGGAGGAATGATCTGACGTTTTGTTCAAGTAACCTTGATCCGTATTTTTCATAAATATTAGCCAGGGCATAACCGGGAATAATCGCCAGGTATGACTGATATTCAGTATTATCACCTGAAGAAATAATGCAAGGCAAGGTGTATCCGTCCTCCCTAAAATTAATTTCAATCGGATTATGGTCTTTATCAGCTATGTTATATAGATAATTGAGGTCAATGACTTTGAAGAAAATTTTATAGCCAGCAATTTCAACATTCCCAGGTTTTTCACCAGGATAAATACCATCTGTCAGAATGTTTGCATTGATTCTGACCAATTCGTTTCTTACTTCTTCCGAGCTGCTTAGTGTATGAGCCAGTTCGAAAATCTCAGAAGATTCTTCAATTCCCTGGACGTAATCTTTATAGTAAGCTTTTCTGAAAAAATTGGCAATTAGTTTTGCTGCTTCATCTATCTCTGTTTTCTGAACACGTTCAGGTGCTGCAGAACTTTTCAGAATAGTAATAAACAGATCAAGTGTTTCATAATTTTCTGACAGCGAAAAAGCATTTACCTTATGCCTGTTGCGGGGAGTAATATTTTCATCATGTGCCACACGCACATTTTCACTGTCACCTACGTTAACAAGAAGATCAACTGCATATTGGGTAAAAAGTTGTTCCTGTGAGCCGCCATCTTCTTCGGACAACTGTTCTGCATTTATATCCTGCTGTAAAGTGTTATAGAATTTGTTTAGTTCAAGGCTATCCTGGCTTTCGGGCATAATTAGTTTAGTATTTTATATACAAAGGATTTATTTACAATATAATCAGAACAGGATGTGAGAATAACAGAGTATTTGACATCACCAACGCCATTACGTATATCAGCTTCTTCTATCCGGGGGAACTCTCCTTCAATATTAAAAAAGTTTTCCTGACGGATAAAATATCCATCGGCATCGTACAAGTATTTATGCTGAGCAAAATATCCTGCTTCAAGTAATTTTGCAGCGAAAATTATCTCTGCATGGGCATCATCTGTAAACAAATCATATAAACTTTCAACCAATGCATTTAATGATTCACCTGATCCAACTCTTACTTCAATTGAAAGATAAAAAAGGATTAGATGACTTAGATTAGTTGTATCCAATTGCCTCTCATTGTTAATGTGTATTTTCTGGTGATTATTACCTGCAGAGGTTTTTACCTCCAGTGCCCAGTATCCATTCTGAAAATCCTGATTGCTTTTTTCCGGTCCCAGCCATGCATCAACACATCTCCTTTTATCTGTGGAATTATTAATCCACATCCTTAAAAAAAATAATTCGCCAAATAGCCCACGCTGTGCTTCAGGTGACAACCCAGCAGAAGAAACATTCTCAAACAAAGATTTCCATTTTTCAAATCTGTTGAGTAACACTTTAACAAGTTGTTTCTCTTCTTTTAAAGATGCTACCGAATTGATCAGATCTTCGCATAAAGTTGAAAAGATATCCCTATGCTGATTATTTACCAGTGTTATCAGAAGTATGTTTTTCAGTACATTTTTTTCATCCGGAACAAGTTCTATTCTAATATCCCGGAGTTTGTTTAAAGAAACCAAATTGATTTCAGAAACCGAAACAAGATATACAGCTATACACCTTAACTTTTCCGGTGCATGCAGAGCAACATATATCTCAGGCAAAATTTCTGATGAATAACGACGGATAATCAAGCCTGATTTAAAGGAAGTATCATTATCGAGATCTTCCCATATTTTATCAATCTTCGTCATCTATATTGTCCTCCATATCGTCATCATCTTCTTTATTGAAAATAGGCAAAAGCTGTTCATGAACAGCATAGCTGACAGCTGCATTAAATTTACTTGAAGGAAAGCTGATTGCATATCCTACAATGGGATTACTACCAACTGGTAATGTGGCTCCTGCAGGATCCAAATAGTAAATTAACAATAATGGATTCTGTGGCAATCTGATTTCATTTCTCACTATCTCTCCACTGGGATAAGAAGGCAAACCTGATTTTCCTTTACTTTTCCATAGTTCTTCTGTTCTTATCCTTGCTTTTATAAGTTCATCATCAGACAGATCAATAACCTCATCCAAAGGACTAATAATATGCGATTTTCTAAGATAGTAGTTATTGGTATTATCATTTTCTGAATTACGTAAATAACAACCTATATCCAGATTTACATCTTTTAAATTAACCAGATGGCGTATTCCAGTCTTAACTTTTGACATTACAGCAACCCGCCAGGAAGTCAGTTCACCGTTTTTAAGTTGAACATCAATAAATCTCAGAAGGTTTGTGGGATCAGCTGCTTTGAGATTTTCAGAAAGTTGGATGTGCTGTAGGAATGATTTAATGTATGATGCTTCTATGTTGTACCATAAAGAGTTACCCGATTTAATCTGGCTCGGAAACCTCATTAAAGCAGCTATGAAATTATCGGTAGCTGAAAGGTTGGATTTAATAATTTCAGCTCTTTTCTGAAATTCATAAGATTCAATAAGCCGGCCAGCCCATGAAATATCAACATTAACTGCTCTTCTAATTTTATTAGATGCTGAAATCTGCAGAACCCCGGGATGAGTGCGAACTCTCAATGCATAATTCTCCGGAGTACTACCGGCAACATCTGACATATAATCGAATTCTTCACGTAAATCTTCAGATGCAAGGGTGATGTGACAGAACCATTCATTCAGTTCCTGACTGGTAAACATACGGCATAAATCAACATAGCCAGGGCGATAACCAAACCAACGTCCCATCTGCATAAGTGTATCATACATACGTGACGCACGCAGATAATAACTTACAGAAAGGCCTTCAAGCGTAAGACCTCTGGATAGTTTATTCCCTCCTATTGCAATTACCGAAAGGCCATCCTTATGGTCGTAGTAATTTAATACATCTGCTGATCCACCATGAATTTCTCTAACCATGATTCTACTGGCAGCATCATTCAGATGAAGAACAACCTCAGACCACTCATGAACCTGTATCTGAGAATCAATTGAATATAGGGGAGAATCCAATATCTGCTGTGAAGTAGTTGCATATGATTTGTATTCACCGGAATCAACTAAAAACGCTAATCTGAACTCATCAATTATTGCAGGGATTTTCAAATCAATACCTCTTCTGTAATAATCAAAAACATTTTCGACAAGGGTCTTTATTCCGCCTTGCCAACGAATAAATCTGCTCATGTGAATCAACATCGAATTATGAGCCTTATTGTGACCACGAAGTCTCCGGATTGCGCAGGTAAGAATAAAACATTTTATTGAGAGTTTCAATGAATCAGGTAAACCTGATGGTAATGGATCATCTTTTTTATGGCCATTGGGTATATAATCCTGATAGTCGCTTATTCTGCGAACAACAGGCAATACAGTATCTGATTCATCACCATCTTCTACTTTCTCTATTCCAAAAACTCTTGTTGGCCCTATATAGTTTGAAGGAGCTGGCAGATTAATAATAAAATCTCTTGGAAAAAGATCATCTTCCGTTATCGGAATAAAAATGTTCGCAAATGGAGTTGCAGTGTATCCTACATATCCGCTGCGATCAAACATGCGAAGAATGTCTCTCACCAATCCGTTAATACGAGTTGATTTATCTTTGTCCGGGTTGGTATTTATTGAGGCATTATCGGCCTCATCATCAATTAACAAAAGAGATTTGTTACGGATCACCTTTCTGCCATCAGGCAGTTCTACAGTCTGAGTGGAAAGCCAGGATTTAAGTCTCCGAAGAACACTTACATTCTTTTTAACAACGGCAATTATAGGCTCATTAGTGTTAAAGTTAATCCCAAGACCATTTGCTACACCAGCATTGAAGTCTCCGGAATCAAGGCTGGAAGTGAGGGAATGAGCAACAATTTCCCGGTTGTTTGCATTTCTGCCAACTCCTATCCAGATATTATTCTGATTGAAAGCACGCTGATGTTGAGTATCGAATCCTAAAAATCCTTCATCAATTCTTAACTGAGTCTGACTTCTCAAATTATTATGAATACCAGCCAGAACAATTATTAATTTATAACCTGAATCGGCAGCTTTACAAATCAAACCAGTGTAATTCGCAGTTTTCCCTGATTGGACCTGGCCTACTACAAGGCCACGTTTATCAATTATTACGTTTTTAGCTGGGTTGAATAATCCATCCAAAATACGATCAGTCAGCCTGTCAATGCTTCCCAAGACATCAGGAGAAAAGTTTTTTTCTACTTCAAGATAATCCCGATACCGATTCCAGAACTTCCATGAAATCGA
>JBBQJD010000134.1:0-9160 GCA_038325595.1 Bacteroidales bacterium | reverse complement strand
TAGAGCTGGAACAATATTATTGCAACAAGAAAAATATCAACTATATCGAGAATACTAATATGGAAAGGCATTTTATATCAATAAATAATTAAAAAAATTGTATGTTGATTGGTCATTAGTCAGTTACTTCAGATTTTAATTTTTCTATAAGCCTGACAATCTGAACTGCTTCCTTCACATCATGAACCCGCAGAATATCTGCACCATTGATAAGGGCAATTGTGTTTAAAGCTGTTGTTCCGTTAAGAGCATCCTCAGGAGATATTTCAAGTGTCTTCCATATCATTGATTTTCTTGAAAGTCCGACAAGAACAGGCAATCCTGCAATTCTCATTTCGCCAAGCCTTCGAAGAAGCTCAAAATTATGGGTAATATTTTTACTGAATCCAAATCCGGGATCAATGATAATATCCTTCACTCCTGATGATCTCAGTTCATAAATTTTCCCTGAAAACCATTTCAGGATATCTGCCGTAATATCATCGTAAGCTGCCTGGCTAGCCATCGTACGGGGATTACCTATCATGTGCATCATGATATAAGGTACATTCAGCTTTTTTACGACTGAAAACATTTCCATATCAGCTTCCCCGCCGGAAATATCATTGATCATGTGTGCTCCGTACTCCGTTACAGCTTTCTCAGCTATATCTGCCCTGAACGTATCCACGGAAATAATTGCACCCGGAAATTCCCTGCTGATCAATTTTATAGCCCCAAAAACCCGTTTTGCTTCCTCCTCACCTGAGATATCTTCTGCCCCCGGACGCGATGAATATCCACCGACATCAAGAATATCGGCTCCCTCTCCGATCATTTTCTCCGCTGCGTCCAGAATATCCATTTCTGTCGTAAAACGGCTGCCGGAGTAAAAAGAATCAGGAGTAACATTAATAATACCCATCACCTTTGGAACCTGAAGGTCAAGGAATTTACCTCCAACATTGATATATACGGGCTTGTTAAGAAGCATATTTTTTGAATAGCCCGAATTTAGTGATTTTATCTGTACGTTCAAACAATTCTCATAACATAGTAGCTGATATCCTGTTTGATCTGATCCAGGCCTGAAACGCTGACTAATACCGGTTTAAGAAGATAAAATGCCATCGGGCAAGGATCTTCCGCACGGAACCACCCGGTAAATATCCTTCAAACATTTCCATCTTTGCTATTGGCTGATTACATTTGTATTGAAAGAAAACAAATGGAAATATGAAGCTTCTGGTAATTGAAGGGGTTGACGGTGCCGGTAAATCAACCCAGATTGCACTATTAAAAGAATACCTTTCAAAAAAAGGCTATATAACTGAGTTCATGCATTTTCCACGAACTGAGTCTCCATATTTCGGTGAACTTATTGCCAGATTCCTCAGAGGCGAATTCGGATCACTCAGGGAGGTTGATCCCTATCTTGTTGCAATGCTTTATGCCGGTGACAGGAAAGATTCTGCTGATGAAATCAGGAACTGGCTTAAAAAAGGCAGGATAGTTTTACTTGACAGGTATACATACTCTAATATTGCTTACCAGTGCGCAAAAGTTCATGAGGAAAAAGCCCGGGATACTCTTATGAAATGGATTTTAAACCTGGAATTCGGTCACTTTGCAATTCCCAGGCCTGATCTGAATATTTTCCTGGATGTTCCTTTTGCTTTCACTGAAAAAAAACTTACAGATGCCAGAACAGGAGATGACCGCTCATACCTGAAAGGCAGAAAGGACATCCATGAGGAAAGTATGGATTTTCAGAAAAATGTAAGAAATATTTATATTAAGGTTGCCGGAAATGACAATCTGCTTGAGGTGGTCGATTGCAGCAATGGTGCAGGATCAATTCTTTCTCCGGAAGAGATATTTGCCAGGATCATAAAACTATTATCAAAGAGAAATCTGATTTGAGATGAAAATATTAAGGTTAATCAGCAGGATTATAGTCGGACTGATTTTTATTTTTTCAGGAACTGTAAAAGCAATCGATCCGTTGGGCTCAGCCTACAAGTTCCATGATTACTTTCTGGCCTTTAACCTGGAATTTCTTGATTTCCTGAGCCTGCCGCTTGCCATTCTTTTATGTACGGCTGAGTTTATAGCAGGATTTTCAGTTCTCACCGGACTGAAACCAAAAACCGGCATATGGCTGGTAATGATCCTGATGGTAATCTTCACACCATTAACCTTTGTACTGGCTTTAACTAATCCTGTTTCGGACTGTGGATGTTTCGGCGATGCAATCGTTCTCACAAACTGGGAAACATTCGCCAAAAACATTGTTTTGCTTGCACTTACAATAGTTCTTTTCACCGGAAGAAACCAGGTTAAAGCGGCACTCAGATCATCTAAGGAATGGACCATACTAAGCTCTGTAACAGTCCTGTTTATACTGTTTTCAATCTATAATTTAATATTTCTTCCGGTAATCGATTTTCTTCCGTATAAAACCGGTACAAAAATTGAGGATAAAATGTTCATACCCGAAGGAGTGCCTTCTGATGAGTATGAAACTACATTTATATATGAAAAAGACGGCGTCAGAAAAGAATTCACTATTAATGATTATCCGGCAAACGATTCATCATGGATATTTGTTGATCAGAAATCGGTGCTCATTAAGAAAGGGTATGTTCCGCCAATACATGATTTCAATCTGACTTCAATGAACGGAGAAGACTTGACACAGCAAATATTAACACAGCCGGGATATTCACTTCTGATGATATCAAAAAAGCTGGAAGGCTCTCGTGACAACCATCTTGAAGAGGGATTTAAAACAGGCAGGTATTGCATAGAGAAAGGAATTGATTTCTATATAGTTACAGCCTCTGGTTCAGATGTGGTAAGAAGTCATGACAATGAACTGACTTTCTGTTCTGCGGATGAAACAACCCTCAAAACAATGATCCGATCAAATCCCGGATATATCCTTCTTAAAGACGGAACCATCACCGGAAAATGGTCGTGGGCCAATTTGCCTGATGTTGAATGGTTTGGAAAGCTCCCCCGGTAAAGTACAGACAGTATTAACGTAGAATTATATTAATTTTAAATATTTTTATCACTTAAAACATTGATTTATATGAGAAAGAAGATTGTTGCAGGCAACTGGAAAATGAATATGAACCTTGCTGAAGGGCTGAAATTTGCGGGATCAATAGACAAGTATTTCAAGGAAAATCCTTCCGAAAAAGTTCAGGTCATTTTATGCACACCTTTTATACATCTTGCCGGTGTGTCTGAAATCGTTAAACATGGCAAGGTAGCGCTTGGCGCTCAGAACTGCGCTTCAGAAGCCTCCGGGGCCTACACGGGTGAAGTATCTGCATATATGATAAAGAGCACTGGTGCCGAGTATGTAATCCTTGGGCATTCAGAGAGAAGGAGCTTTTATAATGAAGACGATAAGCTTATAAACAAAAAAACTCTGCTCGCCATTAACAGCGGCCTGAAAGTCATATTCTGCTGTGGCGAGGTTTTGAAAGAAAGGGAAGAAGCAAAGCACTTCCTGATTGTAAGAAGGCAGCTCGAGGAAGGGTTGTTTACTCTGAGCGAAGAACAAATGAACAGCATAATTATAGCATATGAGCCGGTATGGGCAATTGGAACAGGTCTCACGGCTTCTCCTGACCAGGCTCAGGAAATGCATCAATATATCCGCGGACAGGTGAAAGAAAAATACGGAAACGATTGTGCAAAAAAATTGCCAATTCTGTATGGCGGCAGCTGCAAACCCTCAAATGCTGCAGAACTGTTTTCAAAAGCTGATGTAGATGGGGGACTGATTGGCGGAGCTTCTTTGAAAAAAGAAGATTTTGCTGGAATTGTGGAAGCTGTATAAATTTGATTATCATACTTTTGCCTAAAACCGGCAGAAGTCTTTTTCATCTGCCAGGTACTGTAATAACAGGATAGGAAATAATACAGAATAAGTTAGGCAGAATTGACGAAATGATGTTATTATGTTAAAAAAGCTGATAATTCTGAGTCTGGTAATGCTGGTATCACTGTCTTTGAGTTCATATTCTCAGACCAGGTCGGCCTTTACCGGTGATCCCTCAAAGTTCGGGCAGGAATTAACAGCTTTCATGGGACCAAATCTTAATCCTGAACAGCTTGCCAATCTTAATGCATTCATTGTAAAATGGGATAGTTCCATGTTCAGCAATGAAAAGATGGTCAGGATCATGGATATTTCAAGCCAGCTTTCAGGCAGGCTTATGAGGCCGGTTCCTCATTTCAACGACTTTATTGCTGTGCTTAATAATTTCAGTGAATCGCGGATCGATGATAAATTCTTTATCAATTGGCTTGATGGATTAAGTGAATTTATTTTTAATCCCGATTACTCAAATGACAATATCGATAAATATTTAAAGAACACCTCCCGGATGATAACGGACAATGTTCTGAATGAATCAGGCAGTGTAACCTGGAAGGTAAAAAACAGTAAGCTTAAGTTTTTGCACGACACGATATTCTACGTTGTCATTTCCGATGCTACTCTCACCTGCTATTCTCAGAAAGACAGTACCGAATTATATAATGTTACAGGAATTTATTACCCTGAAATCCTTGAATTCAGGGGTACCAAAGGTACTGTAACCTGGGAAAAAGCAGGATATGCAGCCAAAGATGTTTTTGCCAGGTTGAGCAATTACACAATCAATACATCCAAAAATAACTTTACAGCTGATTCAGTATGGCTAAACCATTCCACATACTTCAAGGAACCAATACACGGATCACTTACAGATCAGGCAGTTAGCTTTAAAGACAAGGATAAAGCGAACTTCCCGCGGTTTGAGACCTACACAAAAGAATTTAAAATTAATAACCTTTACAAAGGAGTAAATTATGAAGGAGGCCTTTCCTTCGAAGGCGCAAATGTTAAGGGCACCGGTGAGAATTACAAACCAGCAAAAATAACACTTTTCAGAAATGATACTCTTTATCTGAAAATAGATTCCAGAGAGTTCCTTTTCTCAAAAAGGGGATTAAACAGCCAGGAAACAGCCATGACTTTATTTCTTGATAAAGATTCTATTTTTCACTCCAACCTGGGATTTTCTTATCTGGCCGATACAAGACAGGTAAACCTTTTCAGAACAAATAATCCAATTTCAAGAAGCCCTTATTTTAATTCATTTCATAACCTCGACATGTACTTTGAGTATTTATCATGGAATATGAATGAATCAAGGATTATCATGTCGAGAGCGAGAGGTGCAGCTCTTGGTAATGCTGAGTTCGAATCTTCATCATTCTTTAACTCAGATTACTTCATGCAACTGATGGGTCTCGATGAATATCATCCTCTCAACCGGCTGATAAAATTTGCCGAATGGTATTATTCTGAAACATTCCCTGTAACCGAGTTCGCAAAATGGCTGAATAAACCGGAGGAAGCAGTTGCCGGCATGTGTATGGATATGGCCAACAGGGGATTTGTTTTCTACGATCGCATAAATAATGAAATAACGATAAAGAAAAAGACTAAGGACTTCCTCGATTCATACGCAAAGAGAAAGGACTATGATATGCTGAATATTGTAAGCGAGACCAAGGCTCCAACCGATAATGCAATCCTTGATCTGAAGAATTACCAGCTGACAATAAACGGAGTCTCGGGAGTGTTACTAAGTGATTCACAGAAGGTTGCAATTTATCCCTACAACAGGCAGCTTGTTATAGGAAAGAACAGGAATATAACGTTTGACGGAGTGGTTGATGCTGGTCTTTTTACTGTCTTCGGTCACGATTTTTCATTCAGCTATGATACCTTTAAAATACGACTTCAGAAGATCGACTCAATAAAAATTGCGGTTGAAACAGATGAGAAAGATCTTTACGGAAATCCAATTGCAAGAGAAGTTAACAACATGATACAATTGGGAACGGCAGAGTTGTTTATCGATAATCCCCAGAATAAATCCGGGCTTCGAAGCCTTAGGCAATATCCTATTATAAATGCCACATCCTATTCCTATATCTTCTATGACAAGATCCCGGGGCTGGAGGGTGTTTATAAACAGGATGATTTTTATTTCAAGGTGGATCCCTTCACATATGAAAACATAGACCATTATTCCAATGAGGACATGAATCTTGCCGGTGAATTCTATGGAGGTAATATTTTGAAACCAATGAAGCAATATCTTTCCATTCAGGAAGATAATTCCCTTGGATTCAAAATGATAGTTCCCGAAGAAGGCATTGGGGTCTACAGCGATAAAGCCGTACTGTACGAATCCTTAAACATTAGCAATTCCGGTTTGAAAGGAGGCGGTACCCTGAGGCATCTGACATCAAAAACTAAGTCTGAAGAATTTAATTTTTTCCCTGATTCCATGATCACCCGCGCGGTAACATTCACTATGGATCCGGATAATACAGGACTCTTCCCTGTACTTAAAAGTCAGGATGTTGACATAAAATGGATGATCCCGAAAGATGAATGGCTGGCTTCCAATGCCACAGGCAAGGATTTCGACATGTTTGGAAACGGAACAACTCTGGACGGATCATTGAAGCTTACTCCTGCATTGTTAAGCGGAACCGGAGTTATAAACATGACAGACTCAAGAATAACTTCAAATAACTTCAGCTTTACCTCAAACGAAATCAAAGCTGATACATCGGATTATAATCTGAAATCACCAACTACAAACGGATATTCATTTATTGCCGAGAATGCCAATACCAACATCAATTTTGACCTGCGAATGTCAAAATTCAGGCTGAATACCGACTCTTCAGTGGTCAAATTCCCTGAGATACAGTACATCTGTACCATGACGGATTTCACATACAACATGGAAACCAGGATCCTGAATATGGAACAGAAAGGGAAATCGAACACACCATTGCTTACTCCGGAAAAGCTTCTTGCTTTGAATCATCAAAGGCTTGATAAGCCAACATTCTTTGCAATAAACAATCTTACCGATACTATTGCTTTTTCATCATGGAAGGGAAGTTATCACCTTAATGAAGAATATATTGAAGCCGAAAACATAAATTATATCCATGTAGCCGATGCCCTGATCCAACCTGAAAACGGCAAAATAATTATCAACAGAAGAGCAAAGATCCAGCAATTACAAAATGCATGGATTGCTCTGAATAACAAGCACATACTTCACTCTGGAAAAATCGACATTGAATCTACAAAACGCTATACAGGAAGTGCAGTTTATAATTATACAAGCGAAAATAAAGAGATCCAGCAAATAGCCTTTCCGGAGCTTACAGTTGACACCCTGACTACCAGCGCTAAAGGATATATACCTGTTAATCAAAAATTTATGTTTAACCCGGCCTTTTCTTTCTCAGGTGATGTATTGCTTTCTGCAAGGAAAGACTTTCTTACATTTACGGGAGCAGCAGGCATAACTCATAATTGCGAAAATTTTGTAAGCTATCCCTTAAAGTTCAAATCAGAGATTGATCCCCGGAATGTTATGATACCGGTTGGTGACAAGCCAAGAGATATCAATGATAATCTTATCTTTTCAGGATCATTCATAAATGTGGACTCTCTGCACATTTATCCCGCATTTCTTTCAGCTCAGAAGTCATGGACCGACATAGCCCTCGTAAATGCCACTGGCTATCTTTATTTTGAAAAGGCAAAAGGCAGGTACCTCATAGGGTCCCTCGAAAAAATTACCAATCCGGGTCTTCCCGGAAATCTTGTATCGTTTGACAGGAATTTCTGCGTTGTATCAGGAGAAGGCAAACTTGACTTTGGAGCAAAATACGATCTTGTAAGTCTCTCAGGAGCAGGAAATGTTGTTCATAATCTTGATTCAGGCAAAGTTGACATTGAAGCGATACTGGGACTTAATTTTTATTTCTCACCTGAAGCACTTACAGTCATGTCAGATGAATTCAGAATGATGCCATCACTGAAGGCAGTAAATCTGAATACCGATCTGAATAACAAAGGTATGAAGGATCTTCTCGGAGCAAATGCCGCCTCACAGCTTAAAGAAGATATGGATCTTTTCGGATCAACAAGAAGCCTTCCAAAGGAATTTAACTATGAGCTTTTGCTCAATGATGTTAAACTGTATTGGAATGAATCAACATCTTCATTCAGGTCGAAAGGGAAAATAGGTATCGGGTTTATTGGTCAGCAGGCTATAAACATGTATGTCGACGGCTATATTGAGATACAACGCAGAAGGTCCGGCGACATGATCGATGTTTATCTGAAGGGTGATGCAAGAACATGGTACTATTTCTCATATTTCAGAGGTGTAATGATGGCCCAGGCAGGCAACAGCAACTTTAACAACATTCTGACAGCCAGGAAGGCAAATGACAGGAAGCACCCTGAATCTTCAGTGAGGATACCTTATACTTACATGATTGCTGTGGAAGATCGTCTGAACCGTTTTCTGAGGAGAATGGAAAATAATGATCCGGCAGAGGAAGAGCTCACAAGATAATATGTTTGCCTCTCTCCCCCAGCTCAATCAATTCCATATCATGAATATTTTTCCCGTCAATCTCAAAACGGATTGCAGTCATGAATTTATGGAAACCATGGTAGCCGGCAGCACCCGGATTAACATATAACAGAGCAGCTTTCTTATCGTACATTATTTTAGCAATGTGCGAATGACCACAGATGAAAATATCCGGCGGATCTTCATATATCTGATTCCTCACACCCGGATCGTAGTGCCCGGGAGTTCCTCCGATATGAGTAATCCATACTTTAATCTCATCAGCCATAAACTTCAGATGTTGTTTATAGACCGTCCTCACCACACTGTTATCAATATTCCCGAAAACAGCCTTTAATGGCTTGAAATCTGCCAGTGCGTCAGCAATTTCAATACTGCCAATATCGCCTGCATGCCAGATTTCATTGCATTGAGAAAAATAATCAAATAGCCGGGGATGGATCCATCCGTGGGTATCTGATAAAAGACCTATTTTCATAAGTTGATTCCATTGTGCCTGTTATACATTTCCCAAAACTAATACTTTAAAAATTGGGTGTCACAATTCGTTACTTTCTTTTTACGCAAAAAGAAAGTAACAAAGAAAAGGCGCCCAAAAAGACATATTTTGCCGTGCCTTACGCCCGCTACACTGGGCCTCCCGCTACAGGCGAGGCAAAATATCGCACCTTTTTGGGATTGCCAACGCA
>JBBQJD010000133.1:0-9288 GCA_038325595.1 Bacteroidales bacterium | reverse complement strand
GGAACACTTACAATTACGGCTTCAAGTGCCAATACCTCACCGGATTCCAGAAGTGCCAATGTTACTTTTTCAGCATCCGGGGTAACTTCAGTAACTGTAACAGTAACCCAATCAGGCGCGAGTCCGGCTTTGTCAATCACACCCTCGAGTCTTACAATTGCTTCAACATCAGGTGCTGCCGGAGATATTAATATTAGTTCAAACACAAGCTGGACTGGAACCGATGATGCAAGCTGGCTCAGCCTCTCATCAGCATCCGGAACCGGCAACGGAACCCTTACAATTACGGCTTCAAGTGCCAATACCTCACCGGATTCCAGAAGTGCCAATGTCACTTTTTCAGCATCCGGGGTAACTTCAGTAACTGTAACAGTAACCCAATCAGGTGCAGGTCCTGAATTACCGGTCTTGACAACTGCTACTGTTTCAGATATTACCACAACAACTGCAGTCAGTGGTGGAAATATAATCTACGACGGAGGTTCATCTATTCTGGCACGTGGCGTTTGCTGGTTCACTGACGAAAATCCCGTGGTTGATTTAACTACTAAAACCACAGATGGAACCGGATCAGGTATATACTCCAGCAATATCAGCGGATTGACTCCCGGGATGACTTATTATATCAGGGCTTACGCTACCAATAGTGTTGGTACTGGTTATGGAGAACAGCTTACATTTAAGAGCGAGATTAATACTAACAGTAATCAGATTCAAGTTCAGAAAATCAAAATTTACCCCAACCCGGTATCGGGTATTCTGTCAATTGAATATTTTGATGATAATTTCAAATCTATTAATATTTTAGATTCCCGGGGTATGATCCTGAGGAAAGAAAGGGTCTTTACTCCGATTCAGCAACTCGATTTCTCGAAGTATGAACATGGCTTTTATATTCTTGAATTTATCAGTGTTGATGGTGAAGTAGTAAGAATTAAAGTAGTAAAAATTTAAATTACCTGTTTGTCCATTTTAACTATTCCATACAATCAAACTTTTGTTCCTGTTTTTTATTTTACTTCCGCAGATTCTCTGTTTATGATCCTGCCATCCTGGTAAATTGTCCACCCACTTTCCGGAAAATAGCTTTCAAAAGTTGATCGTGTTGTTTCAATAAGCGGATTTGAGAGCCCTTCAGGGAAATCTTCAGGTTTTAATCCTAATTCCTCAATGCTTGTGGAATATTCCTTTTTCTTTGTAAAATATTCATTTTCCGCATAATAGATCATTCTCAAAGCCCATTTTACATCCTGATCCCTGTCAGCGATAAATTCCTCTGTACCAGATCCTGCAGTAATGGATGAAAACTGAAGATATCCCCACATCTCCGGCATATGCATGTTAACCCTTCCCTGGGGTGACCATACCCAGTTATCCTCAGGATATGACTTTCCCGTTGCAGGATTAATTTCCTTTTTATAGCTTCCATTATCAATAAGTGCTCTCCACTCGACCCTTGAAAAACCAACCCTCCACTGATCGCCCGCTTTCGGTGATCCTTTTCCAACCCGCCAGTCTTTTAATTGTGATAAAGGAATTACCAGTTCTACTGTCCAGCCTTTATCCACATCACCGGGATTATTTATTGTTCCATCTACATGAACACCTGTTTTTAAACCTGCTATATCCCAGCCATTTACAGCCTGTCCGCCATCCCTGTATGGTTTAAGCAGCAGCAAATCCCATTCGGTGCGAAGAGCATTAACTTCAAGTTCATAATAGGCATGCGTATCACCATCGGGATCAATAAAAACTTCAAAATCATTATCATAAAATACTACTGTATCACGCTGCCTGAGTTTCGACCATACATGTGGTTCCTCCAGCTCAGCACCTATATACAGATTTGTATCATCCCATAGCATCTTTGCGTGAGTCTTAAACCGGGGCTCTGGCATTGCCGATCCTTCAATGTCAACAAAATAATCTGTCCATGGGGCCGCGGTCCATTCCTTTTCATCCAATATTCCATCCGGAGTTATTGAAGACTCTGTACGGTAGCAGACATAACCTCTTGGTTCCGGCTTTGGAGGCAGTTGCAATACAGCACTGTTATTGGGTTCCTTCGCATTCTGACATGAAATCATACATGCAAATGACCCTGCAATAATCAATTGAATCAGACTTACTCTGCTTGGATTTTTCATTTTTTCACACTAATTTTTTAACTTATTGACTTAACAAGATCATTTTTTTGCCACTAAGGCACCAAGACGCCAAGGTTCTCCAAGGCATTGTTTAAACCCTTTGTTTCGCGGAACTTATCGCTTCTCTCAATTTCTTTGTCTCTTAGTCCCTAAGTCTCACAGTCACTTAGTCTCTTTTTTGCGATGCACCAGTACACAAAGGGTCACCAAGTTATTCTTCCGGTCACATTGTCATCATCTCCGATATTATTCGAGGTACATTTAAGTTCTTTATGAGCTCTGGTGCCTCGGTAGTCCTGGTGGCAATGATTTATTTGAATTAAAATCTAAACGTTTTTACATCATGTTGAATTTGTATTATTAAATTTACTTACAAAAAGTGATGTACCAAACTTTTCTGTGAATTGATTTGAACCGAATGAAATTTTTTAATCATTTTTAAATATCAGGGAGGACACCTATGAAAAATCCGGGTTATTCAAGACGCAACTTTGTAACAGCCGGCACAGCTTTGGCAGCTTCGGCAATTGTACCACCGGTATTTGGTCAGCCGGCCGGAAATCCTGCTTCAGAGATCAGAGATATGCTCAATGCAATGGATTTCGGGGCTAAAGGAGATGGTATTACCGATGATACAAAAGCCATCCAGAGTGCAATGAATAAAGCTGCCCTCACCAATGGTGCAGTTTTTATTCCTGAAGGCAACTATTTGTGTTCTGAACTCAAAGTGCCGGAAGGAATTGGTATTTACGGGTTGCCTGCATGGAGCTATCGTAAAGGAATGGGAACTGTCCTGACATTTACAGGCCAGGGAACCTGTCTGATAAATCTTACCGGAGCCTTTGGAGCATACCTCTACGGCCTCTGCCTTAATGGTAAGCGTATTAAAGGAGGAGCACATGGAATATTAATTGATAAACCTGATTATGGCAAACAGGAAGATACTCCAAGGATAGATACATGCCGGGTTGAAAATTTCTCAGGCGATGGAATCAGGCTGGAGCGTATCTGGTGCTTCGTTGTCAGGCACTCTCATTGTTACGGAAATGAAGGCTGTGGATTGAGAGTCAGGGGATGGGACGGATTTATCCTCGATAACTGGTTTTCAGGAAATGGAAAAGCAGGTTATGGATCATATGAAGAAAATGCTTCCAACACTATCACAGGAAACCGTATTGAATGGAACAGGGAAGGGGGTATCGTTATTCACGGAGGTTCTCATTATAATATTACAGGAAATTACATTGACAGGTCAGGCCGTTGCGGCATTGCTCTGTTGCCAGGCGAAAAGAATAATAGCTGTCAGACACTTGCCATTACAGGAAATGTAATTTACAGGAGTGGTAAGCCTGAATGGGGGCAGAAAGATCAGTATGACAGCGCTCATGTAAGATTTGAATCCGTAAAAGGACTGGTTTTTACAGGCAATGCTCTGAATTCGGGAAGGGATGATGGCGGACAGGGGGGTTATTCACCTGATTATGGTATAGTGTTGAAAGGACTGGAAAGCTCCGTAATAAAAGATAATGTTCAGCACCTGGGTGCCATGAAAGAGATGATTGTCGATCTTGGCGGTCATGGAGAAGGGGTTATTATAAAAGACAATGTAGGCTCATTAAGGAAATTATAATACATTATCCCTTTCTGGCAAGCACATACCTGAATCTTACCAGGGAAGGAGAACCGGTCCATATTAAGGAAATACCCTCACAATCAATAACTCTTTAATGAACTTTTATATCTTTAAATCCCCTTTCCCATCCCATCTGGCGGGAACTAAGAACATTCCTTAAAATATGATTACATGCACTCCTTCCCACTTGGGGGAAGGCTGGGATGGGGGTCTTGAGATTTATGAGGTTTAATGTTCTGAATTTTTAACAGGGAGAGAAATTTGTTTAACGGATTTAAAAAAGTATATATATTATGAAACCTATCCTCCTATCTTTCCTGATTTTCACAATTTTCCTTTCAAATTCCATTGCACAACCTTCCACTATTCTCCTTCACGATAACTGGAAAGCTATCAGGGCCACTGACATAACAAGAGATGGCACTGAACTGACCGGAAAAAACTTTACGCCTGACGGATGGATGGATGCTGTAGTCCCCGGTACAATTCTTACTACCCTACTTCACAATAAACAAATTCCTGATCCCTTCTTTGGAATGAATAATACTCTTATCCCGGATGTATATAATACCGGAAGAGATTACTACACATACTGGTTCTTTAATGAGTTCGAAATTCCTGATGTCAGGGAAGGCCAGGAAGTCTGGTTGAATTTCAGGGGCATAAATTATTTTGCCGATATTTTTCTGAATGGAAAAAGGGTGAATGCCAGTACACATCAGGGTATGTATCTGAGAGAAAAATACCTCATCACACCTTATCTGAATAAAGGAAAATCAAATAAGCTGGCCGTATGGGTCGCTCCCCCTGATCCGGTTGGCAATGCTTTCATGGGACAGGGTGGAGATGGAATGATAGGACGGAATGTTACAATGCAATGCACTGCAGGGTGGGACTGGATCTGTCCGATGCACGACAGAAATACCGGTATCTGGGACCAGGTGTCACTGGAAATAACAGGATCAGCCGATATCAGAAATTCTTTTGTCGAAACCAGAGTTCCGGGATTAAGAGTGCCCGGACAAAAACAAGCCGCTGCCTTTGTCAAAACATCTGCAGACATTAAAAATGCCTCATCCGGGATGTTGCAGGGTACCTTAAGGATTAACTTTGGAGGCTTTAAAAGTGAAGTTAAAGTTTCATTGAATGCTTTTGAAGAAAAGAATATAAAAATTCCGGAAATAAAAGTTGAAAACCCTCTTTTATGGTGGCCAAACGGAATAGGTGATCATCCCCTGTATGATATGAAAATGGAGTTCTTATCACAGGATGGGAATCTGATCGACACAGAAAATATTGTGTTCGGAATAAGAGAAGCTGCTAATTACTTTGATGAAAAAATCAAGTCGCGTGTTTTCACGGTTAATGGGCAGAAAGTTTTTATTAAAGGCGGTAACTGGATAGCATCGGATGCTATGCTTCGCTTGTCAAAGGAAAGATATGAAGCTGAAGTACGAATGCACGCAGAAATGAATATGAATATGATTCGTGTGTGGGGAGGAGGTTTAACGGAGAGGCCTGAATTTTATGATGCATGTGATAAATATGGAGTTTTAGTATGGCAGGATCTCTGGGTATCAGGCGATTGCAATGGCGAATGGAACGATCCAACGAAGAAGGAATCACAAGCCAGACGGAAGGCTTATCCCGATAATCATGATCTTTTTCTGGAGTCCGCTATCGACCAGATCAGGATGCTGAGAAACCATCCAAGTCTTTATCTGTGGTGCGGAGGAAACGAGACATTGCCACCGGCTGACATACTACGGGCTCTGGAGAAAGATATTTTCCCCACTTATGATCCCGGAAGATATTTCCTCGAAATGTCAACTTCATCAAAACTTATGACCAACACTATCGGAGGTGTAGGAGACGGGCCTTATGGTATCAGGGAGCCTGAAAAAATATTTACCGAAAGATCGTTCCCGTTTAACCCCGAAACCGGTTCAATAGGAATTCCCAACTATGACGGGTTGAAGAAAATTATCCCTGAAGATGAAATGGAACCCCCGAAATCAAACAAGGGAAGCAGGTCGTGGGAGTATCATAAATACCTTCCGCTGATGGATTTCCCGGGTCGTTATGGAACAGTCAAGGACATTCGTGATTTCTGCTTTAAAGCCCAGATGGTTAGTTATGAACAGTATAGAGCACTTCAGGAAGGTTTTAATTATAAAATGTGGGATTGGTATGCAGGGATGCTCGTCTGGAAAAACCAGAATCCATGGACAGCCCTGAGAGGGTTCTTTTACGACTATTTCCTCGATTATACCGGAGGTTATTTCGGATATAAGCATGGTGCGGCTCCTGTCCACATTCAGTTGAACCTAAATGATTCGGTAGTCTGTGTTCTGAACCAGACACCACAGGTTTTAAATGGCATCAATACTACTATCGTGCTCTATGATTTGCATGGGAAAATTATTTCAAGTCAGGAAAAGCTGGTAAATCTCAAGGCCAATGAAATGATTTTGCTGAATAAGGTAAGCTTACCAAAAAACACTGATGAGGTTTTCTTCCTTAAACTCATGCTGAAAGACAAGGACCAGAGATTAGATGAGAATCTGTATTGGTTGTCAAACAAGAAGCATTCATATGAAAGATTAAATGATCTTCAAAAAACAAGTGTAAAAACTACACTTAATAAAAAGGATGGAAACCGTTTTTCCGTTCTTGTTTCCAATCCTGGAAATGAACCTGCATTTTTCATCCGGCTGAAGGTGAATAACACAAATGATGAACTGGTTCTTCCTTCCTGGTTCTCCGAAAACTATTTCACCCTAATGCCGGGAGAAGAGAAGAATATCGAGCTGGATATGTCTGCTGGTAATAATTTAACAGGTAAATCCAGGCTGGTAATTGAAGGATGGAATGTTCCTGAAGAAAAAATTGATTTCTGAAAAATAATGTTGTTTTGGCACAGATTATATTTGAATAGTTTCCCCTGCTTTTCAAGGAGGACTTGTCCCGCCTCAGCGGGAGCCTGCCCTGCCTTAAAGTTGGGGTGAATTCATGTGAAAACGGGCAAAACCTATTTATAATTCTCAAGAAGTTCCAGGATGCAACCAAGGCTTTCTGAGGCATCAATATAACTGTATGCACCTCCATCCCATCCTCCATTCTGCACTGTAGGCATTCCCGCCAGTGCAAATTGCTTTTCAACACCATCAATGTTTTTTACATTAAAAGCGATGTGGTGGATTCCTTCGCCGTTTTCATCAAGAAATTGCTGCCAGGTGCTTTTTCCTCCAAGAGGCTGGATCAGCTCTATCTGCAGATTGTCCATTGCTAAAAACGCCAGTTTCGCTTTTCCGTCAGAAGAAACGCCTTTGTATTTCGTGGGTCTCGATGAATGTGACTCTGCTACGCTCGCTGCGGGAGCCTCCACGCCAAGAACCTTAGCCCATGCAACGCGGGCTTTATCAATATCCTTTACAATAACAGCAACCTGTGTTATCGTTTTTGAAGTTATTATCTGATCTTTTTCGATAATGTTTTTGGCATTGAATCCGAGTGAGATCAGACAAACAGCTATTAAACAGGCAATCAGGATGTTTTTCATGATATAATTATTTATAGGTTTCTTTTTTAAATGAATTGTTGATAGTTTCTCCTACCTTGAATATGTCAGGGATCTTTCTCCTTCAACCTTTCGCCTTTCGCCTTTTGCCTTTCTCCTTTTGAACATACCGGAATTCAATCCCCTTGCATTATTTTAGCCATCTCCCTGTCGAGAAGCTGCCCGCGGTATGCTTCATAATCACAACCTTCCCTCCCGCTATTGATGATACCCATCGTACCGATCATGTTCCACATTGCATACCCGATATTATTCTTTTTGAATATTGAAACAACATCACTCAGATAAGAAATTGTAATATCGTATGGAGTCTTATTATAAACGCCGAATTCCTGTACCATCACAGGAATATTTTCTGAATGCGCAAGTTCAAGATTATCGGTAAGGCTCCTTAAGGTTACAAGTGGATTACCCTCAGAATCAGTCAATTTCCCTTCAGCAGTAATCTTATAGGTATCCTGTTTAGTTCCCCATGTTGTATTGGAAGGAATTATCACAATTTCACCTGATTGACTTTTGATAGTTATCTTATTGAATGTCATCCAGTCACCATTAATATTGGTAAAACTCAAATTGGTCCCGTCTGACGGTAATATTACTGAATAATCCTTCCCTGATATGTTCTGATAGCCCCATTGTGTCGGGATTATCTGAGTCCAGTCTTCCCCGGGATCAGGGCCACAGACAAATGATTTATTATAGATTTCCGTATTATCCAGATTAATCTGCAATGTTGACCGCACTGAAACCTGCTGTACATTTATGGTAATTTCTGAATCTTTCAGGAAAGTACCTGCCAGAATCAGTGAAGAATGAAACTCGCTTTTTATGGGTCCGTACAGATATTGGGAGATATCAGTCATAGGCCAGAAAGGTTCAGGCCAGCTTCCGGAACCGCTAACCCATTCTGCCTTATAATGTGTCAATGTCATAGGATCATAGACGTGGATTGCCTGTATAATATTCTTTTCATTCTTTAAAGACAATATCACATCCCGACCGTAATTAATACCATCAATGAAAATTACCCTGTCAGGATTTATGCTCTGTATTTTGTCGATTGCTTTTTTCATTACCCGCACGTAGGTGTTTTCATCCATATCACCGGGTTCATTCACAAGATTAAAGCTCAATTCATCATAGGGAATATCCTTATAACGTTTGGCAAAGAAAGCCCAGTGATTCACAAAAGCTTCCTGTGCAGCAGCATCTGACCACAAATCAAGATCCTGATTAGCAGGCACCACTGATGGATTTACGGAATAACCCGGAGCCCGGTGAAGATTGATACAAATATGTACCCCATACATTTTTCCCCATGAAACCGCATTATCAATTTCAGCGATTTCTTCCTCAATAAAAACATCCCAGTTTCCTGGTTGGGTGTAAGTTCTGTAATCGAGTGGAAGCCTGGCAAAATTAAATCCCAGATCGTGCATTATTATGAATTCCTCTTCTGAGAATCCATAATTCGACCATCCAACATCAAATTTCCCAAGCAGATTAAACCCTTTGAAGTTATTGCTAAAATTATCAAGATCAATTGGAGTGAAATTCAGAGGCGGGTCATCTTCCCGTCTGCAGCCGGCGATGAGTAGGAAAATAGTAATTATGAACCTGATAATTCGATTGGACATAATCAACCTTTTCAATGTTTCAAAATGTACGAAATTCCTTGTAAAATTAGTCTTTCTTGTTGATTAAATCATATTAAGCGCAAAGTGACTCTGCTCAGAAATGTTCCTGGCCTTGCCACCCTAGGGGAAACGGGAAAGGGGGTTTAAAGTTTAAATAATTTTTATCACCCTGGTTCTGCCGGCAGGAACATTTAAAGACAGCTGGTTTCCCTTAACCTTAACTGCTTTCCCCTCGACCATTTCAGTTGCTGATATTTTACCCTGCTTCCCAAGCTTCTGAAGGTCTGCTGA
>JBBQJD010000132.1:0-9477 GCA_038325595.1 Bacteroidales bacterium | reverse complement strand
CCCTACGTTCGCAATAACTAACTCTGCTTTACGTTTTGTTTTCTCTACATTAGCAATGACTAACTCTGCTTCACGTTTTGCTTTCTCTTTGTTTTGATAAGTAAGTTCTTTGTCAGCGATGATTAATTCTCCCGCACGTTTAGCTTTCTCTGTATCAGCAATGATCTTCTCTGCAGCACGTTTAGCTTTCTCTGCGTTAGCAATAACTAACTCTGCAGCACGTTTTGCTTTCTCTGCGTTTGCAATAACTAACTCTGCAGCACGTTTTGCTTTCTCTTCATTAGCAGTGATTAACTCTGCTTCACGTTTTGCTTTCTCTGCGTCAGCAATGAGTAACTCTGCTGCACGTTTTGCTTTCTCTTCATTAGAAATGACTAAATCAGCTTCCAGTCTTTTTTTCTCTGCGATTTGAATATCAAGTTCTTTGTCAGTTCTGAGCAATTCTTCCGATTTCACCTTTTTACCCATATTCTGTTTAGATTAATTGTAGCTACTGACATCAATTGAATTTGATTATATCACTAGATTTAGTGTGAATAGATTTTCGCAGAGCAAAAGTACTAATACTATTTCTGAAGAGCATTATACAATTATCTGAATAAGTTACATAATTTACAGATATTAAGATACTTATGTTGATTATTCAGGACAAATTGACCCCTCATTCAGGTTAATTGACCCCACATTCAGGTTAATTGACCCCTTGCCGGAGCCAACATCCCCGAAGGACAACACTTTTCTCAACTTTCGCTAGTGGCTAATTCTGCTTTACGTTTTGCTTTATTAACATTTGCAATGACCAACTCTGCAGCGCGTTTTAAAACAGCAAACCCCTTATGTTCAATCACATAAGGGGTTATTAAGTAGCCCCACCAGGAATCGAACCTGAATCTAAGGTTTAGGAAACCTCCATTCTATCCATTGAACTATGGGGCCAAATTCTGTCGCAAAAGTATATTAATTTTTCATCATTGCAAAAGCAGGGGTGAGGTGTGAGTTGTGAGAGGTGAGGAATGGGATAAGGGGTGAGATGGAATACAGTTACCTGGTGCTGGGCGCTTGGTGCGGGGATTCCAGATTCCAGATTCCAGGTTTGAGGTCATAAATTCGTGGCAAAAAAAAATGAGTAGTGAGTAATGAGGATGAGACAGAGGAAAGAGATACAAGAAGAGTCAAAAGTGCTATGATGCGCCTTTTCTGAAAATAATATATCTTTGTTAACTAATTTTCAGAAAGATGAACTGGATTGATGCTATTATAGTTGTTCTTTTAATCATATCGCTTGTCAGGGGATTTATGAACGGGCTGGTTAAAGAGGTGGCTTCACTTGCAGCACTGATACTTGGTATCTGGGGAGCCATCAGGTTTTCAGCCTTCACAGCTGAGAAACTATATGACTATTTTGATATGACAGGAAGATACGTTGGAATAATTGCCTTCCTGATAACATTCGGAATTATAGTTGTCATCATTCATTTCGTTGGAATAATTGCCGATAAGATAGCTGACGCTGCTTCTCTTGGACTGATCAACAGGGTACTTGGCATTGGATTCGGTTTATTAAAATCCATCCTGCTTTTGAGCGTTCTGTTTGTAATTCTCAATGCCATAGACGCAAGAAAACCATTCCTTCCGCAAGATACCATCGAGGGCTCGGTATTCTATAGCCCGATATCCGATATAGCTCCGGCTATCTTCCCCATTATCGGCGAGGGAGGGTTCGAACGGAGTTTCGACAGGTTTAAAAAGAAACCAGAAGATGTTGTCATCTAGATTCAGGAATTAGTTCATTTCTGGGTCCAGTCCTGTTAGATATTTATAGCAACAATCACACTTACAGGCTGGTAGATCTTAAGCCCCAATCCGGGAGGATGAGTGATTGATACTCTTTAAATCCTGTATTTCAGTATAAATCTATTTTCTATATTTGCACTTCCAATTTACTACATCCTGAGCTTATGAATTTTGTTGATGAACTGAAATGGAGAGGCATGGTACATGATATCATGCCCGGTACAGAAGAATTACTCAATAATGAAAAAACCAGCGGTTATATAGGTTTCGACCCCACTGCTGATTCCCTGCATATCGGACATATGGTGCAGGTAATGCTGCTGATGCACTTCCAGAGAGCCGGGCATACACCGATTGCTCTTGTTGGCGGTGCAACCGGAATGATAGGTGATCCCTCGGGAAAATCAGAGGAACGCAACCTGCTCGATGAGGCATCACTCAGAAAGAACGAAGAAGGCATAAAGAAACAGCTTTCAAAATTTCTTGATTTTCAGTCAGAAAAGGAAAACAGGGCTCTGTTGGTGAATAATTATGACTGGATGAAAGAGTATTCTTTTCTTGATTTTATCAGGGAAATTGGCAAGCACATTACGGTCAATTATATGATGTCCAAGGATTCTGTGAAAAAAAGAATCAGTTCTGAAGCCAAAGAGGGCATGTCCTTTACTGAATTTTCTTATCAGCTGGTGCAGGGAACTGATTTTCTTCATCTTTACAGGAATTATAACTGCAGGCTTCAGATGGGAGGTTCAGACCAATGGGGTAACATAGTTACAGGTACTGAGCTCATCAGACGCAAGGCAGGAGGTGAGGCATTTGCTCTTACCTGCCCTCTGATCACCAAATCTGATGGAACCAAGTTTGGCAAAACTGAATCGGGCAATGTCTGGCTCGATCCTGAAAAAACATCTCCATACCAGTTCTATCAGTTCTGGTTGAATGTTTCGGATGAAGATGCCTCCAAATATATCAGAATCTTCACTGTACTCGGGCAGAAGGAAATAGAAGAGATAATCACTGAACACAGTAAGGCTCCACATGAACGGCTTCTTCAGAAAAGGCTTGCTGAAGAGGTTACTGTGATGGTTCATTCCCGTGACGAGTATGAGGGTGCCCTGGAAGCGTCCCAGATTCTTTTCGGTAAAGGTACAACAGAATCACTTAAAAAGATGAGTGAAAGTACCTTTCTCTCAGTTTTTGAAGGAGTGCCTGTGTTTGAGGTCAGCGGAGAGATTATTAACAATGGAGTTACAGTTGCTGATCTCTGTGCGGAACATTCACAGGTGTTTGCCTCAAAAGGCGAGCTGAGGCGGCTTGTACAGGGCGGCGGTCTGAGCATGAACAAGATGAAGATAGACAATGCTGAAATGAAAGTTGAAACTCAGATGCTCCTGAATGGTAAATATCTTCTTGTTCAAAAAGGAAAGAAGAATTACTTTCTTATTAAAGTGTATTAAATACACTTATTTCTGGAGGTCAGCAACTATCATGGAAACGTCATCAAAGGTTGAAGGATTATTGTGGGGTAATCCCAGTTCCTTTATCATTTCCCTTATGTTGCTCTCAACAGGTTTTGTGTTTGATATATGCTTTATAATAAAGGCTGTACCAATGTCTTTACCATCCTCTCCCTTGAGTTCGGAAAGACCATCAGTATAACAGACGATCTTTGAATAATCGCTGATTACCAACTCTGATTTTTCCACCGATGGGATTTCGTCGAGCATTCCAATTCCTACGCATGAAGCATGAAGGTGAATGGTTTCACCTGTTACAGTGTTGTATAGAACAGGAGGATTATGTGCTGCATTCACGTACTCAAGTATTCCTGTTTCATGATCAAACCTGCTCAGGAAGAAGGTTATGAATTTTTCTCCTGAAGCATTAACGACAATTATTGAATTAAGCTTGTTGATTAAAGTCTCAAGACCTATTTCAGATGTAAAAAGCGCTCTTAAACTTGCCTGAAAATTTGACATCAGGATAGCTGCTGATATTCCTTTTCCTGATACATCGGCAATACAGATACCTGTCCTTGTTTCAGAAAGCTTAATACAGTCATAGTAATCTCCACCTACCTCATAATGAGGATAATAAAATCCGTTAACAACGACTTTAGGATTCTTTGGCATCCTGTTATTGTCAGGGATAAGCATTGTCTGCATACGGGCGGCAAGCTCCAGCTCTTTTTTCAAAGCTTCCTGGCGAAGGCTTTCTTTGAACAGCCTGATGTTTTCAATAGCAACAATTATAATGCTTGAGACAGTCTGGATAAAGTTGAGATGCTTCAGAACCGGGCTCATGCCCTCACCTTCTTCCTCGATATCACCAATGAATACAAAAGCAAGATGGACGTTATTATTATAGACAGGAATAATTATATCAACACCATCAAAACCCTGACCCGTATTAACGAAAGCTATTTCAGTTATATTCAATAGCTTTAATTCAACATCGATTGATTCCAGGTGCGTTGGGAAGCCTCCGTTCAGAATGCACTCCCAGGTAACTGATCGCTTAAAGATGAGAATTTTACCTATACCAAGGTTCTTTCTCAGTATGTTTTCATATTTGGATAGAAGGTCTTCCGTAGGCAGATTGGCATTTATCGACAGAGTAATATCAAGAAGAGAATCCAGTTTGAATCTCGATATCTTTAATCTGTCCCTTGGAGCCTTATTTTCTTCCATTTAAGATTTTTATGCTTTTACTCTTTCAACATATGACCGGTCGCGGGTATCTATTCTGATTTTATCGCCTGTATTCACAAAGAGCGGAACCATTATTGTTTCACCATTCTGTACTTTGGCCTGTTTCAAGGTGTTGGTAGCCGTATCTCCCTTTAAACCCGGCTCCGAATATATTACCTCCATCACCACAAACTGAGGAATATCAACAGAAAGAACTGTTTCAGTGTCGGCATGGACAACTATTTCAACACTAAGACCCTCAAGCAGGAATTCGTGATTATCTATTAATTCTTCCTGTATATGGATTTGTTCAAATGTCTCCAGATGCATAAAGTAGTAACCCATATCATCTTTATAAAGATACTGATAAGGACGCCTCTCGACTCTTGCAAGATTCACTTTTGTACCTGAAGAAAAGGTATTGTCAATGACCCTGCCTGATTTAAGGCTTTTTAATTTAGTGCGAACAAAAGCCGGCCCTTTTCCAGGTTTAACATGCTGAAAACTAACTATAGTATAAAGGTCATTATTAAATTCAATAACCAGCCCGTTTCTAAAATCTGCAGTACTCGCCATAAATGATTGTAAATTTTATTTAGTTATTTTTTCTTGATCTCAATTGGATATGCCAATCCTTCATATCTTTCCAGTTCTGCTGAGAAAGACCCGACAAAGATATTAAAACGGATCTTAACCGGTAAAAAATTTTTATCAGCTGAAAACCAGAACGAAACATCATCTTCTGTTTTGAATAATCTGCCTGCTTCAGTCACCGGATTGAATTTATGGCACATTATCCTGCCGGCCTTTGTTTTTACTTCTTCTTTTCCTATATATTTGAGCCTCATTGGGTATAGCTCATCGGTGAACCATGTCAGAATGGTTGTAATATCTCCTTCCTTCAAAATGCTGGTGTTGTCAGGAAGAACGTGATTACGGAAGTAGTAGAAGCACGAAAGGATATCATGGATCCCCGGAGGAGCTATATGAACACCGGTCAGATCACTTGTCAGAATTGCGGAATCAGACCGGGTTTTATGATCGAACAGAACTTCATTGTACCGTTTATACCTGCCTTCGCGGACATTCCTTATTGACTTTACCGGAAGCTGTGAGGCAGGATCTATAAAGCTTTCATAAATATCGAGTACCTTGAAAATTGCATCGGATAATCCTGTAGTTCTGGCTACCAGCTTTGAATACCACACGATTTTTCCGTCAAGGGTATCTTCAACCAGTTCAAGGGAAGTTGTTCCTCCGTTAATGAAGCCATACTGAATGGAATAGAAGACTTTTTCTCCTACTTTATATGATCCGGACTGGCCCGCACCCGACAAAGAAAACACGAATATTAAAAAGACAATATTTAAAATTCCCTTCATTGTTCTTATTTACAGGCAGATATTGTGCCAGTTATTTCACAGGATATTTTTCTTTGGTTTTGAAGTAACGAAATCTTTCAGATAAAATGGTTCAAAGTAAGCAATATCCTCATAATGATGATTGTTATGTGCCATATATACAGGTTTTTGCATTGATGCTGCCGATATTTTGAAATCGGTTGCAAAATAGGAATTTTTTCTGTTTATAACTCCTTTGCATTTTAATGCCCCGTCACCAAAAAATATAATCTTTCTGGATTCAGGAATAGTTGAAAAGGTTGATTCACTGACTATTTCTGCAGATATATCCTTTATAATACGTCCATTTATATCATAAATTGCGTAATATACTTCCATTCTCCTGGCGTCGAGCATCGGACAGAAAAGTGTATCCGCATCTGTTTCCCGGATTTTTTCCATACTTTCAGACAATCCCCGGAACATGGAAAGGGTAGTATCTATCGCGATAAGAGGTATTGAAGCGGCAAATGCCATGCCTTTTGCTACCGATACTCCGATACGTAATCCCGTGTATGAACCTGGTCCTTTACTTACGGCCACAGCTTCGAGGTCCCGGACACTTATTTTATTCTCTTTCAGGATTTCGTCAATAAAAACAGTCAGCATTGAAGCATGTGACTTTTGTTCGTTGCTTTCTTTCAGCGAAACTACACTTTCCAGATTGCATAATGCGACTGAACATACATTTGTGGCTGTTTCAAGACATATAATCATGTTAAAGCCTGCTTGTTATTTTTCTTTGAATAATTCTTCTTTCTTCAATATTTCAACCAGGGTACTGTCGGAAAGTTTTTTGCTTATTGCACTGAAAGGAGCAGAAATTACCCTGTCATTAGCTTCAATACCGGAAAGAATCTCAATGTAATTATTATCCTGTATTCCTGTTTTCACATCTTTAGCCAGGGCGTACTTCCCATCTGTAATAAACACCAGTGTACGGATATCCTTGTCAGAAACTGTATTCGATACTTTCGTTGTATCTGTACGGGTTGTTACTGATTGAATGGGAACTGTGAGAATGTCTGGTTTTGATTCAGTCTGGATATCTACTGAAACAGACATCCCGGGTCTGAAGGGATTGCTTTTGAGTGTGTCCATCAACTTTTTATATGATTCCTGCAGCACAAGTATCTTAACATCGAAATTCGTTACCTGATCGGCTGAGACTCCGGTTGTCTTGGCGGAATTGGCAATTTCTGTCACAATACCTTTAAATTTCTGGTCGAGGTAAGCATCAATTTCGATCAGAGCTGTGTCGCCAAGATTTACTTTCACAATGTCGTTCTCATTCACTTCAACCTGTGCTTCCATTCTTGAAAGATCGGCAACACGCAATAATGCTGTGCCTGCCATAAGATTTGTTCCGGCTACCCTTTCTCCAAGCTCCACCAGCAGCATTGAAACGGTACCTGACATTGGAGCATAAATTGAAGTTTTGGAAAGGTTCTCATTGGCTTCCTTAAGTGAAGCTTCAGAGCTTATAACTGCAAACCTGGCAGCATCAACCTCGGCTTTGGCAACATTAAAGTTAGCATCAGCCTGTTCAAACTCCGACCTCGATATAGCCTGTTCTTCAAATAATTGCTTTACTCTTTTAAATGAAAGATCTGCCTGGGTATATTGAGCTTCAGCCTGAGCAAGCCTTGCCCGGGCAGAGCTGATAGCAGCCATTGACCTTTCTCTCTGGGAAATGTAAGTATCGGGCTTGATCCTGAGCAGGAGCTGGCCGTATTTAACATCATCACCCTCCTTTATTGTAAGCTCCACAATTTCACCTGATACGTCAGGGCTTATCTTAACTTCTTTCTCAGGCTGTATTTTACCATTGGCTGTAATGGTTTCAACGATAGTCCGTTTTTCTGCATTTTCAACAGCAACCTTTACTGATAAAGCTTTTCCGAACCACCCCTGCTTTTTTCCCACAACTGCAACAATCAGAAGGACAATCACTACCGGAAGCAAAAATTTTAATATCTTATTGGTTTTCATGATCCTGTTACTTATATGATTAGGTTATTATTTTATTGAAGGTTGAGTGGCATGCCCTTATAGAAATCAAGAACTTTTGTCTTGAAGATAAATTCGTATTTAGCCTGAGACATATCTGACTGGGCATTCAGAAGCTGGGTCTTGGCCGCATTATAATCTACCGGGGTTATCATTCCTACATTAAATTTCTGCTCAGTGTAGCGGAAGGATTCTTCAGTGGAGGTTACTGCCTTAATGCTGGCATTGTATTTTTTCAGTGCAGCGGAAGCATCTGTATAAGCCTGCTGAATGCTCTTGTATAATTGTTTTCTGGTTCCCTCGAGGGAATATTCGCTGCTTTGGATAGCAAGCCTTGAGTTGGATATATTCTTGTTAACCTGCCATCCGTTAAGAATAGGTATGTTGAGCGAAAATCCGATTCCATAGTTGATGTTGTCATTTACCTGGTCGGCAAAAGAATATTTACCATACTGCGGTTCAAATGTTACAGGATCTATACCAAGAACTCTTTTTCTGATATCTGAATATCCGGTGCTGAATGAATGGTTCATTGTCAGCCTGGGACTTCTTCCTCCCCTGGCAATTTTCAGGTCGTATTCACTTGCTTCAAGCTTGTATTCAGAGCTCTTAATATCGGGTCTTCTTCCCTGGGCAACTTCAAATATTTCATAAACATTGCCTGTTATAATAGCATTTGAATCCACAACTATCTCAGGTACAATTATTTCAAAACCTTCAGGTGTTCCCAGCTCCAGAAGCTGAGTGAGGTTTAAAACCGAGTTATCGAGCTGGTTCTGTATGTTGATAAGCTGAAGTTCCTCCTGAGCAGCCTGCGCTTCAATCTGCAACAGGTTACCGCGTGCAATACTGCCGGCATCGACAAGCTTTCTTGATTTTTCAATCTGCTGAAGTGTAATGTCAAGCTGATTCCCCGTAGCGGTTACCAGTTCTTTGTTGAGAAGGATTTGCAGATAGTTAACCGCAACATTCAAAGCAATATTGTCCCTGATATTATTCAAATCCTCTTCGCTGGCAAGCAGGTTGTATTTGTTTCTTTTTATTGTATTATAATTTTGCAGGCCGCTGAAAAGATTCAGATTGCCTCCGATGTAAAAATTATTCGATTGAACACTCTGCTGATCGGTGTACTGATATGTAGTCTGGTCGAGGGCGCGGCCGAATGAATAGTTATGGGTGGCCGTTCCGTTAAGCGTAGGTAGAAGATTCAGTTTGGAAAGGTCAAGTGTATTTTGCTGGTATTCAGTCAATATACCTTGCTGCCTGATCTCAATATTGTTTTCAATGGCATAATTGATACATTCTTCCAGTGACCATTTCTTTTCCTGTGAAAAGAGTATGCTGCCGGAACACAGGAGGCAGATAAATACAGTTAATGCGATTTTCTTCATATAAAAGAAATTTATCATTTTGAGAGTATTATTTTCAATATTACTTATTGAGTAACTAATCAGTGCCTAGAGTTTGGAGTGCCTAAAATGCCTAAAGTTAATAAATACAGAACGAATCAGCATCTTTTGTGCTCGGCGATGACATTTAATGCTTGTAACACATTTTGATTGTTTTTTATTGCGGTGTCAATA
>JBBQJD010000131.1:0-9533 GCA_038325595.1 Bacteroidales bacterium | reverse complement strand
TAAGAGTTGTTTTTATTTATTCTTAAGGATAAGCTTTTCATTTTTTCCGAATGTCTCGTAACCTGAGACTATCACCTTTTCACCGGGATGAAGTCCTTCAAGTACTTCGTAATACTTAGGATTTTTCCTCCCGATCGAGATGCTTCTTTTTGAAGCAAAATTTTCAGACGGATCGAGTACAAATATCCACTGTCCCCCTGTTTCCTGGAAAAATCCGCCTATTGGCACAAGTACCGAAACCTTAGGCTGACCCAGCTGGAGACTTGTGTAATAGGTCTGTCCTGTCCTTATATTGTCAGGCATTACGTTGCTGAAGATCATGTCTATTTTAAATGTGCCATTGCGTACTTCAGGATAGACCCTGCGGACAGTGAGATCAAATTTGTTTCCCTGTCTGTCGAGAGTTGCATTGAGCTGTGTTTTTACCCTGTCAATATAATGTTCATCAATCTGGGCTGTAACCTTATATGATGTAAGTACATTTATCTGACCCATATTTGCACCCCTCTGAATTGATTGGCCAATTTCCGGCACAAGTAATCCGAGCTGACCGTCAACCGGAGCCCTGACATTAAGATTTTCTGCCCTGTTCCTTACAAGCTGAAGGTTTTTCCGCATATTGTCGAGGTTGTTTATCATTGAATTAATGTTGATCGAAAAGAAGATAGAATCCTGTACCTGTCTTTCAAGAAGGAGTTCTTCAGATTGAACAGCCATATCAAGATCCTCTTTCGACCGGATGAACTCTTCCTGGGAAATGAGATTATCTTTTATAAGAATTTCATTTTGCTGATAATTACGCTTCTTTCTTTCAATATCATACTTAAGATTTACCAGCTGGCTCCTTATTGTATGACGTGTCTGTTCCATGTTAATCTGTGTATTCCTGAGAAAGTTCTCTTTTTCAGCAAGTTGAGCTTCACTGTCAAGAATATTTAAATGAAGGTCAGGATTGGAAAGTTTAAGGATTACATCTCCTTTTTTTACCATAGCTCCTTCTTCTATAACCTTCTCTTCAACCCTTCCGCCTTCCTGTGCATCAAGGTATATTATTGTAATTGGTTCAACAGTTCCGGGAACCGTAATGTAATCATTAAACTGATCTTCGATAACTGTTTCAATTATAAGCTTCTCTTTTTCAACTTTATAGGTCGAAGTACGGTCAGTGAAAAAAGCCATGTAAATAAGAGAGATTATAACGAGGCCTACGGCAATATATCCGATGTGTTTTTTCTGAAGTCCTTTTTTCTTCGCTATAGGCTTGTCCATTTGTTGAAGTGGGGTATCCATTTTTTTATATTTTAAATTTAATACTCTGATTAAGGCACTTATAAATTCTGGTTAATTGTAAGATTCTGGTATTCGCCGGTGGAATAAAACTGTATTGTGAGTTTTCTGATCAGAAACTGCAGCCTGGTTCTTAACGCCTCGGTTTCTGCGGTGAAAAGTGTTGTTTGTGCTGCTGAATAATCTGTAACATCGACAAGGCCCGATTCGAATTTTTTCTCGACGGCATTGAATGATCTCCTGTTAAACTTAAGGTTCGCTTCCGCGGCTGCAAACTCATCCTTTCCACGGTTGAAATTAAGACATATGTTTTCTACTTCTGTATAAAGGCTGTTCTTTTCCTGTTCCAGCCTTAAGGCAGTATCATCTCTTCTTATCTTGGCGAGCCTTATATTTCTGCCTGTATTATAATTATTGAAGATCGGGATGTTAAGCGAAACATACACCTGCTGCCCGACATTGTTCTTCAATTGCTGCTGATAATCAACCTTGCTGCTCGTATCATTCAGTGCATTGAAGTAACCTGTAGACATTGAACCGCCAACAGTTATATTTGGTGAGATATTGCCATATGCTGCCGCAACCTGTTTTTTTGATGCACGCAACTCATATTCAATTGCTTGTAAGCGTGGTAGGACCTGTGCAGCAACCAGATAAACACTATCAGGATTATAGTTCCTTTCAGTAACAATGACCTGTTCAAGATCGGGAATGAGAATATCGAATTCCGTTCCGGGCTCCAGCTGAAGCATCTGTTTTAAAGTTGTTAATGCCTGACTGGCTGTGTTAAGTGCGATTGTAAAAGACAGCTTATCGGTTGAAACCCTGCTTTCCATTTCAAATTGTTTCGATAAAGCCTCTTTGCCTGTTTCTACCATTTTTACAATTCTGAAAAGCTGTGCTTCCGAGAGCTCAAGCTGCATTTTCGATGCACTTTCAAGTCCTCTCGAATACAAAACCTGGTAGTACTGACCCATGATATCAATAATAAGTGTGTTTCTTATTACTTTCTCGTCTTCGATCCCTGCTTTGAGCATGAATTTGTTGGCAGATATTGTATTCAGTTTTACAAATCCATTGAACACCCGGAGATTGCTGCCTGCGTAAAAGCTATTCAGCAGGTTCTGACTGAATGTAATAAGGTTTGATGTAGGGTCGACTGACCTTCCGTATCCAAGCTGGACATCTGATCCAAGATTCAGTGTCGGAAGAACATCCATTTTGGATTTAAACAAGTTTATTTCAGCTGTTTGAGTTTCCAGCCTTTGTCTCTGTAGTCCGATATTATTTGAAACTGCATAATTGATGCAATCCTCAAGTGTCCATTTCTGTTGCTGGGAAGATGCATTGCTGATGCAGATGATCAGGAATATCGTTGCTGTGAATAAGAATCTTTTCATCTGGTATTTTTGTTTCTGTATTTTGATAGCCAAAGAACGTGCCGAATATTTAAAATACATTTAATCAGCACTTTAATTAAAATATCCTATAGTAAATGTGTCAAAATATTAGACAATGGTGTATGAAAATGTTACAATTCATAAGGTGAAAAAGGCGTTTAAATGAATTGCTATTTTTCTTACCTTTATAATCACTTTTTCAATTCTTTTGATTAAATCAGTTATATTTAAATATTATATCTTTCAAAATCATTAATAAGATCATATTATGAAAGCAAGAAAATTTACCAGGCGTCAGGTTATTAAGACCACAACCGCTGGAGCTCTCGGGACAATGATGATAAACTGGCCATTAACATCTTTTGGAAAGAAGAATATAGATAAGCTGGCTATAAACGGCGGTGAAAAAGTTCACGCCGGGTCATGGCCTGAATGGCCTGTTTGGGATCAATCAGCCGATAAGGGTATTCTTGATATGCTGCATAGCGGCAGATGGTGGAGAGGCGACGGAGAATATGTAGAACAGTTTGAAAAGAAATATGCTGAGATCATGGGTGCAAAGGCATGCCTAGCAACCGCCAGCGGAACAACTTCGCTGATTACTGCACTGGGTGTTCTTGGTGTTGATGCCGGTGACGAAGTTCTTGTTTCACCTTATACATTCATAGCAACCTATAATGCAATATTTGCACATAAAGCTCTGCCTGTTTTCGTTGACAGCGATCCTGAAACCTTCCTTCTCGACCCAGCTAAAATTGAATCGAGGGTAACAGATCGCACTTCCGCTATTGTTCCGGTTCATATTTATGGGTTGCCATGTGATATGGACAGTGTAAATGCAGCAGCAAAAAAACATAATCTGAAAGTAGTGGAAGATGCATGCCAGGCCTGGCTTGCTGAATACAAAGGGAAAAAAACAGGAACACTGGGAGATCTTGGATGCTTCAGTTTCCAGAATTCAAAAAACATTCCGGCAGGCGAAGGAGGAGCTATCCTCAGCAATAACGAAGATCTGATAGACCGTTGCCACGCAGCTCATAACTGCGGGCGTCCTCATGGAAATATGAAAACAGGTGAAGGATACCTGTACCGCGGCGGTAATTTCAGGATGCAACAGTCGCAGGCACTTATCCTTATGTCGCAGATGAAACGCTTTGAAAAGGATAATGATGTAAGGCTTGCCAATGCATTGTATCTCAATGAGAAACTCAAAAAAATTCCTGGTATTATCCCTTATAAGCTTGCCAATGGAGCAACACGTTCTGCATATCACCTTTATCCGTTCAGATATATTAAGGAGGAATTTAACAATGTTCCAAAGAAAAGATTCCTTGAGGCTCTTGCTGCAGAAGGAATTCCCGTTAATCCTGGTTATGGCACCCAGAATAAAGATGGTTTGTTCGAAGAGGCTTTCGCTTCAAGAGGTTACAAGAGATTGTTTTCAGAAGCAAGGTTGAAGAAATGGCGCGAAGAGAATGTATTGCCGGGGAATGATCAGCTGTGTTCACAGGCAGTGGCATTTTACCAGAGCATTCTTCTGGGAAGCAGAAAAGACATGGATGATATAGTTAATGCGATAACCAAGATATACGAAAACCGTAATACACTTGCCGGGTAAAGTATTTCTTAAAATGCTGATAATTTTTAATTATTGTGCACAGGCCGGTTCCGGTGAAGCTGACCTGAACAAAATTGAGATTTTGGGAGAATCTATAAGCAAACACAAAAGAACTTATAGGCTGAGCGATAATATTGAGAAGCAGATGGTATGGATGAATCCGGTGTAAAACCAGAATCCATTAACCGCAAAGTACGCAAAGATTTAAGAAAAAAGACGCAAAGAATTCTCGTTTAATGAAATGCCTTTGCGACCTTGCTCTTCTTTGCGTTCTTTGTGGTTAAATGGTATTAACATAAAACTATATGAAACATTTCTTTATTCTTTGTTTGATCGGGATAAGTCTTACATGTAAATCCCAGGAACTATCAGTTGAATCACCTGATAAAAGTATAAGATTCAATATTTTCAATAATTCAAATCTGCAGTATTCTGTGGCATTCAACGACCGGGAGATTATTGGTCAGTCTCTGATGGGGTTCGAATTTAAGGATGAGACTGCAATGAACGGTAATTTTGAAGTGACTTATCAAAATGAAACTTCAGTCAATGATACCTGGAAACCGGTTGTAGCTTCAAAACATTCTGAGATCCGTAATAATTATAATGAGCTTCACCTTGCCCTGAAGGAAAAGTCAGGCGAATTCCGCGAAATGGATCTTTTTATAAGGGCATTTAATGATGGTGTAGCTTTCAGATTCAAATTACTCAGAAGTAAAAAACCGGGTAATCGCATGATAACCAAAGAGCTGACTACATTTAATATTCCTGGTGATCCTAAATCATGGGTTGTGGAATATGGTGGTTATGCCACATCAAATGAAGCAGAATTCTATGAGCATCCTCTCAGTTATGTAACAGATACGACAATCGCCGGAATGCCATTCCTGATCGAATATCCCGATAGTTGCTGGCTCGCCATAACTGAGGCTCAGATAGAAAACTATGCTGCATTTTATATTGGAAACAATGGAAGCAGAAACCAGCTTACAACCAAACTCGTGCCATTACCGGGAGAACACGAAAACGGCGGTAAGGTAAGATTCAATGATGAAGTATTCACCCCCTGGCGGGTACTGATGATAGGAGATGCACCCGGAACACTTATTGAATCAGAGATCATTCAGAACCTTAATGATCCCTGCGTGATAGAAGATCCGTCATGGATAAAGCCCGGAATGAGTGCCTGGGATCACTGGTGGAGCGGGGAGGTAAAAATGGAAATGCCTGTTATTAAAGAATATATCGACCTTGCCTCTGAAATGGGTTGGCCATATATGCTGGTTGACTGGCAATGGTACGGAAAATTCAATAACCCGGAGACTGATATAACAAAGTGGGCGCCACAGATCAATATGCCGGAAATTATTTCCTATGCAGCTTCAAAAAATGTGAAAATACTTCTCTGGCTTTATTCTGCCGACGTTAATCTGAACAGCGCTTACAAAAAAGCTTTTCCGCTTTACAGGAAATGGGGTGTTGCAGGTATAAAGATCGATTTCATGGATCGTGAAGATCAGGAGATGGTTAACTGGTATCATGATATCATTAAGGCTGCAGCTGAAAATCATCTTCTACTTGATTTCCATGGAGCTTACAAGCCCGATGGTATCAGCCGGACATATCCGAATATGATCACACGCGAAGGAGTTATGGGTAATGAATATTACAAATTCTCCATGAAGATGAGCCCTGAGCATAATGTTAAGCTTGCATTTACACGGATGCTTGCCGGGCCGATGGATTATACACCCGGGGCATTCCTAAATGTCACAAGGGAACAATTCAAAAATCAGACACCTGCAGTTGTATGGAATACACGTGCAGCTGAACTTTCAAAATTCGTGATCTATGAAAGTCCGCTGACAGTTGTTTGCGATCACCCGGATAATATTGTTAATCAGCCTGGTGCCGATTTTCTTAAGATCGTGCCGACAGTCTGGGATAATATAAAGTTTCTCGGAGGCTATCCTGGTGATTACGCTGCTATTGCGAAACAGAGCGGAACGGACTGGTTTATAGGAGTGATGAACAACAGAGCCGGCAAGACTGTAGAGATCCGTACAGATTTTCTTCCTCAGGATGGAATTTATGAGATAGAAATGTGGAGCGATGCAAAAAAATCGAATACTGATCCAAAGCTGATAACAAAATCATACAAAACCCTGAAGAAAGGTGAAATAATAAAAATAAAAATGGCTGACAATGGAGGTTTTGCAGGTGTAATTAGGCTGAAACAGGAAAAACAGAAGTAACCTTATTTTTCATTCTGTTCTTTTTTGTTAAATTCGGAAACTATTTTTAAAATTAATATTTCTATGGCAAACAGGTTAATAGGACGTCTACCAAAAGTAGGAATCCGTCCGGTAATTGATGGCCGCGAAAAAGGCATCAGGGAATCACTTGAGGAGCAGACAATGAAAATGGCAAAGGCAGCTGCCGCTTTTATTCAATCTAACCTGCGATTGCCCTCGGGGGAACCGGTCGAATGTGTAATTTCCGATACAACTATCGGAGGCATTGCTGATGCTGCCCGTTGTGCAGATCAGTTTGAAAGAGAAGGAGTTACTGTTTCGTTGACTGTAACACCATGCTGGTGCTACGGTGCTGAAGTGATGGATTCCAATCCAATGATTCCTAAAGCGGTATGGGGTTTTAACGGTACCGAACGTCCGGGTGCTGTATACCTTGCTTCAGCTCTGGCGGGTTATGCACAAAAAGGGCTGCCCGCCTTTGGAATTTATGGAAAGGATGTTCAGGATGCCGGCGATATATCAATCACACCTGATGTACAGGAGAAAATATTAAGATTTCTGAAAGCTGCTCTTGCTGTATCAATGATGAAAGGGAAAACATATCTTTCACTTGGATACACTTCAATGGGAATTGCAGGCTCAACCGTCAATCCTGATTTCTTTCAGGATTTCCTTGGAATGAGAACGGAATTTGTTGATATGACAGAGATCCTGAGACGCATTGAACAGGAGATATACGATAAAGAAGAATATACCAGGGCTCTTGCATGGGTTAAAGAAAAATGCCTTGAAGGAGCTGATATAAATAAAAAACCATCAGACAGGAAAAGAAAGGACTGGGAATGGGAGATAGTAGTGAAGATGACACTCATATCAAGAGACCTGATGATAGGGAATCCGAAGCTTGCAAAATTGGGCTTTGGCGAAGAGGCACGAGGTAGAAACGCGATTGCCGGCGGATTTCAGGGACAGCGGCAATGGACTGATTTTTATCCTAACGGTGATTTTACTGAAGCAATACTGAATTCATCATTTGACTGGAACGGAATAAGGCAGGCATTCATTTTTGCAACTGAAAATGACAGTCTGAATGGCGTATCAATGCTTTTCGGACATCTTTTGACAAACACTGCCCAGATATTTTCCGATGTGAGAACATACTGGAGTCCCGATTCAGTTAAACGTGTTACCGGACATGCTTTGACCGGACTGGCTGCAAATGGTATTATCCATCTCATAAATTCGGGTTCAACAACCCTCGATGCGACTGCACAGCAAAGAGATAAAGATGGTAATCCTGTAATGAAGCCATTCTGGGACATAACTCCGGGTGAAGCCGAAAAATGCCTTGCAAATACGAAATGGTGCCCGGGTAATGTTGAATATTTCAGAGGCGGAGGTTATTCCTCAAACTTTAAGACGGCAGGCCAGATGCCGGTCACAATGTGCAGGATCAATATAATAAAAGGTATGGGACCCGTTCTTCAGCTTGCCGAAGGATGGACAGTTGAGCTTCCGGAAAATATACATACCATTCTTGATAAACGTACTGATCCGACCTGGCCAACTACATGGTTTGTTCCAAGAACAAATGGCAAAGGTCCTTTCAGGGATGTATATTCAGTAATGGCTAACTGGGGTGCAAATCATGGTGCAATATCATATGGTCATATCGGTGCTGACCTTATTACCCTTGCATCGATCCTCAGAATTCCGGTTTGTATGCATAATGTAGACGATGATAAAATTTTCAGACCGGCTGCCTGGGCCGCCTTCGGTATGGATACTGAGGGTGCTGATTTCAGGGCCTGTAATAATTATGGACCATTATATTCCTGATTAAAAATATCTTATTAAATGAAAATAGAATTTGTCAAAAAGAATATCTGGCTATGTCTGGCAGTTTTGATCATTTTTCAATCCGGCTGCTCATCTTCAGGAAACAGAAATTCCGCTATTATGAAAAACAGTATCGCTAAGGGTAATTATGGTTATGATTCAGCATTTTTTTCAAATAATAATATCAAAATAATTGAATTAAAAGATAATATTGGAAAAGCTAGGGTGATGATCGTTCCCGGGTACCAGGGCCGTGTCATGACCAGCACCGCTGATGGCAACACCGGTAAGAGCTTCGGATGGATAAACTACAAACTTATTGAATCAGGAGAAAAAAATACTCAGTTCAATCCATATGGTGGAGAAGAAAGGCTGTGGTTTGGTCCGGAAGGAGTGACCGCACCATCCCCGTACGACGCCCTGCTCGCCGCCAAACCGGTACGAGCAGCATCCCTTGACGTGCTGGGCGGCGCGACCCGGTACTGGGACTATGGTTCGGCGGATGCCTCTACTACCGTCGTCGTCGTACACGGGTATCGCGGTGAACACCACGGTCTCGAGCCGGTCGTGGCCCACCTCGACGGGGTGCGCGTCATCAGCCCCGATCTTCCCGGATTCGGAGAATCGGATGCCCTGGTGGGACGCGCCCACGACATTGCCGGGTATGCGGCGTGGCTCACGGCCTTTGTCGCAGCGCTGGAACTGAAGGCGGCGCCCGTCATCCTGGGCCATAGCTTCGGTTCGATTGTTGTTGCAGCGGCCGTGGCGGGAGGATTGGCGACTCCTCGGGTGATTTTGATCAATCCCATTGCCGCCCCGGCCCTGGCGGGACCCAACGGATTTCTGAGCAGGCTCACACTGCTGTACTACCGGGCGGGCCGGGCGCTTCCGGAACGACTCGGCGGCGCGCTTCTGGGCAACTGGCTCATTGTGCGCTTCATGAGCGTGTTTCTGGCCAAGACGAAGGATCCAGCACTTCGTCGCTTCATCCATGACCAACACCACACCTACTTCAGCCGCTACGCGAACCGCGACAGCGTGGTCGAGGGGTTTGAAGCATCCATCAGCTCGTACGTCAGCATGTACGCCGCGCAGATTACCCAACCCACCATGCTCATCGCCGCGGCGGAGGAT
>JBBQJD010000130.1:0-9696 GCA_038325595.1 Bacteroidales bacterium | reverse complement strand
TGACACTGCAATAAAAAACAATCAAAATGTGTTACAAGCATTAAATGTCATCGCCGAGCACAAAAGATGCTGATTCGTTCTGTATTTATTAACTTTAGGCATTTTAGGCACTCCAAACTCTAGGCACTGATTAGTTACAATTTTTGATTGGTAAATTTACTTCGAATATACTTTGATTATTATAGAAACACGATCCAAATGTAGAACAATCACACAGGCAGGATTATTTCATATCCTCTTTGGGGGTGCTATAGTTTTTCGGCGAGGATTATTCGCTGCGCTATACAGGAAAACATTATTGCCACTGGGTTGAGCCAGAGCGGGTTTTATTTATACAGAGCCGGATCTGTGGCTCTGACGCCATTCTTAAATGCAACAACAAATGCCTGGGGAAAGCCTGATTTTCTTACAGATGCCTGGAATTTGCCAGCTTCGGAAAATGAACTGATTTCTCCAATGGTTGTACGAAAGGCGCCTGCATATTGATACTCATACGTATCATATGTTTTGCCTTCGATAGTTAATTTATAACTTCCCTTTGATTTAACATTTGACTGGAATTGTATCCTGTAAACCACACCTTCTTTCTTTGTTTCAACTTTCGCAGTTTTAACAGAAGATGTTGTTTTAGATGCAGGTGCTGCGACGTTTACACTGGTTTCTTTAGTAACTTCTGATCCCTTTTTCGCTTTGTCAGGTACCAAAGTTATTGTTTCCGCTGCTTTCCCTGATGTCAAAGTTGTAGTTGACGTGTCAAAATCCCGTACAATTTCAGCCTGTTGCTTGAGCTTTTCGGGTTCTTGTGACAGTGCCGGATGTGAACTTTCTGTTTTGGTGAAATATTGTGATAAAGTAAGCAAATTATCTGAAAGGGATTCTTTGATTTCCACCCTGTATAACTGAGATGATTTTTTGCCATTTTTTTGTCTGATTGAATAAAAACCTGATTTGCCATCTTTCCTGTTGACTGTAAATGCAACATCATCCAATTCTGTATTTAAAGGTGTTGAAAGATTTACAGGTTTTTCCCATGTATCGCCTGAATATTTACAAACATAAATATCATAACCCCCGTAACCTTCCTTCCTATCTGAAGAAAAGTAAAGGTTGTTCTCAGGGTCCAGATATGGATAAAGTTCATTAGAAATGGTATTCACCCGTACACCAAGATTTACAGGTTCAGACCACATCCCTTCTTTATTATGCGACATAAACAGATCCATTCCACCGGTTAAGCTCTCCCGGTTTGATGCAAAAATCAATAGTTTCCCGTCGGCACTTAAGGAAGGATGAGTGTAATCTGAATTGTCAGCACAGAAGCTTAAAGGAACATCGCTGAACATCCAATCATCCTTGTTCCCCATAGGGCAATCTGCTTTATATATTTTATTAACATGGTCCTTTTTTGAGTATCTGGTATAATACATCGTATTAAAGTCACTGCTGAATGTTGTTGCCTCACATGGAAAAGTAAAAGATTGATTTGCCGAAAATGACTTGATGTTCCCGATAGAATCATTATTAACTAAAGCATACCGTGCAGCAGATTTACCGAATGATACATGATTCTCAGGCATCTTCTTCTCAAGTTTTGAGGATGAAAGATATATTATGCCATCTCTGTAGAACTGAACACCAGAAGAAGGAGGCATAATACTGAGGTTAAAAGTATCAACTCTGATTCCGGAGTTGACATTTACAGTATCGGGCTTTGACAAATGTAAAATATTGGATGTAAGGTAAATAGCAGGCCTTATTCCTTTGAAAGAAACTATAAATATCTGGAGTGTCAGTAAAACAAATAATAATTTAAACTTTGTTTTCATCTATAAGAGATTTATTACCAGTGATTCCTCCCCGTGAATCCTTTTTTAAACGAAGACAAATTCAATCCCACAGCTAATTCTGCAATAACCGGATTATTATAGAAGGCTGATTTGTATGGAAACTCAAAGTAGGTTCCAATGTATGCTTTATAGTACTTGTATTGTGCGAAAAAAGATAGCTTATTAAAATCATTGAAATAAGTTCCAATGCGGAAATTACTGGCATAGATCGTTAAACCTGGTTTTAACATTTCCTTTATTTTACCGGATAAAGAATCATTGGAATTTATGATGATGAATGGCTCAATAAGAATGTTCTTTGCCTTGCTTATTAAAATCTTAAAACCTGCATTCAGGGAGTACTGCCGGAATACTTCTACTGAATACAAATTAAGACTGTCGGTTTCCGTAGTTTTATCCAGCAGATTTGTAGCTGAGATGCCGGCATAGAATGTGGGATTATAATAGAAAATACCTGCATCTATATTTGGAATGAAAGTCTTTCCTTCCGGAATATTATTAACAGAATCAGCAGGATACCTGTTGAATAAGCCTTTAGCAGTTATTCCAAATGATAAGAAAGATAAAGATTCTATGTCAAGTTTGATATGATAGCTGCCAGTTCCTCCAATAAAAGTATTTCGTGAGATGCTGCCATGCTTATTATACAGATAGCCTCCAATTCCAAAACTTGAAAACTTCGTGGCTGAAGGTGATGAAAAATATTTCTCACTGGATTTTGATAATCTCAGGTTCCCACTGGCAATCTGTGATTTGGATTTTCCATAGTTGCTGATCAGAAGGTCAATAGAAGTGAAATCTTTACTTCCGGCTACGGCAGGATTAAAAATAAAAGGACTGAAAATCCTATAAGAAACAGGTATATCAGGTATTTGCTGACTATATACCTCTCCGAAAGAAAAAACGATATGGGAAAAAAGAACTGAAAAAAAAAGTTTCAATAATCTCATTTCAATTTCTTAACACATGAAAAAGTAAACGCTGAACAAACATAATATATTATCCGAAGCAAAAGTTAAAAAGTAACATAGAAAATTAACTATCTCCATCACAGGCGCATATGCAAAAGTGGATCAGAATTCTTTTAAATAGAGTTAGTAATCTCCTAAATTCTTTTCAATATCTGAGAAGTGCCTAATACCAATATTAAGTCAATCCAGGGCTAGAATTTACAGGCAACAAATATTTTTTAAGTAATGAATTAAATTGCTTCAGAAGGCTGGATATTTCGTTCTTTCGACGAGGATTATTCGCTGCGCTCATGATCCTCGGGTCAGGCCGCTGCCTTCTGACTGTGATTCCGATGGTTGCTGAGTTCCAGATCTTTTCCTGTGCTTTCGCGAGCAACGCCCGCCGGCAAGCAGTCCCCAGAGACCGGCCTGTGATCACAAAGGCAAATTCATAATTTTATAAGTGGTATATAACCAACAATTACAGAATGAAAAAGTTAGTATGATTGACAATATGGACTTCTCAATTCCTGCTATGCCTTCTTATCAGTGAAACAAGGTACCGCGACCTGAACTGCTGACTCGCAAGAGCCTGCTTTATGGGCGGAAGCTTGAGTATGGCTCCTAAGATTGCCGCCATGGCCCTGTGACTGAAGAAAGCCTGGTTATCAAATATCAGGTTCTGAAGCTTGTCTCTTTCAATTGCCATCAGAACAATCCTGTGAACGGAATCAACAGGCGTTATTGTCCGTGTTTCACGTGACTCCAGCTTGAGCGCATTTTTCCGGCAGCCGGTCAGACATACTCCGCATCCCAGGCATGTTTTATGGTTTAGCTTTGCTTTTTTCCTTTTAAGATTAACCGTATCGTTCGCCGAAACCAGTGTCATTGCTTCAACAGGGCAGAGGTTAACACATTTACCGCAACCGTCGCATTTATCTTCCGAAATATCAGGAATAAAGTTTGTTGTGAATACCGTATTAAGGAATCCAAACTTTCTAGCTGCCGTTAACGCTTCACAGCAGCATCCGCAGCAATTACAGATGAAGCTGACTTTTTCCTGCACATTTTCTCCAATTTGTAATAGATTATAATCATGGGCTTTCCGGAGAACATCAAGGCCTTCAGCAATGTCAACTTTTCTTGCTATTCCGTGTCTTGTAAGTGAATCGGCGCAACCATTGAATGTCATACATATATCATCCAGTGGTGCCTGACAGTTTTTTCCGACATGTTGCATCTTATGCCTGCAATAACAGGTTCCAATACCTATTACACTTGCTGTTTTGACTATTTCAGATGCTCTTTCATAATCCAGAATAAGTAAGGAGTTCTCCTTCGAAAGCACATTTTCATTTACATATGTTCTCCCAAGCTGGGTATCACCACCGGCAAACAGATCCCTGACAAAACCATCTTCCTGATTGATATAAGCATGAAAGAGTTCTGACAGTGTTTTCTGATCAATATCATTCCGGTAACGCATAAGTGAAAACTCAAAGAAACCAGCCATGGGAGGAGGCATAGTATATAAAATTTCATCTTTATTTACGGCGTCGACAAGCAACCCCCTGTCGGAGAAATCATTCAATATCAATTCAGCATCGGATTTTTTCATTTTCCAGATTCCTGCCGCTTTTGCCGCAGTGAAGGGCTTTATTGGCAAAAGGCAAACCAATCCGGCTTCTTTTTCAGTAAAAAGGATTTTAAGTATTTCAAAAAGAAAACCGGAAGGTGCAGCGCCCTGGGGAAAAAGATTTATTCTATCCGAAAGCCTGCTGTAATTTTTAAGAGTATTGTGATGTGCCATATTTCGGTAGCCTTACAGTTTCAATGATAATTGATTTTGTTCAATTAACAAATAATCAGGAGGAAATGTTAGGAAATAATCCGGAAAATCAGGCTGAGATAAAATGGTAGTTTTACAAATGCAGTAGTTATTCTATTTGCTAAGAACTCAGCTCGATTCCTTCCTCAAGCAAGAGTCCGGTTAGTATTCCTTAAAAAGGGAAAAACTAGTGATGAATTTACTGATGATAGACTTCTTGAAAACAATCTATTTAAAAATGTTGAATCAATTCAACATTTTATTGATAAGCATTTGCTCTTAACTTGCAAGTTTGTGGATCAGAATTGGATTCGAATTTTATAAATTTTTATAATCCAGATTCTTGAAATTTCAAAAATTTTCCGTGAATTTTTTCGTGTCGGACACACATTATTGGTGCCCTATACTCCTCAAATTTCATAAATGCGCAGGATACAATGCGATCTAAGCCTATTCCATTGCAGCGCCAAAAACATTTTAATGACTTGATAATTCATCATTATAGTACACATAAGGCTGGGTTAAGGTACATATAAAAATCCTTACTGAAAGAGATCGGTATTACAGTAACACACTTTTTTATTTTGATATCTTTGTCATATGTGGAACAAGAATAATATAACTTTCTTCAGGAGGGTAATGCTGGAATGGTTTAATTCCAACAGGAGAGATTTCCCATGGCGTAAATCTGTTATCAACAATTACGAATTAATAATAAGTGAAATTTTATTGCAACGAACCAAAGCGGAGACAGTTGCGAAATATTATCACATTTTTTTTGCAAAATATCCCAATTGGGATAAAATAAAAAATGCTTCAATTAACGACCTTGAGAACATATTTAGACCATTGGGTTTATATAAACACCGTGCAAATAGAATACATAAGATAATACAGGAGTATAAGGAAAAGAATGGAATAATGCCGCAGAACACTGGCGAATTACTTGAATCCAAACTTTCCACGTTGTATATTTCAAGCGCATATGAATTGTTTATACTTGAACATCGTGCGGCACTTCTGGATGTAAACATGGCAAGGGTTCTTAGTCGTTTTTTCAATCCTCAGGAATTTAAGGATGTGCGTCATGATAAAATCCTTCAGGATTTGGCTTATAATGTAATTAATATAAAAAAAAGCAAGGATATTAACTGGGCAATTCTTGATTATGCTGCACTAATTTGCAAAGCATCAAAGCCTAAGTGTTCTGACTGCAGACTTAGGACACGATGCAAATTTTATGAATTTTCTAACGATCAGGACGCAGAAAATAAAGCTGAAGAGTCGCAAATTAGCATGACATACGATGCAGATATTTCTTTAAATCCAGAGAAGCCTATTAAGGTTGTTTCATTGTTTTCTGGTTGTGGTGGCATGGATTTGGGATTCGAAGGTGACTTTTCAGTACATAGAGATTCAGTTAATGAACGGCTTAATGAGGATTTCATAAACGGGAAACCCGACAAGGAATTTGTCAGGCTCAAGTCAACAAAATTCCAGACAGTATTTGCTAACGATATTTTACCTGAAGCACGAAATTCATGGGTTAGTTATTTCAAGCGTAAAGGTTATCCGCCAGAAATATATCACGTTGAAAGTATTGTTGATTTGGTGAAACTTCACAAACAGGGCGTAAAAGTATTTCCAGATCATGTTGATATTGTAACTGGTGGATTTCCATGTCAGGATTTCAGTTTAGCGGGTAAACGAAATGGCTTCAATTCTCACAAAGATCATAATGGGAAAATTATCAAAACTGATATCCCCTCGATCGAAACTCGTGGGCATCTGTACATGTGGTTAAAAGAGGTCGTAGAGATTACAAAACCGAACATCTTTATTGCGGAGAACGTGAAAGGATTAGTGAATCTGACGAATGTGAAGGAAATCATACAAAAAGATTTTGCAAACGCCAACAGCAACGGTTACTTGGTTCTTAACCCTATGGTTTTGCATGCAGCCGATTATGGTGTGCCGCAATCGAGAGAAAGGGTCATCTTCATAGGGATTAAGAAATCAGCATTAAACGCTGAGGCATTAAAGGAATTGTCAAAGGAAATTGTTAAGGATGCTTACAGCCCATACCCTAAGCCTTCCCATTCGTTTACGAAGAAGTCGGAAAATTTAAAACCGCCAGTTAAACTGAAATCCATTTTCGATGGTTTACCTGAACCTGATCAATCCATTGATCCTTCACAGAAGTTTTATTCCAAAGCGAAATTTATGGGTAAGCATTGCCAAGGTCAGACTGAAATAAATTTGAATAGCATCAGTCCTACTATCAGGGCAGAGCATCATGGTAATATTGAATTTAGACGATTAAGCATGAAAAATGGAGGTAAGGGATTGGAAGAAAATAAGAAATTGGTTGAACGAAGGTTAACCCCAAGAGAATGCGCATTGATTCAAACCTTCCCGCCCGATTATGAATTTGTCATATCTTCATCAGGGAACAAATTTTTTATTAGTCCGTCTTCTGCTTATAAGATCATTGGTAATGCAGTACCCCCATTACTCGCATATCATATTGCCAAACGTATTGAAAAATTGTGGAACATATATTTTAAACAAAGCTCAAATGGTAGTATCAATAAATCCCGAACCAAACAGGGAGGTATTTCAGTCATTACTGAATAATACCATTACTTTCCTGAAGTCCGATTCAAAAAAAAGACAGGAGGAGTATCAAAAATATTTAGGCAATAAACTTGAAGATGTTGTTGCTAATGTAATGATTGAAAGTGCGAAAGGAACGCCATTTGAAAATACGATTGAACTCATATCAGGTCAGCGATTCCCAGATATCATAGCAAATAAATATTATGGCGTTGAAGTGAAGACTTCTAAGCAAGATCACTGGACAACTACAGGTAATTCTGTTTTAGAAGGGACGAGAGTTGATGATATCGAGAGAATTTATATGCTCTTCGGGAAAATGGTATCGCCAGTAGATTTCAAATGCAGACCATATGAGGAGTGCTTGTCTGAAGTAGTCGTAACTCATTCCCCACGGTATTTAATTAACATGGACTTGAGAGCAGGTCAGACAATTTTCGATAAACTAAACATTCCGTACGATACTTTACGAGCCTCATCAAACCCGATTAAGTCAATAATAGACTATTACAGGCAGTTTTTGAAATCAGGAGAAGAAGTATGGTGGCTCGATCAAGACGGCTCGAAATCGACTGGATTAATCATTAAATCGTGGAATAATTTACCTGTCGCAGAACGAAGTAACATTGTCGCCTCAGCCATGATATTTTTTCCAGAGGTTTTTAGCAACAATCAGGATAAATTCAATGGCGTAGCTACGTGGTTAATTAATGATCATGGTGTAATTTGCCCTAATATGCGTGATGCCTTCACAGCAGGAGGTCAAGGTCAAATAATCTGGAAGAAGAAAACATATACAGGTATTGCTAAGGTGATTATCAGAATGGTTGGTTTGATTGACGAAATCAAACATACCCTGAATAACACAGACAAAGAAATTTTATGCAAGTATTGGGGTTTCAGAGTCACCAATAAAACGAATTCTTGGATTGACTTAGTTGAGGCAAATACTCAACACATGAGGCTGCCATTAGATTTGAAAGCGTATCTGAAGGAAGAAATGTGAGGACTGGAATTGGGTTTTAATTAAGAACAGTTCATTGAAGAAAAAACACTGCTTAAGACACTGGATAAATAAAAAAAGCCTGTAAATTATTAGTTTACAGGCTTATCTGCTTTCGCTTTGTAGACAAGAGGTTTGAACAGCAGCTATATTCAAGTTTTAGAAGATAAAAATTCGTCAGTTATTTCATCGTCGTTCTCTCCATCAAACGATTTAGTAAGCTTCAATAGATATCAATATGAGGTGGAGGTAGAAATAAAAAAAGAGATGTACAATTGGGGCTGGACTTATTTGTTTAAATCTGATAGTGGATTAGTAAGACGTTATTATCATCATGGCCCTAACCAGATTAGTTCTGAAACTCTTATATTATATAACCTGAAATTATCGGCTAAATAAATAACTGATAAAAAATGGTATACAGGTAGAAGAATTCAAATTGATAGGTGGGAAAGACTAGTTCTCTTCATCAATTATGTATTTTACATATTCTTGATGGTAAAATGAATTGAAGCCTGCAAAGATTTTCTCAGGCTCCCTTCTTTTCTAAAGTTGTTTGCCCGTAAGCAGTTTTAACATATTTCCCATCATCTTTCGCTTGCTTACTTTGTCGCTCAATATGCCCAGATACAACATCGCCGCATTTCTGGGAGGGATCGTTTTTTTAGTTTTTTCCAGCAGACTAAGCGCTTCTTTATTGCAAGTAGTAACACATAGACCACATCCAATGCATCGATCAAGGTCAATAATTGCTTTTTTATTTTCAATTTGAATAGCCTCCATCTGACATCTCTTAACACAAAGCGTGCAGCCATTACACAATTCATCCTCTACTTTTGCATAAAAATTATGCGCAATTAATTCAGCAGGCTTGTCGTATTTTTTTGCGGAGGTCAATACACCACAGCAACACCCGCAACAAAGGCAGATACAAAATGGTTGAAGTGAATTACCGGGTTGCAAGACCAATCCTTCCCGTTCAGCCCGGTTAATGATTTCCATGCACTCGTCTTTAGTGATGGTTCTGGCCTTTCCCCTGTCTAAATAACTTTTCGCATCAAACATCAAACAAACTTCGATATCTTTAGTTTGTTTGCAGGGCTTACCAAGTATTGCCTCCCCTTCCTTGCATACGCAATTTGTCACCTGTATGGACTTGTCTGTCTTCTCCACAATTTGCCGCATATTATCGTATGTGGCAATATTAAATTCCGGGACAATAGCCTTCATATGTGGACTTGTACGTAACTGCGGCAATGAAGACCTAAAAAATTCATCATTAAAACCCTCATCGAAGTACTGATGAACCAGCTCCATCATTTCTTTGCTTAAGTCACCTAGCTGATATTCAAACATCCCAATGGCAAGCATTGCATTACTATATTTGAATGGCTCCATATTGGACCTGCTGATAGCACCTTTCATAAACATATCATGAAGTATTGTTTCTAC
>JBBQJD010000129.1:0-9966 GCA_038325595.1 Bacteroidales bacterium | reverse complement strand
GACTATCTTTGCGGTCTTATTCAAGAAACATAAGATGCAAGAAAAAAAACCTATTGTTTTTAAGACGCCTGATATCTCAAAGATGCAGGAAGTAGTAATAAATCACAGGACAAAAATATATATTGCCGTTGGAGCTGATCCAGAAGAAGCCAGAACACGTTACTGGGCTCGTCAGGATGCAAAAGGAAAAGCACTTTTCACACCTAAAAAACAAGCTCAGGTCTGATTTCCGAAAAAGGCACTTAATATATTTTTGCAGGGTAGATACCCTTGCTGACCATATTCTTAATGCTTTCCACTACATATGGCTTATCTTCGCGGTATGTTACTCCGAACCATCTGTCATTGCTCATCAGGATCTTTATTGTTATCTCCCCGCTCTTGACGAATTTATCAACTGATGTTGGTATGTCAAGCTCGGCTTTGAGGTCCATTCCGTTTTCATTGATAAAATTCCTGAACTCCCTTGTCAGGAAAGTAAAACATGAGGGCTTGAATCCCCACAGGTTCATTGATACTATCTCATCACCGGTGAACTTCTGCACATTGCCCTGTTCATCCGGAGCCTTTGCGCCATCAGGTGTTTTCTCAATCTGACGTGTTTCAACTATATTCTGAAGCAAGCCATCGCTGCCAACTTTGCAGACACCCCTGTTAACATGACCATGCTCGGATAATGTATTTTTCATTTTATAACCTACAATGCAAAAGTTGTTCGGGTCCTTGTCATTTACAAGGAAATCATGAAGTATTTTGAATGATTCTACTCCGTAATAATCATCGGCATTGATAACACCGAAAGGTTCTTTAATCTTCTGTGAGGTGACAAGTATTGCATGACTTGTACCCCACGGCTTTGACCTGTCGGGATTCACTTTTACACCTTCAGGCAGATTTGTTATTTCCTGGAAAACATAATCTACTTCTATTTTACCCTTGAGTTTCTTTACAAATCGTTCTTTTACCTGATCTTCGATATCACGTCGTATCACAAAGACTATCTTACCAAACCCTGCACGGATAGCATCGTAAATTGAATAGTCAATAATAGTTTCACCTGAGGGTCCGACTTCGTCGAGTTGCTTGTTGCCACCATAACGTGTGCCCATTCCTGCTGCCAGAACTAAAAGAGTTGGTTTCATAATTGTCTAAGGTTTCTGATGATATAATTATACAAAAATAATTATTATTTTTATATGATCAACCCGCAAGATGAGAATGATTTTACCTGTAAAGAATAAAAAATCCTTTAACAAATCGAGGTTCTTTGCGTTATAGATATACCTATATTAATAAGACCTCTCTCTATGAACTTCAAACTTGAAATCTGTATCGACAACATTGAATCGGCAATTACTGCACAGGATGCCGGAGCAAACAGAGTAGAGCTATGCAGCAATCTTCCGGAAGGCGGAACAACACCGGGTTATGGTACCATAGCTTCTGTCAGAAATAATCTTACCATTGGTGTACATGTGATCATCCGGCCAAGAGGTGGCGATTTTCTTTACAGCGGTCAGGAATATGATATAATGAGAAGGGATATCGAGATTTGCGGTGAATGCAATGTAGATGGCATTGTTCTGGGCATCCTGACACCTGAAGGAAGAGTTGATGTGGAGCGTACAGCAAAGCTTATCGAACTGGCCCGTCCAATGTCTGCCACATTTCACAGGGCTTACGATATGTGTTCCGATCCAATGAAAAGCCTTGAGGATGTGATTGCAACAAAGGCTGAAAGGCTGCTGACATCAGGGCTACGTAACAAAGTTCAGGATGGAGCTGAACTCATCGGCAGATTGGTTGAAAAAGCAGGTAACAGGATAATCATAATGCCCGGAAGTGGTATCAATGAAAAGAATATTGAAAAGCTGGCTACTCTTACGAAGGCTAAGGAATATCATCTTACCGGCAGAAAAATCATTGAAAGCGAAATGATCTTCAGGAGGGAAGATGTTTCAATGGGCGGAGTGGAAGGAATGTCGGAGTATTCGAGAAAGGTTTCAGATCATGAGGTTATAAAGAAGGTTATTGCGAGCTTGAAGAAAATTAAGATCAATTAACTTTTATAAAGAATTTAATACAATCCCTGCTCCCTCCGAAGCAAATTGTCATTAAGGATATTTAACGAAGTTCCAAAGTGGAAAGTTTCCCCTACTTTAAAAACTAATCTTTCATCACATAAAAGGAGGGGAAAGTGCAAAGGGCTTGAAACTAAACACTTATAATTAAAGTCCATATATGGTTTATCCCGATGATACACTAATTTTCCAGATGTATTTCGCTCAATGATTCTATCGCCGTGACTGAAATCACCTGATCAAACTTTTGTATCTTGTATCCAAAACTTAAATCCTTATTGAAGTGAATTCAAAAGAAAGAATGATGTGTGCAATTAACGGAGAAAAGCCTGACAGGCTTCCGGTTACAGTTCATCAATGGCAGGGTTATCATCTTGATACCTTTATGAATGGGATCACTCCTCTGGAAGCTTTCAGGAAAGTCGGTATGGATGCTGCAATCCAGTATTTTGCTGACATGGGACAGTTCTGGCTGGTGGATGCAGATTTTGCAAAGTTTTCCACTCCTGAATGGAAAGATGAGGTGAAAGTCATAAGCAGTAATGCCGAAAACAGGATCAATCATCATACAATAATTACTCCTGACGGAAACCTTACATATAAAACTGCAGGAAATAAAAAGACGACCTGGATCACAGAATATCTTTTAAAAAAGGATGAAGACCTCGATCTTATCCACAAATACATGCCGGTGCCATTGCTTGATCAGCAACCACTTGAAAAAGTGTACGATGAGGTTGGCGATGAGGGAATAGTCAGGGGCTTCGTATGGGGCGATCAGGCCGGATGCTGGCAGCATGCAGCATGCCTGATGGATATCAACGAACTGATTATCAAGGCTATGACGGATCCGGAATGGGTTCATCTCCTGATGAAAATTCTGCTTGACAAGAAGCTTCATTTCATAGATTCCATGAAGGGTGCAAAGTTTGATCTTATTGAAACCGGCGGAGGCTCAGCCTCTTCTACTCTTATTTCACCCGATCTCCATAAAGAATTCTGTCTGCCTTATGACCGGAAGATGCATGACGCATTACATTCACTGGGATTCAAAATAACCTATCATACTTGCGGAGGAACTTATGGCATCGAGGAATATATCATTTCAAACGGCACCGATTGTTCAGAGACACTTGCTCCAAAAAGCATCGGGGGCAATCAGGAACCATGGGAACTGAAAGAGAAAACCGGAAACCGCATTGCACTCATCGGTGGTATTGACCAGTTTAATGTTCTGACAGACGGAACAGACAACCAGATCAAACAAATGGTGCACACCCTTTTTGAGAAAGTCGGATATGATGGCGGATACATATGCGCCTGCTCAGATCACTTTTTTGATACCCCTGTTGAAAATTTAAAAGTCATGGCAGCTGCTGCCAAAGAATGCATCTATTAATATACCTTTATAAAGATAGATTCATCTGGCCATGGTGCAGGTATTCCTGTTGATTTGTACAATGGTCGCTGGGCATCAACACTCCTCAGGTATTCTCCAAGCTGAACTGCCAGTTCTTCCACTTTTCCGGTTTCCCGGGAAGCCAGGTTTTGAAGCTCACCAATGTCCTCACGGATATTATAAAGTTCAAAATGCCTTTCTTCATAAAAGTAGATCAGTTTCCAGTCGCCCCTTCTGATTGTACTTGTTGCACCTATCCCTGGGCCCGTTGGCCCCCAGTTATTTGGAAAATGCCAGTAAAGATTCCTGTTTTCTGAAGTAGTACCACTCTGCAGCAGCATCGGAACAAAGCTCTTGCCATCAACCTTTTGAACTGCAGAATATTTTTTTATCCGTGCCATTTCGAGAATTGCCGGAAAGAAGTCCTCTATAATCAGATAATCATCGCATTTCGTTCCTGGCTTAATTTTACCGGGCCATTTTACTATCATAGGTTCCCTTATACCTCCTTCATAAGCTGAACCTTTTCCGCTGTTCAGGGGCTTGTTATGAGTATGAAGCTCTCCGGCTCGTGGCCTAAGGCTGAAACCTCCGTTATCCGACATAAAAATAATAATGGTATTTTCTGTAAGTCCTTTGTTATCAAGATAATCCATGATATCTCCAAGGCTTTTGTCCATTCCTTCAATCATGGATGCATATCTGGCTTCATATTCCTCAAGTCCCTTATCGAGGTACTTCTGATAATATCGCTCATCGGCATATAAGGGTATGTGTATCGCATAATGTGCCATGTACAGGTAAAAAGGTTTCCCTGTTTCTGCAGCTTTATCAAGAGTTGCAAGAGCTTCCCTTGTCAATGCCTCAGTAAGAAAAACAGAGTCTCCGTGATACTTCTCCAAACCGGGTACGCCCCATGGCATGGTATGCTCTCCTTTTTCCTTATTCCCGAAATTCTCAGTTCCAAGGTAGCTTCCCGGACCTCCTGCAGCATGACCGGCAATGTTGACATCGAATCCGCAATTCAGAGGATTTGCTGATGGTGTTCCCATGGCTCCAAAATGTGCTTTCCCGCAATGGATCGTAAAATACCCGTTCTTCTTCAACAGTTCCGGTAACATAGTTGCGTACGCTGAATGGGCAATAGTATCATCAGGCTGCACTCCGTTTACATTCCAGTCAGGATAAGAGAGAACATCACTTTTACCATCGACCGAAGCATTCCTTTCCAGCGTCCAGTTGGTAACCCTGTGCCTTGCGGCATTCATGCCGGTCATTAAGCTGACCCTTGTTGGCGAGCTGACACTGCATGCATATGCCTGTGTAAACATCATACCGTCTTTAACGAGCCGTGCCATGCCCGGAGTATTGTATTTTTCGTTGAATGGAGTTTTTTGAATCCAGAAAGGCACCGAGGTATCCTGCCATCCCATATCATCAACAAGAAAAAGAATGATATTTGGCTTTTTCTCAGCTTTATCAGAATTGCATGATGTAAAGGACGGCAATACTGTTGCCGCTATAAAACAAAAGCCGACAGGGGGCTTCAGATAATTCAAGTGGTTCATTGTCTTGCTAATTAAGATTTCCTAAAACAGTATTCAGTTCTGTGACATTTCAATCTCATGTTCCCCTGACCCATCCACAATTATCACAATTATATCCATCACATTAGTCATTGTTGGACCTGTAACTATCTGTCCTCCAATCTTTTTAAAGAAATGATATGAATCAAACTCCCTGATGTATGTTTCAGGGTCAATTCTTTTTGATACAGCCGTTGTATAGGTATCTGAATCAACTACCGCACCTGCCGCATCAGTAGGACCGTCTGTACCATCAGTTCCTGCACACAAAATTGTAATACCCGGTTGATTCCTTAGCAACGATGCGCACAAAAGGGCAAGGTGCTGATTTCTTCCTCCTTTTCCTTTACCGGTCATATTAACCGTTGTTTCACCGCCGAAAAGGAGGCAGACCGGTTTTACTTCATCCTCATCATTTTTAAAATTGAGTGCTGTTTCAACCAGATATTCTGCCACTGAAGATACATCGCCCTGGAGTTCATCATCAATAATCAAAGGATTAAAATTAAACTCAAGGGCTTTCTGCCCGGCAGCCTCAAGGGCAAACCTGTTGGATCCCACAATAAGATTATAAACTTTTTCAAAAACAGAATCCCCCGGTTTTGGGGTTTCAGGATACTTACCTTCGTTTCCTCTGATCAGATAATTTCTGATAGAATGCGGTACAGCACCAGTCAGATTAAATTTTTCCAGAACGTCAAGCGCCTGTCTGAAAGTTGTAGGGTCAGGAGCAGTAGGACCTGATGCAATAACATCAGGCGGATCTCCCGGTACATCTGATAAAATGAGGCTTACAAGCATGGCAGGATAAACTGCCCTGGCAAGATGACCACCTTTAATAGTTGAAAGATGTTTTCGAACAGCATTGATTTCTGAAATAGAAGCTCCGCAATTAACAAGAAGATCACCAACTTTCATCATATCATCAGGAGAGGAGCCCTCAGGAAAATCAGGAAGAAGGGCTGAGCCTCCTCCGGATATAATACATATCACCAGGTCATCAGCACCTGCTTTCTCAGCAATCTCACGGATCCTGACCGCAGCTTTAAAACCTTTCTTATCAGGTACCGGATGTCCGGCTTCTGTAACTTCAATATATTTTAATCTGCAGGCATGGCCATATTTTACAACTATATGACCCTGATTGATCTTTCCACCTAGAATCTTCTCTACCTCCAGACCCATCATTGCACTTGCCTTGCCTGCTCCTATTACATGAATATTTTTTATTGAATCAAAAGAAAAGTTCTGCTCGCCGATTCTAAGACGATTATCATCCAATTCTATGACATTGGAAATGAGCTTGTCAGGAAGAACTCTTTCAATTCCTTCACGAAAAATCTGTTCGGCAACAAGTCTCCGGCTCATTTTATTACTTAATTAGAATTCCCCAGTCTAAAGAATAAATAAAGATGTGATCCATACGAAGGTAAAAACAACAATTCCCATTACAATAGTTGAAGATGAGTAAACTTTCAGGTTTGTTCCCGGATCGATTTCAGAAAAGTTCGAAACAACCCAGAAGTACGAATCATTGGCATGTGATACAATCATCGATCCTGCTCCCATCGAGAGCATAGCCATGATCCTTCCCCATTCACTGTCAAGTCCAAGCATGGAGATCATCGGAGCAACAAATGATGCTGATGTAATAATGGCAACAGTGGATGAACCCTGTGCAGTTTTCATAATTGCCGCAATTACAAAAGGTACAACGAGTCCTATGCTGGTGCCGGCTAACAGATTTCCCACAGCCTGTCCTGTTCCTGTCGCCTTAATAACCATCCCGAACATACCTCCTGCTGCTGTAACAATCAGTATCGGACCCGCTTTTACTATTGCTTCTTCAAAAATCATATTCATTGAACCCAATGTTTTTTCTTTTATCAGGAAAAGAGCCAGAAATGCTCCAATGGCCAAAGCAAATATGGGCTCCCCGGGAAAATAGAAAATTCGGGATATGAGTAAATCACCCTCTCTGTCGAAGAGATTCAGAATCGATTTTATCGTTATCAAAAGCAACGGAACTATTATTGGCAGGAAGGATAAAAATGCTGACGGAAGCTCAGCCGGCATTATCTGAGCGTCAGCAGGAATCTCTTTTGCGGGCGGATAATTCTTTCCCTTTGTCATCCATTTGCTCCAGTAATAAGCTGCAATTATACCCGGTATTGCCAGAATAGCTCCCACAATGATCAGATAACCTATATTAACCTTGAACAGTCCGGCAGCCGCCAATGCGCCTGGATGCGGTGGTATCAGGCAATGCACGGAATAGAGTGAACTGGCAAGTACTGTAGCCATGAAGGGCATTGGCAGCTTTGACTTTGCGCTGAATGATTTTGCAAGACCGCTTAATATTATGAATCCCGAATCACAAAAAATTGGCAAACCAGTCAAATAACCTGTGATTCCCAGAGCCTTTGCACTTTTATTTTCACCTGTTTTTGAAAGAATATACTTTGCTATGCTCAGGGTTCCTCCGGTTTTATCAAGAGTTATCCCGATAATTGCTCCGAGAATTATAAGAAAACCTATGGATGCCATTGTATTCCCAAAACCTTCCTTAATTGTGCTTACAACAGTATCAGGCGGAAGAGTGGCAAATGCCAGTAACACTGATACCAGGAAGAGCGCAATAAATGCTTTCAGCTTTACTGTGGAGGTAAGGAATATTATTGCAATAATGCTTATTCCCACCAGGACAGATGTCAGTAATATACTCATAAGCAGTTAGTTACCCAAAGAAGAGATAAGCGACAAATATTGCTGCAATAACACCGGCGAGGTCAGCAAGCAATCCGCACCCGATGGCATATCTTGTATTTTTAATTCCCACAGATCCGAAATAAACAGCAATTATATAAAATGTAGTATCGGTTGCTCCCTGCAGAGTGCATGACAGCCTGCCGACAAATGAATCAGCTCCGTAATTGGTCATTGCTTCGATCATCAGTCCGCGTGCACCGCTTCCGCTAAGAGGCTTCATGAAAGCGACAGGCAATGCTCCTACAAACTTAGTATCAAAACCCAGCCAGCTGACCAGGTACTCAATTCCCCTGATTATAAAATCCAGCGATCCTGAAGCCCTGAAGATTCCAATAGCAACAAGGATGGCAACAAGGAAAGGAATAATTTTTATTGCAATGGTGAAGCCTTCTTTTGCACCTTCTATAAAGGCATCATAAACATTGATTTTTTTTAATGCGGCAAGCACTATAAAGCTGATAATTATTGAAATCAATATAAAATTCGCCGCAAAGGTTGAGATGGATGTTATTTGTTCCTTTGGAAGGGTGTTAAAGTAGTATATTACACAAGCTACTATTGCTGACAATCCTCCCAGATATGCAAGAATCACTTTATCAAAAAGATTGATTTTCTGAATAATTGCCACACTTATCAATCCTACAAGAGTGGCAAAAAAAGTGGTGATCAGTATAGGAATAAATATGTCGGCCGGATTTACGGCACCAAGCTGGGTTCTGTATACGATAATGCTTATGGGTATAATTGTTAGTCCGGAAGCATTTAATACCAGGAACATGATCTGTGAATTGGATGCTGTATCCTTTTTTGGATTGACCTCCTGCATCTCTGTCATTGCTTTAAGCCCCATCGGGGTAGCAGCGTTATCAAGACCAAGCATATTAGCTGAAAAATTCAGGATAATAGATCCATAGGCAGGATGTCCTTTGGGCAGATCAGGGAAAAGCCTCAGGAACAATGGACCAAACATTCTGCCAAGCACCGCAACAGCTCCACCCTTCTCTCCCACCTTCATTAATCCCATCCAGAGTGTCAGTACTCCTGTCAGTCCCAGTGAGATTTCAAAACCTGTTTTTGCATTTGCGAAAACCGAATTTACAAGTGTATTGAATATTTCCAGGTTCCCTCCAAATATCAGTTGGCCAAGGGCAACAATGAATCCGATAAGAAAAAATGCTATCCAGATGTAATTCAGAGCCATCGCGATTGTTTGTGTGACGAAGATAATTATTAAAAAAGATAAAAGATAAAAGACAAAAGATAAAAGTTGGGTGCCGGGTGCTGAGGAGTCATGAACCTTTCAAATTAAAATTCGTCATTCATTTTTAAATAGTGAAACCAATTATTATTTTTACGGTTGTCCATCTGAGTTTTGGACTTCATGTCGCTTACGGTTTTTAAAAACACATATTTATTTAAGAGACCTCATATTAAATAAACTGTGGAAATATCCATTAGATTCGAACTTTAGCTGATTCCCATGCTTAGCCTATCTATTGCATTTAATTAAAAGATGGATAAATTTGTATGAACAACAAATCATTAACAAATTTTTATTCAAAACTATGAAAAAGATAATCTTCAGTGTAATAATCTGCCTTATTTTAAATTCTGTTTTTATGAATGCCCTGGCACAGGACATTGTCCTCCCGGCTCCACAGAAATCTGGTGGAAAACCTCTTATGCAGGCTCTGAATGAAAGAAAAACAACAAGGGATTTTACAGAAGATAAACTTACTGATCAGCAATTGTCAAACCTTCTGTGGGCAGCATGCGGGATCAACAGACCCGACAAAAGAAGAACAGCTCCGTCAGCATTGAATTACCAGGAAATTGATCTTTATGTGGCACTTCCCGGAGGTCTGTATGTATATCAGGCTGAATCACATACCTTAAAATTTATCCACAACCGTGACATAAGGAAGTATACCGGCTCGCAGGGTTTTGTTTCAGATGCTGCATTAAACATTGTATATGTGGCAGATCTGGCTAAGCTCAGAATAAAAGAGGGTGAAGCGTATGAGGATTCTGACCTCTTTATGTCATACTCAAATACAGCTTTTATAGGACAGAATGTTTATTTGTTTTGTGCTTCTGAAAATCTCGGATGCGTAATCAGAGGCAGCATTCC
>JBBQJD010000128.1:0-9975 GCA_038325595.1 Bacteroidales bacterium | reverse complement strand
GGCGCAAGTCTCCGTTAGCAGCCACCCTGACACCATTCTGTATAATGGTAATGCCGCTCTGGTGGCCATTTGGATAATAATCATCAAAGACCATTACATCAAATCCGGGCATTTCAAAATAACCCTGATCATTAATTGTTAATTTACCTTGTCCGGAAGAGGATGAAAAGCATGGACATAGAAACATCCCCATTAGGATGTATTTAAAAATCAGTTTCATTTGCATGGCAGGTTAGATTTATAGAACAACTAAATTTATGAAAATAATCTCAACCTGGATGTAAAGAATGAAGTGAAATTCGAGATTTTTTCATACACTGCTCGTTACAATCAAAAAAAATTTGTAAATTAATGGCTGCTGATTCTTCAGCAAATTTTTAATAGCTTGACAATCACCATAATAATTTATTTGAATGAAAAAGTATATCGTTCTATTTTTTTCAGCAGTGTTATTTTCATGCAGTTCTTCCAACAAACCGGATGTAAAGGACCTATCTCTCTTTCCTGAATTCCCACTTGAAATACCTGAGGAACAATCACTTATGTCCAAATGGGAGCATAAACCGGTTCTCGGTTCCATGGTAATAGACGATATGGAAAAGGAAACAGGATGGACAGTCAGGGGCATCGGCGAGATGTCTTACACCGATGAACGTTCCAAAGACGGCAAACGCTCGCTTCGTTTTCGTACTTCACTGCGCGACGAAGAGCATTACCGCAAAAACAGGAGTGAGTGGGATTCCTTTAACGGAAGCCAGGGTGGGTCATCGGGAATACAGATGAAAATCGATGAACCTCAGGACTGGTCAGATTTCAACCGCTTATCTTTCTGGGTCTATGTGCATCCTACATCGACCCCTACCTATTGTATTATTCTTGAATTTGCAAATGAAGGAACTGTTTACAATACAACCTATCCCCGGAGATCTCATTTCATCCATGATCTTAAACCAGGCGTATGGAATCATGTAACCTACGAAATACATCATCTCGAGCGAAACAGGGTTAATTCTTTCTCCATAAGACAAACGCTCATCGGGCATAATCCTGAAGAAGAAGGCATAGTAACTTACGATATTGACAGGATAGAGCTTCAGAAGGTTGAGCCCGATCAATATGAGGGATGGAATGTCAGTCCGGGTAAATTTTCATTCAGTCATGCAGGATACAGGCCCGATGATGTCAAAGTTGCAATGGCCGGCAGCGGGGCAGGAAATACTTTCCAGATTGTCGATATGGATGATAATGTTGTTTTTTCGGGCGCTGTAACTGAATTGAAAACTGATAAGGGATTGTTTCATCAGCTTGATTTTACTGAATACCAGAACAGTGGCATGTACAAAATACGGACAGGAGAGCTTGAATCAGATGCTTTTCCAATCGATGGAAATATCTGGTTGCAGCCTCTCTTCAAAGCAACAAATGCCTTTTTCTGCCTTCGTTGCGGATATAATGTTCCCGGAATTCATCTTGAATGTCATAAGGACTGGCAGGGATTCCATGGAGATGTAAAGAAGATCATCAACGGAGGCTGGCACGATGCCGGTGATCTTTCACAGGGTTCATTCAGAACAGCAATGGCTGTATATGCCATGATGCTGAATCTTGAAAATCTTGAAAAGAAGCATGAAGCTCCTGAACTTGCAGAACGGCTCAGAACAGAGCTTGCCTGGGGACTCGAGTGGCTTTTAAAGACCCGTTTCGGGGATGGTTATCATATGAGCTTCAGCATGAACCGCATTTATACAGATAATAAAGTTGGCACCATTGATGATGTGGTATCGAAAGCCAGCAACGTTCCGTGGGAGAATTTTCTTGCCGCAACTGTTCAGGGCAAAGCTGCAGGCATGCTTGAAAAGTCACATCCCGAGCTGGCTGCCAGGTCGCGTACTGCCGCAATTGAAGACTGGCAGGCCGCATTTTTGTCGAAGGAAAAATGGAATGAGGCCGATTATCGTGAGGCATCATGGGGAACAACCGCATCTTTAACACTGGCTGAAATGACCGGCGAAGAGAAATATATGGATCAGGCTGTTCATTTTGGACAACTCATTATCAGATGCCAGGAACAGAAATTTCCCGAAGGCATACCAATAACCGGATTTTTCTACGAAAATACATCGCGTCAGAAGGTTATTCATAATTTCCATGCAGCTTTCGAGGAAGCGCCATTGATTGCTCTCAGCATGCTGTGCGAAAAACTTCCTGATAATGAGGCCTGGATGGACTGGTACAGCGCTGTGGTTCTGCACAGTGAGTACTTCATGAAACGCGGAAGCCTTATCTCGGCTCCTTACAATCATCTGCCAAACTCGGTCTGGAAAAAATCTGAGTTAATGGCGATATCCGATTCAGCAGTCCGCACTGACATGCTCAGGCAATACAATGACGGAACACATCTGAACGATAACTATGTTCTGAGAACATTCCCGATCTATCACGATGACCTTTTTCATGGAAGCACAAATATACAGATGTCATCTTCGTGGGCGCTGGCTGAAGCTTCAAGATTACGCAAAGATTCTGCAGGAATGCATCTGGTTGGAAAACAATTGCAATGGATCGTCGGTGATAATCCTTTTGGTCAGAGCCTGATGTATGGTGAAGGATATGATTTTGCTCCTCATTTCGCATATTGCCTGAAGAATGTGTCAGGGTCAATGCCGGTAGGCATGGATTGCATGAATGGCGACAGGCCTCACTGGTGTGCGACAAACAACGCTACAAGTAAAGAGATCTGGGTCGAGCCGATAAACAGGTTTATGGGTACTCTGGCAGTCTATAATCAGGCGTCAACATTTAATAAGCCTGACACCGGGAACATCCTTATAACTGTAGAAAAGACTCAGCCGGAGAATGGAATGGTAACCATAAAAGTGTCAATTACCGGAACAGGTAAGCACACAATTGAAATTAGAACTTTCAATGCAAAAGAAAACCTGGCAAAGAAAGAAATTGAGCTTTCAGCCGGTAAACCTGAAACTATTCAGCTTGACATGAATATTACAGATAGAACCATGCCATATATTGCTGTAATTAAAGCAGATGGAAGGATTGATCTCCGTCAGGAAATAACCGGATCGTTATAAGCTCCTCCATGAAAAGCCATACAAGATACCTCATATTACTGGTAATCATTCCATTGCTATTTTCATGTAAACCTGAAAAAGTTTATCTGAGTGATCTGAAACACGGATTTATTGCAAATGAATTCGGACCACCAAAAAAAGACCTTTCATATGATAAGCATAAGTTAAACCTTCGCGGAGTAACATATGAGAAAGGACTGGGGGTAGTTGCACCTTCAAAAATTCATCTCGAACTTAATGAACTCGGGATAAAATTCCATGCCATTGCAGGACTGGATGATGAAACAGAAAAGCCTGCAGAACAACAAGATCTTACAAATTTATCTGATTTAAGATCACGGGGAATTGCCAGGTTTAATGTTCTGGGTGATGACAAAATACTCTATTCAACCGGCTGGCTGTCACACTCCTCTCCTCCACACTTAATTGATGTCAATATCAAAGGAATTCAGAAACTCACCCTTGAAGTTGAAAAAAGCTATGAAGAATCAAATGCTGATCATGCTGACTGGGCTGAAGCTTGGATAACTGCAAAATACTCTGAATCAGACTCTCTGCCGACACTCTATTCAGGATTGAGTGACTTGCTTCTGAATCAGACAGGATTTCTTCCGGGATCGTTCAAGACATTCCGGACAAGTGAATTTTCAGGACAAAAAGATTTTTCAATAATTGATATCTCTACTAACGAAGTTGCATTTACCGGAACAGTGAGTGAGAAGTCAGGAGACTGGGGGAGAGTATACGTTGGAGACTTTTCGAAAGTAAATACCCCGGGAAAATATTATATAAGGTATGGGGAGAGAGCTTCAATCCCATTTTCAGTAAACAATCTTCAATATGTATATAACCTTTCAAAGCACATGAACTGGTTTTTGTGGCAACGCTGCGGAGATCCGGAGCATGGCTGGGAAAGAGGTCAGCACAGGGATGATGGCGTACGGCTCGATAATATGAGGCATCAGGATGTTTCAGGAGGATGGCATGATGCAGCTGATCTCAGAAAGTGGGGAATGACAATCAATGGCTTGTGGGCTCTGAGCGAGGTTTATCTTTCAATGTCAAATGATAAGGTCCCTGAATTCGGGGGTAAAAAAGAATTTCTTGCACAGATTAAAGATGAGTTTAACTGGGGAAACAAACATTACACCGCTATGCAGGAGCCTGCGGGTTATCTTATGGACCAGGTTGGAGGGGACGTCTATAAGCATGGAGACAATAACAGGTTCACAGATAATATCCCCGGAACTTCAGATGACCGATGGATAGTAACAACACCAAGGGCACCTGTGTTTCAGTATATGTTCGTGATAGCCCAATGCAATATGGCTCTGACCGATAAGCCTGAGCTCATAAGCAGCTACCTTTCAAAAGCCTTAAAGTGTTTTCGCTGGGCAACAGATAATAAGATAGTCAACGATATACATTCTCTTGGAGCGGCTGCCACAGCATCAATGAAACTGTATGAATGTACCGGTCAGGAGATCTACCTTACTATGGCTATGGATAATATGAAAACAATCCTTTCAAGACAGGATACAACCCATCGTCCCGTCTATGGTTATATACGATCATGGAAACCAGGTCAGGCGGAGACGGAGAATGACTTCTATCCCGAAGAAAATCTGTCATATAACCTGATCACACCATATTTTCCATTATGGTCAATCGTGGAAGCCATTCGTGTAATTAAGGAGCCTGACCTGAATGCCGGGGCAAAGAATGCATTTAAGCTTTACTTTGATAATTATATAAAATATTTCGATAAGATAAGCAGTTATGGAAATGTGCCAATGGCTTTGTACAGGCAGGATCCGGGTGGCAACAGGAAGGTTGGAAACTATTATTACCGCTGGTGCTATGAAAACCATGAAGATAAAGAATGGTGGAACGGAATAAATCCGATGCTGGGATATGCGGGGGCAATTTTGGTACGGGGAGGATTATTAACGGGCAATGAAGAGGCAAAGAGGATAGGTCAGCAGCAGCTTGATTTTATTTATGGATGTAATCCATTCAATTCCAGCACAGTAACAGGACTGGGATATAATCAGCCTGAGTTTTTTAAAACAAGTGAGTACGTACCTTATACACCGGAAACAATTGGTGCGGTAATGGCCGGGATAGGATCATCGGAAGATGACCAGCCGGTTCTTCTTCCGGGTTGGTGGCAAACAACCGAATACTGGATGGAAGCAGTTACGGGAACAATGATGCTATTGAATGAATTAAATAATGATCAGTTTGAAAAACAAATTAAGGACTAAAGTCCCCGGTTATTCGGATCAATTATCGTTGGCTGCAGCCAACGTATTGAAAGATCCAACAAACACCGGGCTTCAGCCCGATATTAAGTAAGAATTATAAACCTTTGCGGTTAAAAAGATCTGAATATTAAACAATAAAATCTGATTTTATGAAAAAGTCCGTTATCTTACTTTCGCTAATTTTGATAATCTGCCTTCCTTCCTGCAAGGAAAAAGTTCCGCCGGAGTCAGGAGTTAAGATTATGGGTTATTATTATCCCCGTGGACCTGTTATTCCCGGAGCTCTTCATCTTGACAAGCTCACGCATATTATCTTTTCCTTTACAGAGGTGATCAATAACGAGATGCAATTTATGGATGACTCATCAGGTATCAAGCTGAAGCATCTGGTTGATCAGAAGAAAGATTACCCTCATCTGAAGGTAATGATTGCATGCGGAGGCTGGGGAGGATCAGGCGGCTTCTCCGATATGGCCAAAAATGCTGATTCCAGGATGAAATTCGTTACAAGTGTTAATAGATTCTTAAGGGAATATAATCTGGACGGTCTGGACATTGACTGGGAATATCCGGGCTTGCCGGGCGTAGGTAATCCTTATATCCCGGAGGACAAACAGAATTTCACATCGCTGATGAAGGAGCTTAGGGCAAGCATGGATAGCATAAGCACCGAACAGATCCTTACATTTGCCGTGGCCGGATGGCAGGATTTCTTCTATAATATAGAGCTCGACAAGGTAATGCCACATGTAACATACATGAATGTAATGTCATATGATCTTGCCGGAGGCAACGATCCATATACTTCACATCATACAAATCTTGGATGGGCTAAAATGGAAGATATTGAAGGGACACCTGCAGCTATGAAAATGATTGAAGATGGGGATTCAACCAAACCATGGTCTGCTGAAAGGATAATATCATATTGTATGGGGAAAGGTGTGAAAGCCCCCCAGATAATAATCGGTGGTGCATTTTATGGTAAGGGATGGATAGGCGTTCCGCCTGTCAATAACGGATTGTACCAGCTGAACAGAGGGCCATGGCGTGGCCGGGGTAATTATGCTGTAATAAGAGAACAGTATGAAGATAAAAACGGATGGGTGAGATCCTGGGATCCTATCGCAAAAGCTCCATGGCTGTATAATGCTGCAGACAGTATATTTTTATCATACGAAGATACTGTTTCCATAAGGCTGAAGACACAATATGCCGTTAACACCGGCCTGGCAGGAATTATGTTCTGGTCGATTACAGGCGATTCTGACAAAGACGGACTGGTAGATGCTATTTATGCTGAGAAAGGAAGGCAGGTAGAGAGGATGAATAAAAAGCAGAAGTAGTGACCGGAGATTGGAGTGCCTAAGTACTCTGCCTCATTGAGGAGCGTAAGGGTTGTGTAAGTTTATATTTAACGGCTGGCGGTACGGTTAGTTGCCGATTTCGAAGCACCGAAGGAAAAGAAACGAAAGCATATAATCACGAAAATCATCCGCATTCATTGCACCACGTAAGTCATCAGCTATGTTCCAAAGGGTCGTGCCTATTTTTTTTGGTTTTTTGCGTCATATTTATTAATTTTTATTCGGTGTAAAATTTATCATCACACCATTTTCCCGGATTATTGAAAATGTAATCCGTTATTTTTTTAAATGATTGGTCGTCACGTATGATATGGTCGTAAAAACGAGATTGCCATTCAAAATTGTATCCCAATCGATGTGCATGTTTGGACACGGCCGATTTGTATGAACCTATTATAGATGATACCGAATTTTTTCCAATATTTTGAAAACGTTTTTGCCCGATGGATCGCGGATTGGATTGCCCGATGGGTTGTTGTAGAGACAGGGCATGCCCTGTCTCTACGGCATGCCCTGTCTCTACGGCATGCCCTGTCTCTACGTTATTGCCATCATTATCACCCGTCAATATTAATATGCCATGGATATGATTGGGCATGACGACAAATGCGGCCAATTCCACATTGTTGGTATGGTTTTTTATTTCGTGCCAGAAAATATCGGCGATAAGGCCAACGTGCGATAATTGCATGTGTTGGGATGCGGTGTTGCCATCGGATACGATTTTGCCAAAATATTGCATGCGATTATTGGTACAAATGGTAATAAAATACGCCGCGGACCAACGATAATTCCATGTTTGCAAACGTGCCGACGGAATACGATATGTGTTGTGGTATTTATCCATTGTTTTTGTTTTTTGCGTTGGCGTTTTCTTTGCGTTGGCGTTGGTGCCGGCACCAACGCCAACGTAATATCATTGGCAGGAAACAAAACCTGCATCAATCCCTTTTTATGTAATTTCAGACATCCAAGACCTATCCCTGATTATCAACCTTTAAGAGAATAGTCGGCGCAAACTAAAAATCCTTACATTTGCAGTCATGGGACAACTATTACTACCAATATTTCCAAGCGATACCCGGATGATAACCATGACACTTGGGGTTCGGGAACGCACTGGCAGTGTTTATTATCTTCACAGCGGAGTGCCTATATATTCGCATGAAGCAAATGACCTGACCAAGTTTCGTTATGTTACCTCTAACCTTATTTTGTTGGGACTGTGTAAAAATCAAGACATTGCTGATACATTTCATGTATCAACAGATAGTGTGAGACGATGGAAGAAGAAACTTTCCGAAGAAGGAGAGGTATCTTTTTTTAATGAGGAGTCACGTCATGGGCGAAGTCATAAATTATTACCCGATGTATTGGATCGGATTCAGGAGAAGCTTGATAAAGGGATAAATGTCAATTCCATAGCCAAGGGGGAAGGGATATCTGAAGGCAGCATCCGTTATTGGGTAAGCCTCGGACGTTTAAAAAAAAATCAGGACTGAGGTAGATTCAGTAAAAACTCGCAGTCAAAGAAGTTTTGAAGATGCCCAAGCATCAGAAAGCATCGGGATAGCAGCAACTCGGTACGAAGAGAGGTCATTAGCGGTAACCGGAGTACAAGCCTATGCCACGAGCCTATTCGAGCATCAGGAAAGCGTGCTCAATGCCGGATCTCTATTTGGCATTCCAGCATTAATATCGCAGGGGCTTGATCAGTTTTTTAAAGTGTTTAAACCTTTACCTGCAGGTTTTTATGGACTGCACCATATTGTTCTTATACTGTGTTTCATGGCACTTTGCCGGATAAAAAACCCAGAACAATTAAAAAAGCATCCGCCGGGAGAACTGGGAAAACTGCTTGGTCTGGATCGCATACCCGAAGTAGGGTATTTTAGGAAAAAACTAAAGCAAATGACCGACCAATCAAAGTCGGATGAGCTACACTCGGAGCTATTTCGCTCATGGGTAGAAGAAATGCCTGAGATGTTTTTTTATATCGATGGTCATGTCAGGGTTTACCACGGTGAGCAAGCAAACCTTCCCAAGCGTTTTGTGTCACGAGAAAAACTTTGTTTAAGTGGAACTACCGAATTCTGGGTAAACGATCAGCAAGGACTTCCCTTGATGGTTGTCACTGGAGAATTGAACGAAAAGTTAAAGTCTGCTATTGAAGAAACCATACCAAAAATCAAGGAAGAGTTAACCCAAGAGGTCAAACCCGGCGAACCAATCTTTACCCTTGTGGTTGACCGCGAGGCTTATGAACCCGCATGGTTTATAAATTTATGGAATGACCACCGTGTAGCCATAATCACATATCGTAAGAATGTAAAAGACAAATGGGACGAATCATTGTTTGATAACGTTGGAAAACAGGCTAATAATACCAATGTAGCGATGCAACTTTGCGAGATGGGTACTAGATTAAATGGGCACTGGTTCAGAGAAATCAGAAGGCTTTCTGAAAACGGACACCAGACATCGATAATAACAACACATCCAAGTTTGTCTCTGCATAATACAGCAATAAAAATGTTCTCAAGGTGGACACAAGAGAACTACTTTAAATACTTAATCGAAAACTTTGATTTCGACCGAATGATAGAATATGGGACAGAGCCCGTTAATCAAAAACGCACTATCCCCAGCCCAGATTATAAGACACTTACTTACAAAATAAAGAAAGCGAGGGAGAAAAAGTCCAGGCTTGAAGCTCGTATTTTTAAACAAATAGAAGGTGCTGATACACTAGAAGTTGACCATATTGTCCATAATATTTTAAAAAACTCTCCCCTGATAGAGAAGATAACTGTATATCATGAAGAAATTAAAGATCTTTTAGCAAAAAGGGGAAACACACCTTCTCGCATCAGTATTGCTGAAATGCCTGAAGACCAACGCTATAATAGACTCAAGCAAGAAAGCAAAAAGCTAAAGAATGCAATAATAATGCTCGTTTACAGGGCTGAATCTGCATTATACAATATAATGCCTGAATTTTATAAAAGTACCGAAAAAGAGGGGAGGGTTATTTTAAAAGAGATTTTTACAAGCGATGCGGATATGATACCTGATTATGAAAATAAAAAACTAATAATCAGGTTACATTCCTTATCCACCCCGCGAGCAAATCAGGCAGTAAAAGAATTGTGCTCTTTTTTAAACAAAACAGAAACATGTTTCCCTTTCACAAATTTAACCCTGATTTACGAAACAGTCGCGCTATAGTTTGCGAAAGTATTGGAGTTCTGA
>JBBQJD010000127.1:0-9981 GCA_038325595.1 Bacteroidales bacterium | reverse complement strand
TCTCCTTTTCATCATTCGGTACGAAAAGAAGTAATGGAATAGGATAGTCTCCCTCTCCCATAATCGCGTATTTACCAACTGAATACCCGTTACGCTGATATCTTCCGTTAAGAAAAGCTTTCCCGGCTTCACCCGAAGGAGTAATAAATCCCGAAAGTTGCTTTGCCTTTGTTCTCACAAGACTGAGATGGTTATTAATATCCTTCCTTGATTTCTCAAGCTCACTAAGAAGTTTTTCAGTTTCTTTCCTGTTCACATCGAATATCATATCTCCTCCAAAAGATGTTGAGATTTGTCCCGTAGGTGTAACTTGCAGTTCCTTAATGGTAAATATTTCTGCCTCCTCTTCTGATGGGTCACCTTTCACATTAAAATGCTTCATGAAAAAGGAGTAGATGTCATACCTTATCTTTGGTGTCATCCAGTGTTTGGAATCATCTTCCGACATCTTCAGATTATCTTCCATGCCAAAAGCCCTGTAGGCCAATTTTGCTTCGGCATTTGCTTCCCTTGCACCTTGCAGCGTCAGGTATTCATCCCGCGACGTAAAGGTCATCAGGGTGGGTTTTGGTGCTCTTACTTCAAGAAGGTCTTCAACAGTTATTCCATTTGCCAGTCCATGGATAAACACATTTTCTGCATCCTGGACTCCCTTTGTTTCAAGCTGCCGCTTATTTGAGGTAGCCCAGCTGCATGGAACAGAAACCTTAACCCTTTCATCGAAAGCGGAAATATAGGTGGTTACCGTACCTCCTCCTGAAAATCCAGTTACCCCAATCCTTTCAGGATCAACTTCCTTTCTTGTTAAAAGATAATCAATAGCACGCATCCCATCCCAAATAAAGTATCTTGCTGCGGAAGAACCTGACAGGTATATCTGATTTCCGAAATAGCAATGTTCAATAACCGAATATCCTATTGAAGAAGCTTTAAGGTTTGTATCATAATACTGTACATGCTCACCCTGACCAGGGGGATCAATTGCGAAAACGATCATACCCTTTTTCACAAGATTATAACTGATCACCTGATAAAGCGGAGCTCTGAAAGCTTCCTGGTTATGTCCTATAACATGTAATATTGCAGGTACTTTACCTTTAATCCCCTCAGGGACATAAAGACATCCTGTTACATAATATTCCGGAAAGGCTTCAAAAATTATCTTTTCAATTCTATAACCATCTCTCTTTATGATACCTGTGATCTTAGGCTTCAATGGATTTTTTTCAGGAAAAGGTCCAACCATTTCCATTAATTTATCCGTTACAAGAGACTGCCTGTCCATCCAGTCATTTTTGGTCTTAAGCTTCGCTATCTCCTTGTCCCTGATCTCATAATAGTTCATAGCCTGCTTTGTCAGATGCTGAATGAGCAGAGATCCTCCGTTATTCCATTTTAACCATTGCTGAAATACATTCAGGTTTTCCTCGTCAGGAACAAGATCAATTTTTGCATTTTTTGGTAAATCTTTTACCTGGGCATGCACTGCAGCTGTTGCAAAAGAAACAATACAGAACAGGACTAAATATCTTATCATAACATGCTAATATTAATGCTAATAATTAATAATATGAAAACCGGAATAGTGGAAAACCGGAAATATCAGCCAATAGGATGACCGCCTTTGCTCAGAACATTGTTATAGTTTTCAAAAAATATTTTTTTCTTCTGGGCATCCGTTGCATTGGAGGCCAGTACCTTTCCGACACCGTGATGGTAGCAGTTGTCGGTTCCGAAAAAGATCCTGTCTTCACCCAGTTGCCTTACGGCAAAATCAATCACATTCTCTTCATTATTGCTGCCGCCGGTATCGACATAGATATTCGGACATTGCTTCAGCATTTTACATTCATATTCCCAGTCACCGCCACCTGCAATATGAGCAAAATGGAACATAGCTTCAGGATACCGGCGGGCCACATCCACCATGTCTTCGGGAAGTGTGGTATTCTCGAATCGGCCGATATCATATTTCATCCTGTACCCGCCCATGCCTAACTGGCAAAATGCATGCATAAAAACGATCATCTTATTTTCAATAAGCTTTTCGATTATCGGGAAATAAACCGGATCATTGATTTTCGCCTGTGTATATCCTTTATACCCGACCATTCCGAGATCAATGCATCTTTTCATTTCCTCAAGAGATTCCTTTTTATAGAGAGGATTCAACGTAAAAAACCCAATAAATCTATCAGGATATTGTTTCACTGCTTTTAAAACAATATCATTATTTTTTATAGCCTGTTCGGGGCCTTCCGGGGAATTTCCGGAAAAATTAACTATGGGTTCGGAAATTTGCAGTTTAGTTATTCCCAGGCTGTCTGCAACTGCTATCTGTCTGGCCAGATCATCTTCAGGATGGCAGTGGGCATCAATCTTACGGTATTTCATTACATCACCCATGAGATCGTAAGTTGATATGCCCTGTTCTTCTTTACGGGAACATCCTATCAGGTTTCCTCCCACCAGGATGCCTGCAGCAGCAACAGTGCTATGAGTAAAAAATTTTCGGCGGTTGATTTTATTGGCCATAATATTTTTATAATCAGATTTGTACAATTAAAATTTCCCTTAATAATTATTAGGGGTCAGCTCAGCCCCAGGAATCTTATTGCATTCCCTGATCTCAAAAGTTCCTTTACTGTTTCATCAGCTTCAGTTTCGCTAAGGGATTCAATTCGCAGCCTCCCTGAAAGGTAATCCAGAATTGGTGAATGTGAACCAAAGGCAAACTTTTCGTTACCGAACCTGGTCAGCAATTCACTCAATGTATAATCGCCCCTGATACTCCTTCCGGAAGTGTCAAACATGACATCAGCTTTTTTAAATATGTCAGCCTCTTCGTCACTCAGGCTCATACTGGTAGCCAGGTTAACTATCAGATACTTTGCATCAGGAACCTCTTTTATTACAGGTAGTATGTTTTTCAATGTCCATTCCTTTGTAATGACGTCAACCTGGAAATCTGCAGACGGATTAAACTGGGGTATATCCATCCATGATTTCTGTCTGCTGTCAACCATACGGATATCAAATGCAACAGGGATTCCTTTGTCACGGGCTGATTTTACAAGTTCAATGAGAGAAGGATCAGTTATTTCATAATCATGGTATTGGGGAAATAACCGAAGTCCTTTCATTCCCATTTTTGTTGTACAACTTTCAAAGTCATCCCTCCATCCGGCATAGATAGGATTTATAATGGCAAATGGAATGAAACGGTCTTTGAAACGCCTGTCAGAGGATATTTCATCATACAATTCTTCATTAGCCGATTGTGTGTTCTTATAAAAGACACCGTTAAGATTGCTTATTACGGATACATCCACAGCAAACTTATTCATCTTTTCAAGCAGCTTTGAGCATGAATTATACTGAAGCTGTTTAAACGGCCAGTGGCCCACATAGGCATTGATATCAAGCAACATTGTGACCTCCTTTTCGTAACATATTATTGTAATTATCAAAAAATATTTTTCTCTTCTGAGCTTCTGTTGTGTTGGAAGCTAAAACTTTTCCGACACCATGATGATAGCAATTGTCGGTTCCGAAAAAGATCCTGTCTTCACCCAAAAGATTGCCTCCCACAAGGATGCCTGCAGCTGCAACTGAATTGCCAGAGGAAAATCTCATCCGGCTGATTTTGATTAACATACTAATATACAATTAATATCAGTATACAATTAATATCAGTGACTTTAAAAATACCTGTGAAAATTTTTAAGGCAGGTTTAATCTTCTGGCATTTTGAAACAAAATCTATAATCAGATGTTTAAATAGCAAGGAATTATAAAATCATAATAAGATGGCATTTACAATAGCTATTGGAGATCAGGCTCCTCAGTTCAGTCTGCCTTCTACCGATGGCAGTACCTATTCACTTACAGATTTTGACGATTACAGGTTTCTTGTTATATTCTTTACCTGTAATCACTGCCCATACGTTCTGGGATCAGATGAAATAACACGTGAAACTGCAATGAAATATCAACCCATGGGAGTGAGGTTTGTGGGTATCAATTCCAATAGTGACAAGACCTATCCCGAAGATAGTTTTGACAATATGGTTTCCAGAATGGAAGACTACAGGTTTCCATGGATTTATCTCCGGGATGAAGATCAAAGTATTGCTCTCGCATTTGGAGCTCTGAGAACTCCGCATTTTTTTGTATTTGATGAGAACAGAAAGCTTGTATACACAGGAAGAGGAGTTGATAATCCGCGCGATCCATCGAGGATGACAGAAAATAATCTTGATCAGGTACTTGACGAAATTACTGCAGGGAAACCTGCCTCTGTCCCTGTCACTAACCCTATCGGATGCACTGTCAAATGGGAAGGGAAGGAAGCACACTGGTTGCCTCCACAGGCATGTGATCTGGTGTGATTTAATCTGACTGAACCTAATATATGTGATATAATGTATATTTCAGACTATGGTATTATAGGCAATTGCCGTAGCAGCGCTCTTGTATCTAAATATGGAAGTATTGACTGGTGCTGCCTTCCCGATTTTGATTCTTCTTCAATATTTGCACGCCTGCTCGACAATGAGAAAGGAGGGCATTTCGGCGTCTCGGGAAAAGGTGATTATACCATGTCACAAAAGTATATCACTAACACAAACATTCTTGTTACAAGCTTTAACTCAGATGTGGCATCATTCGAAATAATTGACTTCATGCCCATCTATCGCACAGATGAAAATAATTATTACAATGCACCTGAAATATACCGTATTGTACGTATTACAAAGGGCACTCCTATTATAAGGATCGAATATTCTCCAAGGCTTAACTTCGGACGGGATACCAAAGGTCATATAGAACGCAACTACCTGAAACACATCTCGGTAGAAGATAAATACGAATCAATTTATCTGTATACCAATCTAAATCTTGATCTTATTTTGAAGAGTGAGTATTTTGATCTTACCGATGATTGTTTTTTCTGTGTTGCATATAACCAGAAGCTTATTAAAATTGATGTCAACCGTGTATTTCTTGAGTACCAGCGAACGAAGGTTTACTGGCTGAACTGGTCGAACAGGACCCTTAACCTGCCAAAATACCAGAAGCAGGTTATAAGGAGTGTGCTAACTCTTAAATTGTTGTTTTATGATAAATCGGGTGCAATTATTGCCGCACCTACAACCTCGCTGCCTGAAGCAATTGGCGAAACCCGCAACTGGGACTATCGCTTCTGCTGGATCCGCGATTCCTCGATGGTTATTAAAACTTTGCTTCAGCTCGGCCATTCAAATTCTGCAAGAAAATTCCAGAAATATATTCTTAGCGTTAATCTTGGCAAGCAGAATGATATTCAGATAATGTACGGGATCCGGGGTGAAAGAAACCTTGAAGAAAAAATTATTCCTCATCTGAAAGGATTCCGCGATTCATCGCCGGTACGCATTGGCAATGGGGCATTTTCACAGAAACAACATGATATTTATGGCGGACTGATAGACTCAATTTACATGACACTTCAGAAATTTCCTTCCACCCTCGATACCACTGAAGAACTATGGACCTTTGTACGCGGATTGGTCATCGTGGTATCAAGAAATTGGATGACACCTGATAAGAGCATATGGGAAATAAGAGGACCGGAAAGGCATTTTGTTTACTCGAAAGTGATGTCGTGGCTTGCAATAAGCAAAGGTGTAAAAATTGCCCAGATGCTCGATAAGGATTTCTATGTCGATGAATGGGGTAAAATTGCTGACAATATTAAACAGGATGTTTTCACAAACGGATGGGATGAAGAAATTGGAGCATTTGTTCAATATTATGGTTCAAAAAGCCTCGATGCGGCAAATCTCCTGATGGAAGAAGCAGGAATAATTGAAGCTGATGATCCCCGATATATTTCAACTGTTCTTAAAATTAAGGAGACGCTACTCATAAATGGCTTTATGTACAGGTACATTGATGAAGACGACTTCGGAAAACCTTCAGGATCATTCATTTTATGCAATTTTTGGCTTATCAACAGCCTGTACAGGATAGGTTATAAGGAAGAAGCCCTGAAATTATTTGAAAATGTTCTTAGCTGTGCCAATCATCTTGGACTGCTCAGCGAACATATTAACACAGATTCAATGGAGTTGCTTGGAAATTTTCCGCAGGCATATTCTCATCTCGGATTAATACAATCTGCTTTGTTGATAAATGGACAGGATATCAGCTTCAGCAGTGACACTTTTAAATTTATCAAACCCTAGCTTTTAATTCTGTTTTCAATTATTTATTTACCCACAGCATTATGAATTACCATCTGGGGAAATGGTATTTCTATTCCTTCGTTTCTAAAAGTAATTATGATCCTTTTTCGAAGTTCCCCGGTTACACTCCATTGACTAAGGGCTTTAGTTTGTCCTACTATTTTAATGATGATCGCGGAATCTCCCATCTGTTCTACTCTTAAAAATTTAGGAGGTTCAAGGATATGTTCCTTCCATTCGGCATCTTCTGAGAGATCTTTTCCGATTTTATTAATTACACCGATAACAAGTTCCAGATTGGAGTTGTACCCGATGCCTATATTCAAATTTACCCTGGAAAAGTTCTTTGAAAGGTTTGCGACTCTTTTAATATCGCCATGAGGAACATGATGGACAGTACCATTCATATCTCTTAATGTGGTAATTCTCAAACTAATATCCTCCACCAATCCTGCTGTTCCACCTAAATCTACCACATCCCCTATTCTGTATTGATTTTCGAGGATAATAAAGAACCCGGAAATAATGTCTCTAACAAGGTATTGTCCGCCAAAGCCAAAAGCAAGTCCTACTATCCCGGCACTTGCAAGTATAGGTCCTATTGTAGCGCCCAGTTCATCAAGAATCATAATGCCAGCGACTATCCAGATAAGTATTACTGTTGTCCAGCCGATAATCCTGATCAGCGTGTCTTCTCTTTTCCTCTCAGATTCCAGTGATGAAAACCGGTCGGAGACAACTGCAATCCTGACCATTTTTTCAATGAACCTGCTTGAAATTTTATGAAGAATGAAGGCCGCAGCTGCAATAAAGACAATTTTTATTCCATGCAACAGAACCCATGGAGCCATCAACTTAAGCCATTCAGAGAGTGCATCTTCCATTTAACTTCTACTATTTCTGAAAATTTAATAATAACATCTTACTACATCAGGGAAGGTCTAAATTGTTTATGATCCTGTCTGGAAGAATGGCATAATTTTATAATTCCTTAAGAGCTTCAAGCATGGCTATAACATTTTCAAATGGAACATTGGCCTGAATGTTATGGACAGTATTAAAGACAAATCCTCCTTTATTGTTAAGTATTTCACACTGTTTTTTTACCTGGTCCTTCACCTGATCCGGAGTTCCGAAAGCAAAAACACCCTGGGTATCAACGCCACCTCCCCAGAATACAAGCTTGTCGCCATATTGTTTTTTCAGTTTTACCGGATCCATTCCCGATGCATTAATCTGGACCGGATTTATGATGTCAAAGCCCGATTCAATAAAATGCGTCATTAACGGTTCAACCGCACCACACGAATGTTTAAAGGTTTTCCAGGTTGTATTCTGATGGATCCAGTCATTCACCTTTCTGTAATATGGTTTCCATACCCTTTCATATGTTTCAGGTGAACAGAAGGTTGAATTCTGGGTACCAAAATCAGTCCCGCAAATGAATACAACATCGATGCTGTTTCCGATGACTTTAAACAGCATTTTCATATTCTCAATCGCTATATCGGTTTGCCTATCGTAAATCTCTTTAACAAAATCTTCTCTGATCAGTGTAGAAATGTACCATTCTTCCACACCCCTGATTCCTTTTGGATTCTTCAATCCGATTGCAGGTACAAGAGCAATATCTCCCAGTGCGGTTCCACCAACAGAAGCCATCACTGCTTTGGAATTAATATCATCCGAGCTTAACTGCTTTTTCCAATATGCCAGGTCTTTGTCGGTAAGATACCCGAACTCCTGAAGATTATCTTTTACATCCAGAGTCAGCTCATCAATGGGACCCTGCCTGTTCAGGGCATCAAAGAAATAACCCGTTTTTGGCATCATTGCACTGGGTGGTTGTGTGGTATCGCCCTCTGGATACATCAGAATATCACCATTGCTGTTGTATGTGTAATTGAAATTTCCCGGAAATAATACTTCCTGCCCCCATAAAGTTTTGTGAATCTTCCAGTTCTCATTTGGAACACTGAACATATTTTTCTCCGACAACAAACCTATTACATCTATATCCATAGCCTCAAGGAGCTCATTATCTATCTCTCCCAGCATCTGGTATGGTTCAACAACTTTGACAGGCTTCTTTTCGAAACCATAATATTCCCTCAGTTTCTCAACAACGTGTACATGTATCCCTGTTACAGCAGTTGAACCAAAATCCACTACAACCTTGTCGGGCTGCTGGTGATTAACTGTTTTGATGAAATTCTGTTTTGAAGAAGTTGACATATTTATTATGTTTTTATCATTTATCAGGATCATAAAGATAATTGAATATGATATCGATAAATAAGATTCAGATAAATTTCCGCCAGAAAATGACATAAATTATCTTTGTATGATGAATTATGATTTTCATCTGCCTGAACCATTTTTATTCAATCCACTTAAACATCATCTGGGTTATATTAAAGAATTTGTTACTGAAAATTCCGGGAAGAAAAAAGAAAAGCGGGGAAGATCTGAATAATGCCAGATTTCAAATCGGCCTTTCACCCATTAAAGACCCCACAGAGAGTGAGGCAATTACTGAAATGATAGAGTTGTTAAGGAAGAGCTAAAGTTTGTTTAACCCACCCTGATTTGTTCCAAAAGACTGTACAATTCTTTCAATGCAAGTAAATATACCGGGTTCCTTCCTGAGCTGAGAATTTTTATAATTTTAATCATTTCCTCTATATGAGTTTTCAGATCTACCTGGTGCCGAGATTTGTTGCTGTTATTCCATTTTACCGGACCCATTATACACACAGGTCTGATTACTGTCAGTAAATCTGTCACTTTTTGGTTATAAAAATCAAAAGCTTTATTTTTTTTGTTTATACGGGAAATAACCTGTAACCAATAATTACACAGGTCAATAATCCATTCAGGTGTTTGTTCAATTTCCTGAGAAGTCAAAGCTTTTAAGCTCCTGTTAATTTTTTTATTGTTGGCAGTGGCCAGAAGTATTGTTTCCATCAGATAGGAGTTTAAGTTGTTCCAATACTAAATGCCTGGTATAGGTTAACACGTCCGATATGAAAAAGTTCAACAGCAGATACCATAAAATACAAAGGTAAGGTGACATACAGGCTAAACTTTACATAATATTATTTTTCGATTATAAGATTCATTAATATTCTGTTTTTAGTAACTATTTAGTTGTAAAAACGGGCTAATGGTTATACTTTTGCAGATATTCATCTGGTCCCGTAGTTCAATGGATAGAATGACAGATTCCGGTTCTGTTGGTTGGGCGTTCGAATCGCCCCGGGATCACATAGCAGGGTCGCCTTTCAGGTTGACCCTTTATCATTGACTCCAAGTATTCTTATGAGATTGAAGCAGGGGCGATGAGAACGAAGGGGTGGAGCGTTCGAACCGAGGAGTGAAACGACGAGCTCGCGAACGAAGTAAAAAAGATAACTTTGAGAGGTTCTTGTTGACACATTAGAACTTTTTTCAGGCATATTTGTTAGTACCTTACCGTAAGTACCTCATCATACTTTTTAGTTGAGATGACTTCTACTTAATCGAGTTAATATTTTTTCTTATGTGTTATTTTTTAATTTCCGTACAATTGCAGAGCCATGTGAAACAAGGCTTTCCTGATATTTTTTAAGTTCATGAGACAATTTTTCGGCTTTCTCCGGAAAGCTAAATCGGTTTTGATTTCAATTGATAAATTCATCCTTCTCCTCTTTCTGGTAACTGGTCAGAAAAACAATGCCTTTTCTTTAAATCAGGAAAGTGCTTCAGAACT
>JBBQJD010000126.1:0-10008 GCA_038325595.1 Bacteroidales bacterium | reverse complement strand
ATTCCTCCAAACCTCCGCAAGCTTCGGTTTGTCGGAATTCAGGATGACAGGGTATTTTTGGGTACATAGGAGGAAGAAGCGGCGATTCGAACTCAAAATAGTAGATATAAATAAATCTTTCGAATCGCCGCTTCTTCCTCCCACTAAAATAAACTGCATTGTCATCCCGAATTTTCGCCAGCCCTGAGCCTGCTAGGGGTTGGCGAAAATGAGGGATCCCCTTATCGTTGAGACAAAATTAAATGTGATAAAAGATTAGCTTTTTAAAGGAGGGGAAACTAACAATTGTTATTCTCCTACTTATATATATTCTGATTTTTAAAGGCTTCTTAGGTTGACGGCCTTTGAGCCAGGGGGAGAGGCCATACAAAACCACATGTTAAAATTTCTCTTTTACAAGTTTGAGAATATCATCATCCTTTGCGATTGGTCTTATCCTGAAAGAATATTCATATTTCTTCTCCTGTAGCCTGTACTCGGGATGTATCAGAGCACCCCATGAATCATCACCCCCCACTCCCATCTGGCCGAGATCAACATTCAGGTTGACCAGATCACGAGGCTTGACATCTATCGTATGAGTATTTGCAGTTTTAGCATCTTTCCTGTAGGTTGATAATTTCCCCGGAGATTCAAAATCATCATGCACATAATTCAGAGCAGAAAAACAAATCAGCGGATCACCGGTGACAAGAATACCGGTCTCGTTATCATCAGTCAGAGTAAGCCAGCGTGTATCTGTCTTATACCCATTTTCCTGCGGACGAATATAAGGCACATACTGATCAGCTACAGTACTCTCATAAAGTCCGATATCGGCAGATGTCTTCCTGTCAGCATAGTTATCATGAGGACCCCGGCCAAACCATCTTAGATTCGTAAATTCAACCGGCAGCTGCATCTGCATTCCCATTCTCGGGGTCCCGGGTATACTTTCCGAGAGCCTTGAAAACTGATTTTTCACAATCACATCAGCAGATCCGTAAATGGTATATGACGTTGCATAACCTGCAATTTTTTGACCTGCCTCATCATTTATATCATAGGTAAATGTGATGATTACCTTACCCAACCCGGGCTGGCTAAGGTTTGCTTTTGTAACTTTTGTTCTTTCTCCGGCATTCTTCCAGATTCCAAGTTTTTGATCCATGTTATAACCATAATCATTATCAGTCGGAGGCCTCCAGAAATCAGGCTCAGGCCCACTTTTTACCAGCTCATTTCCCTTGTATATGAAAGATTTCAGCTTTCCATTGATCAGGTCAAAAAGGATTTTCATGTCTTTACCGCTAACCTCGAGGGTACTGTCCATGGTATTTGTCTGAAGAATGGCCAGATCCTTTTTTAAAGGAAGAGGTCTGGCTTCAACGGGAAGTAAAAACTGTTCCGAGGCATATACATGATCTTCAGGGACACTGTTCCATTCATCGTTTCTGGAAGCTCTCAGATTCAGGAAATACTCTGTTCCCGGGGCGGGTTCTACCTTATCAAAAGATAACCTTAGAACAGTATCAGCAGCTGGCCTGAAATCAGGAAATGAGAGCTTTCCTGACTGCAACACTTTACCATCAGAATATACTTCCCATTCAAAATTAAATTCAGAAAGATTGGTAAAATCATATTTGTTTTTGATCCTGACAACACCATTTTTCAGATCAACAGGCTCAAAATCAATATACTGGTACACTTTTTTCACTTCACTCAAACCGGGCTTGGGAGTTCTGTCGGGCCAGGTAAGTCCATTCAGACAGAAGTTACCATCGCTTGGGATTCCTTCTTCACCATAATCACCACCATAGGTCCAGAATTTTTCTCCGGTTTCACTTTCAGCAAGAATACCCTGGTCAACCCAGTCCCAGATAAATCCTCCCTGCAGGATCGGATATTTTTCAATAACATCCCAGTAATCCTGCAGATTGCCTGTTGAATTTCCCATGGCATGCGCATACTCAGTCATTATCAGAGGTCTGTCATTCTTTTTATCCTTTGCATATGCTTCTATTTCTTCAATTTTTGAGTACATGGGACACCAAATATCAGTATGGCGTTCAGGCGCATTCGTACTATGTTCCGCCCTTTCATACTGTACCGGTCTCGTTTTATCCCTGTTCTTTATCCATTTATATCCGTTAAGAAAATTGTGTCCGTCACCTGATTCATTACCCATCGACCAGATAATCACTGAAGGATGGTTCTTGTCTCTTTCCACCATCCGCTGCATTCTGTCCAGATGAGCTGCTGCCCATTCCGGTTTGTCTGCAATAGTGACATCCTTATCATAACCAATGCCATGAGATTCCACGTTTGCCTCATCAACAAGGTAGAGACCATATTTATCGCACATCTCGTACCAGAGCTCCTGCTGAGGATAATGCGATGTCCTTACAGCATTTATGTTATGACTTTTCATCACTGTTATATCTTTGAGAATAAGAGCTTCATCAACAACATGACCGTTGACATCATCATGCTCATGCAGGTTTGTACCTTTAATAGTGATTGCCACTCCGTTTACCAGCAACTGTGAGTTGACTATTTCAACTTTCCGGAATCCGATTTTTGAACTGATGCTTTCAAGTATAGTTCCATCCTTTTCTTTAATACTGATCACAAGGGAGTAAAGATTGGGCTTTTCAGCCGACCATTTTTTCACCGCGGGAATCGTATTTGTAAAGCTTATCAATGCGATACTGTCCGAAAAATCTGTGTCCTTTGATTGTGAGAAAAGCTTTTGTGTGCCATCGAAAAGAGATGCGTCTACTATAACCTCCGGTTTATTTAAATCTTTGTTTCTCAGTGATATATCCAACCTAAGCAAACCATCACTATAATTATTTTCAAGATCGCCGATTGCAAAGAAATCCTGTATATATGTCTTTGGACGGGCATGAAGAAAAACATCCCGTTGTATTCCGCTCAGCCTCCAGAAGTCCTGATCTTCCAGGTAACTGCCGTCGCTCCACCTGTAAACCTCTACTGCAACACTGTTTTTGCCTTTTTTCAGGTATTTTGTTATATTGAATTCAGCCGGCATTTTACTATCCTCGCTATAACCGACGAGCTGCTCATTTACCCATACATAAAATGCAGAGCTTACCGCTCCGAAATTAAGGAATACCTCTTTATTCTTCCAGTCGGAAGGCACCTTAAAGTATCTCTTGTATGAACCTACCGGATTCCATTCGTGATGAATAAATGGCGGATTCATCGCATGTGGATACGTGATATTAACATAGATAGGAACATCATATCCTTTCATCTGCCAGTTTGACGGCACTTCAATATCTTTCCAGTCGCGTGTGTCATAATCATCCTTGAAAAACCAGAATGGACGATCATCCGGCGATTTTACCCAGTTGAATTTCCAGGTTCCGTTAAGGGATATGTAAGAAGGTGAATTATACTTTTTAGCCTCAAGTGCACTTTCTTCATCCGGAAAGCTGATTAATGTTGAATGAGGATCTTCCCTGTTCATCTGAATCATTTCAGGATTTTCCCAGTCGCGCGGCTCCTTTTCTGTAAATGCCACTCCTTCGTACTTACTTTGCTTTTTACACATTGTAAGTGATATAGCCGCGATCAGGATATAAAGGGGTATTCTTCTCATGATTTTTAAGTTTGTCTTCGCTAAAGTTAATAAAAAGACACTTCAGTGACTACCGGATTTCAGGATCTTCTCGACCATAAGAACATCCGATGGCTGATTAATATTAATGAAAGCTTTTTCTGTTTCCAATGATTCTTCCAGATCCATGTAATTTATATTTACCAGACTGAAAAAATCCCTTACAGCAAAATTCTTGGTTGACTTCAGATATTCCTCGAGAGTTTTCCTCAATGAATTATTATAAATTGAATGCAACGGTTCGATATTTCCATTTATCCTGGGTACCAGAATTTCGTACTTATCTGAATTAAAAATATCTATTTGCCTGTTAATCAATTTATTATCAAGATGTGGCATATCTCCTGCAAAGACAAACACTGCATCTTTTCCCGATGCTTTTAAGGCTGCATGGATGCCTCCCAATGGTCCGGTTTTTAAGAAATGATCCCTGGTAATTTTATAACTAACGTACTCTGAAAATTCTTCAGGATTATTAGTTACAATAATTATTTCATCAAAAATGTCGCGGATGGTATCAATGATTCTTTCAATAATTGGTATGCCGCCTATGACAAGCTTTGATTTGATCTCCCCTTTAAACCTTGTATTGGCTCCACCCGCAAGGATAACACCTGAAATATTACTTACCATTAAAAAAGTCCGGTTATATTGCCTTCAGAATCAATGTCGATATTTTCTGCGGAAGGAACCGGAGGAAGCCCTGGCATCCTCATTATGGCGCCGGCAATGGGGACAATAAATCCTGCTCCGGAGGAGAGCTCTATTTCCCTGATCTTTACAGTGAAACCGGCCGGACGTCCTTTCTTAAGAGGATCATCGGAAAGTGATTTCTGTGTCTTTGCTATACAAACAGCCAGATCGCCCAGTTCAAGCCTTTCAATCAGGTCAAGCTGAATCTTTGCCTTGATTGCATACTCAACATGGTCAGCACCATACATTTGCCTGCAAATAGTTTCAATCTTTTTTTCAAATGGCCATGATAATTCATAAAGAGGTTTATAGCAGTCACCGCAGGCTGCAATCTCCTTCAGTACTATCCTGGCAAGATCAACTGCTCCTTCTCCACCTTTTTCCCATGATGAGTTCAGTGCAATCTTTACCATCTGTTTATTACAATGATCAGTCAGTAGGTCTATTTCGTTCTGTGTATCAGAGTCAAATTTATTAATTGCTATTACAGGATTAAAGCCAAAGAGCTTCATATTCTCAATATGTTTATCAAGATTATCGAAACCCTTTTTAAGAGCAACCAGATCCTCTTTCTGAAGATCACAATATTTTGCTCCCCCATGGTATTTCAGCGCACGTATGGTGGCTACTATAACAACTGCATCAGTTTTCAGATTACCAAACCTGGCTTTGATATCAAAGAATTTTTCTGCACCAAGTTCGCTCGCAAAACCGGCCTCTGTAACTACTATATCACTGAGTGACAGGCCCATCTTGGTAGCAATAATACTGTTTGTGCCCTGGGCAATATTGGCGAAGGGGCCCCCGTGTATAATTGCAGGAGTTCCCTCCAGAGTCTGAACAAGGTTGGGCTTAATGGCTTCTTTCAGAAGAACAGCCATCGCTCCCTGAGCTTTAAGATCCCTTGCAAATACAGGTTTATCCGAGAACGTATATCCAACAAAAATGTTTCCAAGCCTTCTTTTAAGATCCTGCAGGTCGCGGGCAATACATAATGTAGCCATGACTTCAGAAGCAGCTGTAATATTGAATCCCGACTGACGCGGAACACCCTCTGTGGTACCTCCCATTCCGATTATAATATCCCTCAATGACCTTTCATTCATGTCCATAACCCTCTTCCAGGCTATGGTCCTCGGATCAATCCCCAGATTTCCATACTTTAACTGGATGTTATTATCTATCAGAGCAGCAAGAAGGTTGTGCGCTTTTTCAACTGCCGACATATCGCCGGTAAAATGCAGGTTGATGTCTTCCATAGGAATGACCTGGGCATACCCACCTCCTGCAGCCCCGCCTTTGATCCCAAAAACCGGACCCAATGATGGTTCACGTAAAACAACGGTAGTTTTTTTACCAATGAGGTTCAGTGCCTGCGCGAGCCCTATCGAAGTTGTTGTTTTTCCTTCACCGGCAGGAGTCGGAGTAATTGCTGTAACCAGAACAAGTTTGGCTTTTTTCACCTTTTCCTCATCAATGAACTTCAATGGAATCTTGGCTTTGTATTTGCCGTACATTTCAAGTTCATCCTGCGGAATACCCAGCTTTGCAGCAATCTCTACTATTGGTCTGATCTTCGCTTCCTGGGCAATAACTATGTCTTTTTTCATAGATTAAGTGGTTAGGCTTGGTTTTGTGCAATTTAATGAATTTTTGACCTGTCACTGCGTGGGTGTCAAAAAAGTCCGGTTAATTCAATTTTTTCAGTCTCAATTGCCTAATTATTCGTACCTTAACAGTCTCATATTCACCAACAATATAAAATCATGTATAAAAAGATCACCGGCCTGTATAATGATTTCAGAAATGGCCGGGTTAGCCGCCGCGATTTTATCAGAAAAGTTGCTGTGATAGCAGGAAGTACTGCAGCAGCAACAGCTTTCCTGCCTGTGCTGGAAGAAGGTGAACTGAATGCTGCACCTGATTACCAGGGTGATAAATCCATTCACACTGAATTTGTGAAATACCTCGCTCAGAGGCATCTGTTTACTACTTTTCCCAACCGATTAAATTTTCATTCCCCGGTTCAGGTATATTCATCCTGATCCTCCACTCCACAGGAAAATAGTTATTCACTCTTTTTCCTATGTTATTGATAAATCCAAGATTAACATCTTCGTATCTTACTATATTCCAGCCCATTTCAGCTTCCGGAAGAGCAAAGCTGTCTCGACGGAGATATGCAATTGCTTCTTTGAGGCTGATCTCCACGGATGGGAAAGCATCTTTTTTAAAATGATCCGAAAGAGCCAGTTCATGAGCGGGCAGATAATCATTCTTTTTCAAATTGAAAATTTTTGTTCCCGGTTTCACGATTTTCAGGTTGTGGAATAAATAAAGATATTCATCCATCAAACATGGAACAGCAATTACCTCTTCACCCCACTTAAGTAACCTGCCATTTGGAAAATTTGTCCATCGGTCTGCCGTTGCCAGATCATTTTTATCTGGTCTCAGCTCATCTTTCCTCCGGATCTTCACAGAGACCTTTTCCACTGTGCTGGTTTTCCTGATCGCCGAAATAAAAAATCCTTCTCCTTTCACCTTATCAGGATAAAAGCCATAACCAAATATTCCTTCATAATCTATTTCAGTGATTCCCCTGAAACCTGAAATATCAATTTTAATGCATTCCGCTTCATGTTTTGAAATGAGCCATCTGATATTTTCCTCATTCTCATCCGTATTGAAGGTGCATGTGCTGTAAATTAAAACTCCATTTTCCTTTAATGCCGGCCAAATATCCATTAAAATCCTCTTTTGCCTGTCGGCACAATGTGCAGCATTGGAAGCTGACCACTCCTTTACTGCAATGGCATTTCTGAACATTCCCTCTCCGGAACACGGAGCATCCACAAAAATCAGATCAAAATATCCTGGCAATCTTCCGAATGCAGATGGATCATTGCCAGTCACAAGTGTGTTTCCACGGCCCCATTTTGTAACAGTTTCAGCAAGTACTGAAGCTCTTGATCTTATCACTTCATTTGCAATAAGCAGGCTCCCCTTCCCGATAATATCAGATATAAGTGTGCTCTTTCCCCCGGGAGCTCCGCACAGATCAAGAACACGGATATTATCGAGTGATAATTGTGATTGAACGATGGCTTGTCCGAGAAACATTCCCGACGCTTCCTGGGGATAATAACATCCTGAATGAAACAGAGGATCAAGCGTATATGAGGGTCTCTTTTCGAGGTAATAACCATTTTGCGACCATGGCACCGGAGTTGATCTGATGGGCTTTTTATTCCATTTAACAGGATTTACCCTGATGCTTACGGGGGATGGCTCTCCGAGTGCCTTCAGAAGAGCAGAAGCATCAATATATTGTTGATTATTAAGACGTTGTATAAATTCCTCAGGTAACATTGATTTTTTTAAACTATTTCCAACACCTCCTCAAATGCTTTCTTTAATCTCTCCCCGTCACCCACTCTCCCCATCTCCCACTCTCCCCATCACCCTCTCTCCCCATCTCCCACTCTCCTCCCAGTGGTATCCTGAATATCGTTATACTCGCCGGCCCGACCTTAAATTTCTTACCTGCTTTTATCATCTCCGGACCAATAATCTTAACAGGAGGTTCTCTTCCCGGTTCATTTGTTGACATAATATCGGGTGCAGTCACTTTCCAGATCTCGACGTTGGCTGAAGCTACCTTTCCTGAAATTGAAAGAGGGAATACAACATCCTCAAATGTAGGATTGACAACTGATAGCGTCAGCGTATCACCTCCCCGGGTGAGAGTGGCGCCAATGTTAAGAGGCCTTGTTTCACCTTCAACAGCAACAGGAATTGATCCGAATTTCCAGCGGTAAAGCTTCAGCACCTGTCCGGTTGCATCAAAAACCGAATGTGTTGTACTGGTTTTTATACATCCTATTACATTGACCGTCTGTGCATAGTTGGCCATGTAAATTATGTCGGTGTTCTTCGAAAATTCGTTTAACCCTGCAGCGATTCCCATGGCATCTCTGTAAAAGTACCGCGTTCCAAGTTCACCATATATATGAGGACCATACCAGTAATTCCATTCATCAAGGCAGATCCTGATGTCCTTGCCTTTCAGGGCAGGGATCGTATTCCGGTATTCCCTGTGAGCTACAGCTTTTTCCTTTATGGATTCAGGAATCTGCTTAATATGATTCATGAGTCCTCCGGCCGGATGATCTCCCCTGTAGAAATGCTCGCTTATATAATCCATCCTGTCTGAGCAATTTGACAGCACCATTTTATCCCATTCACCCACATCTCCGACTGAAATGAGTTTGATACCCTGATCAACAGATCTCATCCGGTCGGCAAAATCATTGTTTTTTACAACAAATTCAGCAGTCGACATATGACCAAGCTGCCAGTTGCCATACATTTCGTTGCCTATTGACCACCATTTCACGCCCCAGGGATGTTCATGACCGTTGGCAGCCCTGAGCTTGCCCATTGGCGTATTCACCCCGCCATTGGTGTACTGAACTTCAGCCATGGCCTCAGAAGCTGAGCCCAGACCGGCATTGACTGCTATATAGGGCTCAGTGTTAAGTATTTCACAGAACTTCATGAATTCATGAATACCGACATCATTTGACTCAACTCCCAGCCATGCAGGATTTTTTCTGGGAGGACGCTTATCACGGTCACCTAATCCATCGCGCCAGTTATACCCGCTCACAAAATTGCCTCCCGGCCAGCGATAAACGGGAGAATTCAGCTGGTAAAGAAGGCTCAGGACATCCGATCTGAAACCTTCTATATTATCTGAAGGCATTAATGAAACAGTGCCTACCCATAATTTTCCTTTTCCTGCAGGTTCAATTGAGAGTACTGCATCATGCACAAGCTCAGCGGATTCGAATTTCAAAGGATAGGTTGTGTATTTATTACCAATGTCGGCTATTTCAACGATCTCCGTTTTGTCATCCCATTTAAGCGTTACAATGGCTTTTTCAATTCCATCAGTTGATTTCAGTATAATTCTCCCCTCATATCTCAGGTTTCCTTTCAATCCGAGATTTTCCTGTGAAAGGATTGCCTTTTTCATACCGTCAGCCTCCAGGATTGGCGTTTGTACTCCGGTGAAAGGCTCCCGTCTATCGATCGAAAACAATTCTTTTTCACCTGAAACAATCCAGGGAGAATCCGAAGCACCTGGAATATACCAGAATTTCCGGTCTTCAAGCATCTCAGCCCAGATACCTCCATAAATGCACCTTCCTAGATGCTCGATGAACTGACCATAGATATAAACCGGCATTGGTTCAGAAGTCGAAGTAGTGTTTATTTTGATATCCGTTGAGATTTTTTCCGATGAAATGTATTCCATGCTCATATCATCGAACCAGGCTCTGCCCTTTGCACCTGATTTAATATCCAGCATACACGAAAGAGTGACGCAATCATTTGCACCGGTATTGAACTTATAACTTACAGCTGACCAATCATTTGTTCCCTGCAAACCTTTAAGGTCAGGAACAAGGCCGTCAAGCATGAAGCCTGCTCCTGCCCCACTTTCAGAGTAATGGTGCTAACTTAATAATTATATTATCTTTGTGATAAATTAATATCAAAGATAATGAAACAGAATAGATCTCTTGCAATAAGCAGTAAAATCCAGGAATGCAAAATGGGTAATATTATAGGAATGTTAGAAAAGGAATTCCCTGCTTCTGTTTTGAGCATTAAAAATGATG
>JBBQJD010000125.1:0-10107 GCA_038325595.1 Bacteroidales bacterium | reverse complement strand
CAATATTACGGTGCTCTGCACCTCTGGTTTCTTTTTCAAATGTTATTTTCTACAAATATTGCGCGGCTCTGCCGCTTTATGAGACAGCCATTTTATGCCTTTCCGGGTGCTTGATGCCGGATTCCAGATTCCAGGTTCCAGGTTTCAGGTTTCAGGTTCCAGGTTCCAGATCCTCACGCCTCACGCCTCACGCCTCACGCTGCACCTTGGTGCCCTGGTGGCAAAAAAATAGGGGAAGAGTAAGCCGGGTGCTGGGTGCCGGATTCAAGGTTCCAGGTTTGATCGCCACTTGTTACAAGTCAAAAGTTGGGCTGCTATCAACTTTTATCTTTTTACTTTTATCTTTTATCTTCTTTCAAAACTTTTATCTTTATACTTTTGTCCCGCTGGGCGGGATTTGGCTTCGCCGAGCTCCACTTCGTGTCGGTTCGTCGTTACACTCCTCAATCTTTTGTCTTGACACGCCGTATCCCATATGCCATAAGAAGACAAAAGTGGAAAACAACAGCTCTTAAAGCCCCCTTCAGGGGGTTGGGGGCTGATTTCCCCGGGGGATTTGGGGGTTGAAAATCATTTAACACGCCTTCTGCCGTACGCCGTATTCCGGATTCAAGGTTTCAGATTCCAGGTTCCAGGTTTGAACGCACTTGTTACAGGACAAAAGTTGGGCTGCTATCAACTTTTATCTTTTTACTTTTATCTTTTGTCTTGACACGCCGTATCCCATATGCCATAAGAAGACAAAAGTGGAAAACAACAGCTCTTAAAGCCCCCTTCAGGGGGTTGGGGGCTGATTTCCCCGGGGGATTTGGGGGTTGAAAATCATTTGACACGCCGTATGCCGTACGCCGTATGCCAGGTTCCAGATTCAAGGTTCCAGATTCCAGGTTTGAACGCCACTTGTTACAAGACAAAAGTTGGGCTGCTATCAACTTTTATCTTTATCTTTTTATCTTTTGTCTTGACACGCCGTACGCCATATGCTATAATAAGAACAAAAGTGGAAAAATCAACAACCGCTCTTAAAGCCCCCTTGGGGAGTTTGGGGGCTGATTTCCCCTTGGGGTTGGGGGCTGATTTCCCGCAGTATTCAAAATTAATCCCCGGAAGAAATCCTGATCTTCCGGGGATTGTGCTGGGGCATCCGGTCAGAACGACCTTAACTCAAAGCACGAGATGCAGCGAGCCCCATCTTGGTATCAAAATCACACACTATAATACATTTATTTCATGATTTTACAGAACTTGAATTATAACATCACATTGACTCCTTAACAATGTTAAACAAGCCCGGGGCCAAAAAAATAAAAAATCAATAATATTTTTACAATTATTGATATTCTTCTTCAGTTACATACGACATTCTTGTCTGACTGTACCTGATCACAATCCCACCATCACGGATCTCCTTAACAATTCTCTTTACGCTTCTTACACTGATTTCAAATCTGTCTGCCAGATCCGTGGGTGCTCCGGTGCTTTTTAAGGCTGCAAGTTTTAGCAGCCGGCTTTTTATAGCCTCTTTCTTAAACCTGTTCATGGTCACTAATTTAATTGTGTTGCGAATGACTTAAACAAAAGTAAATCAAAAAAATTGATATGACCAAATTTATTTCAGTCTTTTTTATGAAATGCCACAAATTTAGTTTGAAATTGTTTCTGACTCCAACAATTTTATCATCAAAAGATTGATGATCTTGAATAAATCATCCTGAAATTCTGACAAAGGGAAACCCATTTTTTAATTAAAGGATTAAAGAGGCTATTCAATTCAGAAGCCGGAGAGATAATTGCAGGTTTCTTTGTAATCATATCCCGAATATTGATTCCCACGAATTGATTCACCACGGATTACACGGATTTCACGGAAGGAATTCACGGATTTCGTGAGAAAAAATCTCTGGAATATTAGAAAGATTTAGGTTTTATTGTGAAACCATCCGTTCATACCCCCCGTGTCCTCCGCGCAACCCGTGGTTAAATAAAACTGATTTTATTCACACCATTTAGGGTAAGGGGCTAACGAAAAAAATCTATAATCTCATCATTTGCTGAACCTGCCGGTTTGTTTTGTGAACATGGAATGATACATTCCTCTTTTGTTCATCAGCTCATCATGAGTGCCCTCTTCGGCAATTGTTCCATTATTCAGAACAATTATCCTGTCGGCAAGTGAAACATTTGTAAAACGATGGCTTATCAGAATTGATGTCCGGTCTTTCACAATCTCCCTGAACCGGCTGAATATCTCATATTCTGTATCTGGATCAAGAGAACTTGTCGGCTCATCAAGTATTAATAAAGGAGCATCCCTGAAAAGAGCTCTTGCAAGAGCAATTTTCTGCCATTCACCCCAGCTGAGCTCCCGGCTATCTTCAAAGAGATTGCCTATGGGAGTGTCATATCCTTTTGGTAAATTGTTTATTAATTCATCAACGCCTGACAATGATGCTGAACTTTTAATTTTATCAGCAGAATCTGTAAGTTCTATATTCCCCATCCTTATATTCTCCCCTGCTGAAAGATTATAAAGCATGAAATCCTGGAACACAACTGAAAACTGTTTTCTGTATTTATCGGGATCGAAATGCCTGATATCCTTCCCATCATATCTGATTATTCCTTCGTCAGGATCATAAAGCCTGCACAGAAGCCTTGCAAGCGTGCTTTTTCCGGCACCATTGGGACCAACAACAGCAACTATCTCACCCTTTCTTAATTCGAATGATATTTTATTAATGGTACCGGTATTATTCCCGGGATATTTAAATGAGAGGTTTTCAATAACTATGTTCTTCTTCAATGGCAGCAGCTCGGATACCGGTTCCACAGCTGTAATGTTTTCTTTCAGATTCAGGAATTCAAACGTATCTCCGATAAAAAGCCCATCTTCATACAAACCTGCAAGCGATCCCAGAAAATCTTTGATATAAATCATCCCCTGCCTGAAAGCAACAAGAAACATAGCCATTTGCCCCAGGGTGATGCTTCCGGTTATTGTTTGCCTGGCAATGTAAAGAATGGTTACTAACAGGGCAGCCGATTTAAAAATGTCAGAGATCATTTCAATCAACGTCCTTTTTCTGATAATGTTAAGCTCTTCCTCCTTCTGCTTATGAAATGATCTTTTGAATAACTCGTGAAAATAATTGCCAAGTCCGAACAGCCTTATTTCCCTCGATGGTCTGTCTCCGGTCAGCAGCCAGTTGAAATATGAAGATCTTCTGGCTTCCGGTGTCTGCTTCCGCTGAAAATTATACAGAACATCTGCAAAATGGAGCCTTAGCCATATTCCGGGAATGTTTGCAACAAAAAGCAATATCGCCAGCCACCAGTTTAGTGTGAATACCAATATGGCCATAAGCAACAACGAAAGCAGCGATTTTGTTACTGATACCAGATTATTAAGAATGCTGTTAGGCCTCCATGGAGCTTCTTTGGCAGCACGCGAAAGGCAGTTGAAATATTCAGGATTCTCAAAATTTATCAGATCAAGCCTGCTTGCCTTGGAATGAAGCAGACTGTACATATGGGATTCAAATTTCAGGGATTGTTTTTTTCTGACAAAATTACTCAGATCAGCCAGCGCCTCATCAAGGAACCATATGATTATCAAGGCTGTAATTGGCCATAATATCAGTGAAAATGAAGGAGAGCCGGAAGAAGTTGCTGTTGTGATTGCATCAATAACATTCTTCAATAGCCAGACAAGCAGCAGGGGAAGTATGCTCCTGATTACAGAAAGGATTGTATTGGCTGAAGCCCATCCCGGGGCACTCTGCCATACCAGCTTTAAAGATTCCCTGAATAATTTTAATTTGTCTTTCATGGCATTATATTAACCTCTGCATAATAAAAAAATAAAAACTGACACAGAGTTGCTCAGAGAACCACAGAGTTACACAGAGGTTCCTTGTTCATACTTTTGTCTTTATACTTTTATCTTTTATCTTTTTATCTTCATTATATTAATAAAAACTAACACAGAGTTGCTCAGAGAACCACAGAGTTACACAGAGGTTCCCTGTTCATACTTTTGTCTTTATACTTTTATCTTTTATCTTTTTGTATCTTTTATCTTTTATCTTCTTCAATATAATTAAACCTATCACCCTCATCCTGTTCAGGAAATAATTCGGCTTTTTAATCCTTATATCGGCCAGCACCTGATTTTCTCCGCTTGACTCAGCCCTGATAATCCTTCCTGCAATCATCCCGATTTTTACAGGATTATCAGCCCAGGCATTACTGTCGCCCCGCGCTATGTAATAATCAGCATTGTTTTTTCTTATAATCCTTGTAAGACGGTGAACCACAAGTCCGTTTTCCCTGCGAATGGCAATAATCTCTCCAGGGACGGGCATTCCTTTTAATTTTATAGGCTCTATAAGAATTATTGATCCCGGCTTAATGCATGGATACATGCTGTACCCATGAGCTTTAATCCTGATGGTCTTTCCTTCCGACAGCAGGTTTATTCCAACATTCTTCAATAAGTCGCGACTCCGTGTTAGATTATTCATATGCAAGTATACGATCAATTACTCTTCTGTCGGGCATGAAGGAAAGTTTAAATACCTTCACCTTACTGCACAAATCTGAAACTGAATCAAGAAAGGGGGCAACTGTTTCCAGGCCCCAGTTTTGCTGAATGCAGTTTGCCATGACAAGGCTTACGGCATTTGCTCCGCTTACGGGTACTATCTTATTCTCACTGCCATGTTCAATAATGAAGATCTTCTCAAGCGGCGACTTTCTCGGTTCGTCATCATCATAAACAGGTGTATTGTGCATAATATAGCCGGTGCCTGAATTCCTCAGTATCAGCCTGTCATCGTGGATCACCTGTGCTCCATGATTATTCCACAATCCTGATATTGTTGTCTTGCCCTTGCCTGAAACACCGCTGAACAGATATCCCTTTCCTGCATTGTTAATTCCTGAGGCATGAATCATTATATTTTTATTGATTACAGTAAGATAATACAGGATTAATCCATCAAGAGGATATTGAAAAGGATCAACCCGGGTTTCCTTGCTGTCAATCCACAGGTCCCAATGAGTCGAATCAAGAGAAAATTTCAGGATTGCATTCTTTTCATTGAATTGATTAGGAAAATCAATTTTGATGAACAGATCAGAATGATATCTAAATATGCTCCAGAATTCAGGGTTTTGCTGAAATAGTACACCGTTTATTTCTTCAACAAATGGAGCATGAAAAACTCTCTTTGCATCATCGGGGAGAGTCATTTCTCCTGCATGTACTCTGATAATCAAATCATTGTCCTCCCCTCCTTGTTGTTCTCTACCCTCTACTGCCCCCCCCTGGGGAGGTTGGGGGGGTAGACCTTTACAATGGGGAACGTCCTTAATCTCTTCAGCCCCCCCTTTTTGTGGGTTGAGGTGTGTCTCATTAAAAGGAATATTTCTGGATGGAGAATGTTGGTGTGTTTCTTTAATCAGAAATCTGAGAAACCTTTCTGAAGGCACAATATCAGGACCAGAATCCGATGACTCAAATCTGATGTTATATCCAGCAATATTTAAAGAGTAGCTCCTCATTATTCGTATTTAAAAAAATGCCACCGAGGCACCGAGGCACCAAGTTTCACAAAGATTAAATTACCATTCTTTTAATTCCATTTCTTATCAAAGGAACATTAAAATTTATAAGATAACCTAATCGTTTACCTGTTAGTTTCAGATGGCTTAAAAGCTGCGCTTCCCAAACAGGATTTATATTTTCCAAAGCTTTCAATTCGCAAATAACCAAATCATTAACCATTACATCCAATCTTAACCCTTCATCAAAAATTAATCCTTCAAACACAACAAGAATATCTATTTGTCTTTTTATATGAAAGCCTTTACTTGACAAAACATGACAAAAACAAATTTCATATACTTTTTCCAGTAATCCAGGGCCTAGTTCCTTATGAACATGAAAAGCTGCGTTTACTTACCTCTTTGCCAATCCGGTCTTCTTCCTTTGAAATATCTGTATACATCGCAGTGAATTTTGGTGTTATTGGCCTTCTTTTCTACCAATCTCATGGACTTGGTGTACCTTGGTGCCTTGGAGACTTGGTGGCAAAAAATGGATAAATAAATACTGTATATTTATCTTAATATCAGGTATTTACTCAAATTCTCAATAAATGAGAAAACATCCTCTTCAGCACTCTTTCTGTCAATATCATATTCCTCTGTCAGTGCAGAAATTATTTCTTCAACGGATCTTTTACCATCAATCTGTTCCCAGATAAATGCCCCTGTCTCATTAAGCGTATAAACACTGTTCATATCAGCAATATTATTGGTAACAGGAACAAGTACATACTCATTTCCGGTCTTTCTTGTAACTATTGAAGGAGAGTGGGTAAGAATGGATTTTAAATCTGTCATGGCACAAAATTGAGAATCAAATGTATTAAAATTTATTGTTCCTTTTCGTGCATCATTGTAACCTTATTCCATCTGGTTTGTGAGGGAATAATGAATATGTGAACTATCTTTAAACTAAAAAGATAAGATGAAAATAGCAGTTATTGGCGGTACCGGTCATATTGGTACCTTCCTGGTTCCCCGGCTGGTAATGGCCGGACATGATGTTACAGTTGTAACCCGCCGGAAGGCAAAACCATATATAGATAATCCCTCCTGGAAGTTCGTTAAGCAGGTTACAATTGACCGTTCAGAGTCGGATGCAAGAAATGATTTTGGGGAGCAGATCCTGAACCTGGATCCTGAAGTTGTGATAGACCTCATTTGTTTTACCCCGGAAAGTGCCAAAGCCCTGGTTGAGGCATTAAAAGGGAAAATACAGCATTTCCTCCATTGCGGAACAATCTGGGTGCATGGATATAGCGAACAGATCCCCACTGATGAAAATCAATTCCGTAAGCCTTTCGGGGACTATGGCATTAAGAAGGCAGCCATCGAATCGTACCTGCTCTCTTATTCACGGTTGTCAGGTTTTCCGGTTACCATTCTGCATCCGGGGCACATAGTCGGTCCGGGTTGGATCCCCTTGAACCCTGCCGGAAATTTTAATCCGGTTGTATTTAAAAAGCTGGCTGCAGGAGAAGAATTATTACTTCCCAATCTTGGATTGGAAACAGTCCATCATGTTCATGCCGATGATGTTGCCCAGGCATTTGTAAATGCTATCAATAACAGGAATAATGCAATCGGGGAAAATTTTCATGTTGTCTCCTCTCAGGCTCTTACCCTGAGAGGTTATGCCTCAGCAATTGCAAAATGGTTTGGCAAAGAGGCTGATCTCAAATTTTTACCCTGGGAAGAATGGAGGAAAACTGTAAGTGAGAAAGATGCTGATGCCACATGGGATCATATTGCACACAGCCCCAATTGCAGCATCGAAAAGGCAAAAAAACTGATTAACTATCAGCCTCGTTATACTTCATTGCAGTCAGTTCAGGAATCAGTGAAGTATCTTTTTGAACATCATCCTTAGAGCCTTCTTGCCCCCAAACCCCCTGAAGGAGGCTATAAGAGCGGTGGATTAAAAGGCCTTTTGTTAACCGTCATTGCGAGCCCGCAGGGCGAAGCAATCCCTTATCACTAAATCAGAAGAAACTTAGGTTGCCTCAATTTATGGATTCAGATTCGGGAGGGAGGGATTGCTTCGTCGCCCTGCTGCCGCAGTATTCCTCGCAATGACCGAAAAATAAGGATCTTACATATACTGCCATTATAGAATAGGGGGTCGGATCACACAGCCTCTAAAACCGACGGCAGTTGATCTTGTCGCCAAACCCAATCCCTAAGGCTTGAGTAATCATCATCCTGATTGTAAATAAAATGTAATATTTTTTCAGCTTCATTTTAGTACCTTTGCAAAAATTTTAATATGAGCAGGAAGACAAAAAGTTATAATGGTTCCGGTTTATCAAAGGAACAATTAACAAGTCAGATAATTACAACATTGACAAAGAGTCCCGAACAGGGCTTCAATTATAAACAGATTTCAAAAAGGCTTAATCTCAGCGACAGTTTTGACAAATCGATGGTATCCGATATTTTGAAAGATCTCACAAAGAAGGGGGAGGTCCAGGAAGTATATCATGGAAAATACAAAGTTAAGCCAATCCACGGATACATAACTGGTACAGTTGATATGACCCGCAGCGGTTATGGTTTTATTTCAACCGAAGAGCTGGAAGACGATGTGTTTGTAAGTGCAAATAATCTTAAGACAGCGCTTCACGGCGATACGGTTAAAGTGATGCTTTATGCAAAAAGAAAAGGTGCACGCCCCGAAGGAGAAGTAGTGGAAATCATTGAAAGATGGAGGACATCTTTTGTCGGCACAGTTGAGGTGATGCCGAATTTTGCATTTCTTATACCTGATAACAAGAATATGCCTTTCGATCTGTTTATACCCTCATCAAAGCTCAATGGTGCTTTGCAGGGTCAAAAAGCAGTTGCCAGGGTGGTCGAATGGGATTCTAAATCAAAGAACCCTGTAGCGGAAATAATTAATGTTCTTGGTTACCCCGGGGTGAATGAAACAGAGATGCATGCCATACTTGCGGAATTCGAGCTTCCATATAATTTTACTGATGAAGTTGAAGCCGATGCCGGAAGTATTCCATTTGAATTATCCGAAAAAGAGATAAAAAACCGTCGCGATTTCAGGCAGATTACTACTTTCACAATAGATCCTGCCGATGCCAAAGACTTTGATGATGCATTGTCATTAAGGCAGCTCGATAATGGCAACTGGGAAGTTGGAGTTCACATAGCGGATGTTACCCATTATGTAAAAACCGGATCGCTGGTTGAGGAAGAGGCAAAACAAAGGGCTACCTCGATATACCTTGTCGACAGAGTCGTGCCCATGCTTCCCGAAAGGCTCTCAAATCATGTCTGTTCACTTAGTCCCGGAACCGATAAACTGACATATTCTGCAGTTTTTGAACTGAATGAGAAAGCTGAAGTGCTAAATGAGTGGTTTGGACGGACAATCATCAACTCCGACAAGAGATTTTCGTATAATGAAGCGCAGCTTGTGATTGATACTGAAGAGGGTGACCTAAAAGAGGAGGTTCTTCTGCTTCACAAACTGGCTCAGAAGCTAAGGGCAAAAAGATTTGCATCAGGTGCTTTCGCATTTGAGAAAATTGAAGTACGGTTTGATCTCGATGAGGCAGGCAAACCTTTGGGTATAAAATTCCGCGAGATGGGAACCTCGAATCAGCTAATTGAGGAATTCATGCTTCTTGCAAATAAGCATGTTGCAGAATATGTGGGGAAAAAGCTGAAAGGAAAAACATTCGTTTACCGTATTCATGATAAACCAGATCCTGAGAAAATCAGCACCTTCAGTCACTTTATCACAAGATTCGGATACAAGCTGATTGAAGATGATAAGACCTCCCTTCCAAAGGCGATGAACAAGCTGTTGCGTTCAGTTGAGGGCAAAAAAGAGCAGAATATCATCGAAACACTTGCATTGCGATCGATGGCAAAAGCTGTTTATTCTACTGAGAATATCGGTCACTATGGACTTTCATTTAAGCATTATACTCATTTTACATCTCCCATCCGCCGCTATCCCGATATGATGGTTCACAGGCTCCTTACTTATTATCTTTCCGGTGAAAATCCCGGACCGGCTGATAAGTACGAGAAAATGTGCAACCATTCATCGAAGATGGAAAGACTCTCAGCCGAGGCCGAAAGAGCTTCTGTCAAGTATAAGCAGGTTGAATATATGAGTGATAAGCTTGGAGCTATTTTTGAAGGAGTCATTTCCGGTGTTACCGAATGGGGATTATATGTAGAGATCATTGAAAATCAGTGCGAAGGGATGATACATATAAGAGAACTCGCAGATGATTTCTTTGAATATGATGAGGAAAATTATTGTATTAAAGGTCGGTCCACAGGTAAAGTATATACCCTTGGCGATCGTGTGAATGTTGAAGTTGTGAAGGCTGATCTTCAGAAGAAGCAGCTTGATTACAGATTGGCTGAAAAGGAATAATAAAAGCACACAACTACACCAGCCCGGGGTGAGAGGGACTTAACATTTGAGAAAAAGTGCCTTAGTTTTTGGAACAAACAAAAATGCAATAA
>JBBQJD010000124.1:0-10248 GCA_038325595.1 Bacteroidales bacterium | reverse complement strand
ATGAGCTGTTCTGAGAAGACCTGTCCTTGCCCTGGTATCTTTATCCACACTCTTTACTGAAAACATAATAAAATTCTGATTTTTGGAAGGACAAAGGTAATTCATCCGTATGGCCTTATAAAATTTAAGTCCACTTTTTTTATCCCTCAGGCAGAGTCTGTCAGAATTAGTGTTCTCTTAAGTAAAATATATAAAAGCAGCCCTCTTGTCTGGAGGGCTGCAACGTACTGTTTTTTAGTAAGTTATGCTAAATGCAGCTTAACTTTTACTCCCTTCTTTAGCTATTGATTCTGCCAGTCCACGCATATAACCTGTAGCAAACAGATTTCCAAGAGTGGTATATCCTCCTCTCATTTTGGGATTTTCAATTTCTGTTGACATTACAGGTACATGATCCGGGCGCATTGGTCCGGTAAAGCCGATCTCAATATATGCTTTCATGGCTTCATACATATCTATGTCACCCTCATCATGAAAGGTTTCCGTGAAATGGGTACTGGGTTTTGCCCCGCTCAAATCCCTAAGGTTCCTAAAATGTACAAAATTGATCACTTCCGGACCCCATTTTCTAACCTGTGTAGGTATGTCAATGAGATCCGGCATAGTTTTAAAGTTGGCCTGACACATGGTAATTCCATTACATCTATTTGGATACATTGCCAACAGACGATCATAACTCGCTACAGTATTTACTATTCGTGAGATACCCTGAATTACATTTACCTGTGGATCATCAGGATGCAAAGACATTCTCATCCCTATCTTTTCTGCTTCCGGCATTACTGCTTTCACAAAATATTCAAGGGAACTCCATAATTGTTCCTTCGATATCTCTCCATACTCAGTCACCCCGGGATGTTCCTTTTTCATCACATCGTAATCGAATTCGAGCATCAGAGCACCTCCCCTTCCGGGGCGTTCCTGGTTGGTACGGGCCCAGCTTACAACAGGCATCCAGTTATAGCAAATAATATCAACATCGCCATACTGCTTAAGGTTTTTCATGAATTTTATGAAGTTTGAGATATCTTCATCTCTGCCATCCAGACCTAGTTTAATTCTGGTACCTGGCTGTTGGAGTATAGGAGGTCCTTCAACTACTGCCCACTTAATACCTTCTTTATCCCAATATGCCTTAGTTGCTTTAATTACCTCCGGATCCCAGGGATCCTTTCCCTCCATTCGAAGAAGACCGGAAACTGCGTAATCAACTCCCATCTGCTTTGCAAAAGGAACTTTGGGGGAATTTGGTCCCATTGAATACGAAAATTTAATACCCCCATCTTTTACGAATGGCCTTGGTTTTGATACGGTTTTGTTCTTCTTCTGATCACTCGGGCTTGCAACTGCTGAACTTATACCGCTAAGAGATACGGCAGCAGCGATTGAAGCACTTTTCTTAATAAAATCTCTACGATTATTATTCATAATTCTAATTATAAAAGTTATTCTTTAAACTAAAGCAATGACATTGCAGCCTGCATCATTGCACGGGCATAAGCAACATTAAAGACCTCTCCGGTCGTTCCTCCACCACCGGGATATCCTCCTCCGGCTTTATATCCGGGAAATTCAGCATCGCGCGTAAAGAAGCGTCCATGTTCTGGATAGATGTACCTTTTGTATCCAACATTGAAAAACTCCTTCATCACTGCGAACATATTTACTTCTCCCACATCAAAGAATACCTCTTCATATTTATCATGAGGTATTTGGGTTGTAACATTGCGGTAATGAGCATGGTTGATCTGGTCCCGTGATCCAATGTAACGTAATACCTCAACAGGATCTTCTCCCATTTCTTTACACACACCCGGATCATAGGTCATTCCATTTGTCGGACTCTTAACAATATCAAGTAGCCGCTTCCATCCCTCAAAACTTCCCATAATCTGTGGCGATCCGTGACTGATGGCGGCAGGAGGATCATTGGGATGAAGTGCAAGACGCACTCCGGCCTGTTCGGCTACCGGAATAATTGCCTTGAGAAAGTATGTGATATTGTCCCATACCTGCTCAGCAGTATATGTACCTATCTCAGGTTTTGGAGGAAGTTCTTTTACCGGAGCATAATCATATGCAGTTATACCTGATCCGCCACGGCCCTCCTTATAGTAGTAGCCTTCCATAAGTCTGTCGATATACCAGTTGTACTCAATAACCGGAATGCCCACTTTCCCTGCTGCAACAATTGATTCCTTGATTTTCGCTATCTCCTCATCTCTCCCTTCCCTGCCATAAATGCAGTTAGGATGGCCACCAATCATCATATTAACTATGGTAAGACCATTTGCCTTAGCCTTGTCCATATTGGAACGAAGGGTTTCCTCTTTCCATGGAATTTGGCCTCCGCCACCAAGGATGTAATCGACACCCATCTGTTTGATATCTATCATCCGTTTCTCATCAGAGCCTGCCCCACCAACGCATAGCTTCGGAGTATCGGGTCCTTCAACAACAGGCCACTGCATTAATTTCGGTGCAGCATTATTACTCTCCTGTTTACCCGACTCAGAGCATCCGGATATTCCTCCAACTGAAATGGCTGCTGCCACTGTTGCACTTTTCTTAATGAAATCTCTACGATTGTCTTTCATAAAAATCAATTTAAGTAATGGTTTAATAGGTCTGGTTCAGGTTAATGACCAGACCTATAAAATAATTTAAATTTATTGTCTATCCCACCAAACACGGGTCATATAAGTATCGGGTCCCTGACTTGAAACCGCAGCCTCATAATTTACTACATTAAGAGCTTTTTCATCAAAGGAGTATATTAAACGTCTGATTGTAGCTCCTCCTGTCGTATTAAGAACATAATTTATTGGAGTTAGGATATTTGGGTATCCTGTGCGTCTCCAATTCGACCATGCTTCAAAGAAATCAAGGTACATATAATGTGCTAAATAAAATTGAGTATGAATCTGGTTCATCTTGTCACTGAATGTTCCGGTTAGTGTATGCCCTGCCAAATAGTCATTAATCTCTGTGGGAGTAATTTCCATTGGAGCGATATTACTGAAAGGATATAACGATGCTGACTCCATATTAGCTCTAATGGCATTCTGATAATGAACTTCGGGTGCTACAAGAGGTTCCCAACCCCTAAGTGCAGCTTCAGCGAGCAAAAATTCCACCTCTGAATAACTGAGAATGATTGATGGAGTTGATAAATTTGCTATTGTAGCTGTATTCATTTCAGAGTAAGAGGTTAACATTGAATTACTCCAACCAGGAATCGCGCTACCGATAGTTCCGGCATCGTAACCATTTGGAAGTCCTTTTTGCAATTCAGGCACGGTTGTTTGAGAAATGGATTGTATTTGCTTTGCAAGAATATTTCCTTCCCATAATGTGGCATAAAATGATAATCGCGGGTCGTTATTTAATTTTAATAAGTCAATAAATGGCTTTCCCATTTTTACTAATCCTAATCCTTTGCCACTTTCAGGAAGACTTTCTCTTTTAAGTTCGCTGGCATCCCAATTCCATGTATTTCCTGAAGTCGGTGCATGAGTTAATTTTGCCAGATCTGAATTACTTTTCATCACCCCGCCTGCAATTGCTTTTTTAGCCCAGGTTTCCGATAAAGCCGGATCAACCTTTGTTAACCGCATGCTTAGACGTAACATTAAGGAATATCCAAATGTTTTCCACTTTGCTACACTCCCCCCATATATAACATCCGGAGCACCAAATGATGGTTTAGCCGGATCTAGTTGACTTATAGCTGATTCAAGATCCTGAAGCATCCAGGGATAAATGTCAGATTGTTTGTCGTAAATTGGTTTGTAAAGACCATTTATACTTCCCTGAACGGCTTCTTTGTAAGGAACATCACCATATGCATCAGTTGCACGATGTATCGCATAGATCCACCATATTTTTGCTATGGCATTTTGATTAACAAGATCATCTTTCCCGTTTGTCTTATCTATAACAACTGAAAGGTTTCTTAAATGTGTAGAGTAAACTGTTTCAAAGAAGTTTCCCGATTGAGAATTTACTATACCCTTTTCTCCATACCAGAAATTTTGGAGTGTTGCATGATACTGCATGGCACCGGAAAGGTATTTTATATTAACTCGGTTTCTGTCTGCGGTACCTGTGCCTACAGTTCTTATTATACTTGTTGTAAATAAAGGTGCAAGTGAGGGCTCAGTATAGGCATTGGGATTTATATTCATTTCCTCAAAACCTTTGTCACATCCGGAAATAAATAGTGCAGCTATTAATCCAGCTACCAGAGTTATACTTGATAATTTATTCTTTATATATTTCATGATGAATGATTTAAAAGTGAATAAAAGCGATCTTAGAAACTTATACTAAGGTTAAATCCATAGCTTCGTGTCGTAGGAAGACCAAAGTTCTCTAATCCCTGGGCATTTGAATTATTATAATTTGACTCAGGATCAATGTTCTCAGCTGCATTGTACAGGATTAACAAGTTACGGCCAACAAATGAAATATTTGCAGCCTGAATGGGGGTTTTTGAAAGAAGTGAGGCTGGCAGGTTATATCCTAAGATAAGTGACCTTATCTTAATAAAATCTGCTTTTTCGACAAATTCATCAGTAATACTATATGCAATTCCCCGGAAATACTTTTCAGCACTGATTGTAGCAGTATAAGGGTTTCCGATTTGATCGACCCCTGAAACGGTTATTCCTGTTTCCCTTACGTTATTCTTGACTGTATTTTTATGTACTCCAAAGTCAGTCCCATAAGCATTAGTTGCAGCATAGATGCTACCTCCCCATCTGCTATCAAGTAAGAAACTTAAATTAAAATTCTTGAAACTGAGATTATTATTTAAGCTGATGGCTAATGGTGCAACACCTTTGCCTAATGGAACCAGTGGACCTGCGACAGGCAAACCACTTGTACTATTGAATACTAGCTGTCCATTAGCATCAGTAAGTTGTTTATAACCTGCCACCATTCCAAAAGGCTGCCCCTCAAAATGGTAAATCCATCCATTTAAGGTCCTTGTAGTAGCTCCCGGTAGTTGAAGCGCGGTTAAACCTTCTGAGATCAAAATTACCTCATTATTATTATATGCGGTGTTGAGTGAGGTCTGCCAGGAAAATCCACCTGCTGTTCTAATAGGAACACCTGTTAACATTAATTCAATTCCTCTGTTTCTCATTTTCCCTACGTTCAAGCCTACAGAGCTGTAACCGCTTGCTGGAGGAATTGTTGCGTTAACAATATCATCTGTAGTAGTGCGGTCATATACTGTCAGATCAATTGATAACCTATCTTTATAAGCTCTCATCTCGACACCTGCTTCAAGTGTTGTTGATGTATATGGGGTTAACAATGAAGGAATCGTTCCGCTTGACACACTCATAAGGGTCTGGCCCAAATGAGTAACCGGATCTGCGGTAAACGTTTGGGCGATGGCATAAGGGTTGGGAGCACCACCACCAACCTGTGCCCAAGAAGTTCGAACTTTTGCATAATCTATCCAGGTGGGTTTTGAATCCCAGACTTCAGAAAGAAGAAAGCTTAATCCGACAGAGGGATAAAATAAATTATTGCTTGATTTATCCAAGGTAGAAAACCAGTCATTACGACCAGATAAAGACAAGTATAGATAATTATTAAAGTCAATATCTGCAGATGCGAATAGAGAATTAATACCCAATTCACTGAAGTTTTTACCAAATGTCTGGCTGCTGCCATTCCCTATAAAATACTGAAAAGGTAGATTGAATTGGCCACTCGATAGATTTGTACCTGAAAGTACATTGTGCATCTGATTTCCACCTGCAAAGACATTGACAGAAAATGAACCTAAATCTTTACTATATCCTATAGTTCCTTCAATGTTTGTTTCAGATCTTACACTTTGATCTTCTGACATTTGTCCTCTGTTATTGAAGGCAATTCCTGTAGGTATGATAGCATAGCCACTCAGATCAACCTGATCAATACCAAAACGTGTGCTTGCATAGAAAGAGTCGGTTATATTATATCTTGCTTTAAATGAACCGATGAACCTTTTTCTTTCGTCTCCATTTTTAATTTTATTTATGGCAAAATAGGGATTCGTAGCATAAATATAGTCGCTCCATAGTGACTCATAACCGTCGGCTCCATAACCCGGATCAAGAGTTCTGACATCAATATTTGTTGCAATTAACTGAGCTCCCGCATTTGGATTCAGTTGAAAATCCGCCAAATACGTTCTGTTTTCAACTTCTTCAGTGGTATACTGGGCATTCCCCTCGAACACTAACTTTTTAGCAAGGGTTGCATTCATTCCTAGGTTAAACGTTTTTCGGTTAAGTGAGTTATTTGGGACAATAGATTTATTATCCGTATTTGAAGTTGAAAAATGAAAGTTTGCGATCTCGTTTCCACCATTAAATGCAATTGTATTTGTGAATGTTGAGCCACCTTGATAGAAATTCTTGACATTATTTTTTTGTGGTGAATATGGCCTTAACTGCCCGTCAATCTGCATGACTTGAGATCCATCTAATCTTGCACCCCATGATGTTCTACCATAAGCTATTGCGTTCGTTTGAGTTAAAGGTGCAATTCCACCTCCTCCGGCACCATATTCATACTGCCAATCAAGAAGGTTAATCACTTGATCGTACGTATAACTTGTATTAAACTGGACACCAATCCCTTTTTGAGCTTTTCCAGTTTTGGTTGTTATGAGGATTACCCCATTTGCAGCCCGTGAACCATACAGTGCAGCTGCAGTTCCACCTTTTAGAACTGTAATGGATTCGATATCATCAGGGTTGATACTCGATAATCCATCACCTCTGTCAATCCCGCCATAAGTTCCTGCAGATCCAGGATTTACATTGGTGATTGGCATTCCATTAACAACATATAAAGGCTGATTATCACCATTTAGTGAACCATTACCCCTGATTATAACTCTGCTTGACGCGGCGGGTCCACCAGTAGTTCCTGATGCAGTTACACCTGCAATTCTTCCTGATAGGGCATTGCCAAGATTAATTTCCTGCATCTTCGCAAATGCTTCTCCTCCTACTTCAGAAACGGAATATGTTAAGGCCTTTTTTTCCCTTTTTATACCAAGAGCTGTCACTACAACTTCATCCAAGAGCTCTGTACTTGCAGTTAAAACCGCATCAATGGTTGTTTTTCCACTTGCTGGTAATTTCTGATTTTGAAATCCGATAAAAGAAAAGACAAGGACTACATTATCATTAGATACATTAATTGTGTATCTTCCGTCAGCATTTGAAAGTACCCCGATTGTTGTACCTTCAACAGTAATGTTAACTCCCGGTAAAGGGTTTCCTGTTTCGTCTGTTACTTTACCTGATATCTGATTCTGTTGTAACCCCAGAGTTGCCTCAGCCTCCTTATTAACCAGCAGTATCTGCCTGTCTTTAACTGTATATTTAATTTCAGTGTTTACAAGAAGTTTATCAAGAACTCCCGATATGTTCTCTTCATATACCTCGATATCAACTTTTTGGTCAACATCGATCATTTTTGAACTGTATAGAAAAAAGAATTCGCTCTGACCTTCAATTGCTTTTAATACAGCCTGCATCGGCACGTCCTTCATATCCAGATTCAGGAGTGTAACTTGAGAGTAAGTATTATCCGCAAATACGTTCAGAATTGTTACTAGAAAAAGAAAAGTGGTTAGTTTCATAATGCGGTAGGTTTTTTTAGAGAGAAATTCAAATAAAACTATCCGTCTCAGAATGTTAGATTTTTTCATAGATTTGTTGATTTTGAACAATTAATAAATTGCATAATACCGGTTTGAACGTAGTAGTATTATGCCTTAAAAATTTGCAGGGAGGCCGGGAAGGGCTTCCTTGCTTTTTCAGGTTAAATGGATGAATGTTTCATAGGCAGTATCTGGTTTGGTTTGGTTAGGTTATGATCTTTATTAATCATGTTTTCATTTTACAGGGAAGTCTTTCTTTTTCCCACAATAATTTTGGGCTTCAGATAATGCCTGTCATTTATTGAGGTGCGGTTATTAATTGTATATTTTATAGGACTGACAGTCTTTAACATCTGCATAACCTCCTCAATAGATTCATCAATAAATGTGGCAGTGTACTTCAGTTCCAGAAGATCGGCATTAGTGATCTCAAAAACTACATTGTATCGCCTGCCAATCTTTCTTAGCACTTCTTCAAAAGGAGTGTCGTTGAATCTTAATTTATTTTCTTTCCATGATGTATAAGTTTCCGTGGAAACATCCCTTACGATGACTTTATTTGTTTTTGTAAAATAGACAACCTGCTGGCCTGTTTTAACTTCAATATCATCCTGACCTTCGATTTTAACCTTTATTTTCCCCTCTTCAAGAGTTGTCTCAATTCGACCCTCATTTTCGTAAGATAAAACATTAAACCGGGTACCTGTGGCAGAAACAGATATTTTACCCAAATTAACAACAAAAGGTTTATCCGCATTTGTATGAACATCAAAGAATGCTTCACCTTTGAGCTTTACCGTACGATCCTTAATGTTATATCCCGTAGAATATTTAATGCTACTACCTGAATTCATAAATACCCGGGTTGAATCGGCAAGGAATATATTTGCCTTCTCTCCTTCATCTGTACATATAGTTGTTGATGCAGTAAATATTTGTTTATCTGATTGTCTTTCAGTCAGCCACAGAGTTAATCCGCCAATAGCAACTAAAACTGCAATTGATGCTGCCGCCAGTAATATTCTGAAATTGATTCTATTCAGGATTACGACTTGTTTAATTTTCTTCCCGCCGATTCCTGATTCCTTTGAAATATCTGACCATGTTTTGTCAGTAGTAAAATGAAACTTTGCCTTTGTTGTCAATATCTGCCTTAGTTCATTTTCTTTATCAAAAATCCGTCTGTTGTCAGGATCTTTTCTAAGCCATTCCTCTAAAAGAACAATCTCACTTTCTGAAATCTCCCCGGCTAAAAATTTTATAATCAAATGATGGTATTCAACACTTTTTTCTTCCTTCATTAATATTAATTTTTGCTAATACACTTCCGAAGCCGCTTACCCTTATTCTCTAACAATAAATTTTTAATTCTAAAAATTGAAGTGCTATAACAGTTATAGCACTTCAATAACCAACCAACCTTAATTCAACGTTCCTCAAAGATCAATCACGTACCTAATACAATATTGTAACATTATTCCCTTATGGCAAACCGGAATAATTTGTGATAAAATTTACTCTTTCCTGAAAAAAGAGACTTATAGATTTTGGCTGAAATAAACGATTAGAGCAAATGTAATATAGTCACTTAGATCAATTCTAAGATTCCGGAGTGCTTTTGACATTTGTGATTCTACTGTTTTAATTGAAATATGAAGAGTTTCAGCAATTTCTTTGTACTTGAGACCCTCATTTCGGCTTAGTTCGAAAATTTTACGGCATTCCGTTGGTAAATCTCCAATAGCTATAGCAATACTATCCTCCAATTCCTTTGCCAAAAGAGACTCATGGGGAGAAAAGTCGAAATGTTCACAATAAACCAATTTATAGATTTCGGTATATCTGGATTCAACCTTACGCTTTCGGAGAATATTAATGCTTTGATTTTGTATAATCTTAAAAATAAATGATTTCAGAGAATCTTCAGGATTAATTAATTCACGTCTCTCCCATAGCCTGCAAAATACTTCTTGAACTACCTCCCTGGCCTCTTCCGGATTATTTAGAAATTTATTTGCAAAATTACACAATCTGACATAAAATTTACGGAAGAACAATTCGAATGCCTGTTCATCGCCCTGCTTTATTCGCATGGCCAATTGATCCTTCATTGATGCCGGCCGGTATTAACTCTTTAATTATTGTACTATAGTTGCCTTTGCGTTAATGATCTCTAGAATAAATCAGATACATATGACAAATCTAAGATAATTCCTGAAATATCAACTCTGAATTATTATCTCATCTGATATTCCGTAACATTAATCAATAACTTGACATACAATACAGTAACCGAACTGAAATACGGAAAAGTTACGCTTGAGAAATTGGTTACGGAATTTTACTACTACAAGTAGCTTCAGATTATCAATCATTTATTAATTATAGTACAGTGAAAATAAATAGATACCTTAAAAGATTATCAGAACATTTTTTCTACTTAAAGAATATCTTACTAATATTGCTGTCTATTCAAAGTCTAAATGAAAAACCCTGACAATATTCTTTTATTAACCTTATTCGGGGTCTTTGTCCTCGCGACTGTTATTCAGCTATTCTACCATTTG
>JBBQJD010000123.1:0-10346 GCA_038325595.1 Bacteroidales bacterium | reverse complement strand
AGCAAAGCCTGTTCCTCCGAATACTATATAATGAAAATGGGAAACAACGAAATGAGTGTTGTGCAGATGCACATTGGCTGCAAGGGAACCCAGAATAAGTCCTGAAAACCCACCCAGCATAAATACCCAAATAAAACCCATGGCCCAGTAAAAAGGTGTCTGCAGATCTATGGAACCTTTATGCATCGTAGATATCCAGTTGAATACCTTTATTGCACTGGGAATGGCAACCAGGAAAGTCATCAGGGAGAAGGCATAAAGAGATACATCGCTCATACCTGATGTGAACATATGATGCCCCCAGACAAAGGAACCTACAAAGGCAATTAAAAGACTTGCTATAACCATGAACCCATAGCCGAAAATCACCTTATGTGAGAATGTAGGTATTATCTCAGATATTACTCCCATAGCGGGCAAAATCATAATATAAACTGCGGGATGGCTGTATGTCCAGAAGAGATGCTGGTAAAGTATAGGATCTCCGCCAAGTGTCGGATCGAAGAATCCGATATTCAGTACTCTTTCAGCAGCTATCATGAGTAAAGTGATCCCTATGATCGGTGTGGCAAGTAATTGAATCCATGCAGTTGCATAGAGGGTCCATGCGAATTGTGGCATTTTCATCCAGGCCATGCCCGGGGCACGCATTCTGTGAATTGTAACCAGGAAGTTCAATCCCGTAAGAATTGAAGAAAAACCCAGCAGGAAAGCTCCGAATACAGCCGGAAGCATATTGCCTGCAGTTCTGAAACTGTATGGGGCATAAAATGTCCATCCGGTATCTGGTGCCTGGTCACCTGCAAATTGTGAGATAACAACTAATGTTACGCCGGACATATACAGATACCACGAAAGAAGGTTAATTCTTGGAAATGCGACGTCTTTTGCACCGATCATTATTGGCAGGAAAAAATTCCCAAATACGGCCGGAAGACCCGGAATGACAACAGCAAATATCATTACAATTCCATGAAGGGTAAAAAAGGCATTGTAAGTCTGCGCATTCATTATAGTTGAGCCTGGTGCAATGAGTTCGAACTTCATTAACAATCCGATAGTGGCACCAATTGAAAAGAATGTGAGAATGGAAAAAAGGTATAATAATCCTATCCTTTTATGATCAGTGGAGAAAATCCAGGAAAAGATGCCTTTGTATTTTCCTTTATATTCTAGATAACTGGGTTCATGAATAACTTCCTGTTCAATCATGCTCTTTTCCTCTTTAATTTATTTGCGAAAGCAAGTGATAAGAATAATACTATTGCAAAGAACATAATAACAATCCCGGCAACTTTGGTCACATTAAATACAAAATTGTTACTGCCTTCATCATATGAATAACATACTGCCAGTAAACGATTGATGCTCGGCCCTATTTTTCCATCTGCCGCCTCAACCATTGTGATTTTTATGTCAAATGGTAAAAATTCTATTCCCCGTAAGTACCTGGTGATCTTTCCATCAGCAGCCAGAGCGATAAGTCCTGTAGGATGTACAAATTCATTATTGATGAACTTATAATGAAAACCCACAGACCTGGTTAGTTTGGCGATATTGGCACTGTCACTCACAAAGAATTGCCAGTGATTGGCAGCATCTTTCTTTTTCATGGTACTGACATAATTTGCTTTTTTCTTTATTCCAAGGTCTATTCCTTCAGTATAATCAAAGCTTATTGTGATAATATTGTAATCCTTTCCTGGTTCAAGATCTACAGCATCAATAAATTTGGAGATCCCCCACATAAGAGGGCTGCATGTTCCGGGGCAACGATAATACACCAGATTCAGGTAAGTTGGTTTGTTAATTACATCCCTGAGGAGCACTGTATCTCCTGATTCATTTATCAGCTTTACATCAAGATCGGCGTATTGTCCCTGCTTTTCATCAAAACCCACCTGCATCTGCTGATCAAAAAGCGAGTTCTGTGAAAATGATTGTAAGCTGATCAGACATAGAAACACCGCTAAAACAAGCCTTGAATGTGCCATATTACATTAGATGTTTATAAAGTTTAAAGATAAAAAAAATTCCTTTAAGAAGATGCGGCCTCACTACGGGATGATAGTTAATAAATACCTTAATCATTATAATATTAACCTGGAAAAAATCCTTCTGTTTTTTAATTAACAATCACACAGGAGAAAGGTTAAATATGTTTTTTTTCTGCTTTATCCTCATCGGCATATATACCGGCAATCATCAATGACCCCCCCATTAGTGAAATGTCTTTCAACAGGGCAACAATGGTTATCGTTTTATCAGATTCAGTAATAAGATGGGGGATATGAATTGTTACTATAAAAATAAATAATAGTATTGCCAGCAGAATTGTGGAGAACTTCACATATATTTTGGAAATGATGCTGATGCTGGCTGCAATCATCATGATCCCCGTGAGTACAATTGTATATGCTCCGCCAGGAATGAATGAGGTTATCATTCCTACATAATAATCCATCATAAGAAAATGATTTATACCAAAAAGAGCAAACGGAATTGCGAAGATAATTCTTCCGAGATCTGTTATTCTTCTCATATATAGGATCTTATATTCTGGTCTTATTCTGTAGCTTCCTCTGATACAGGCTGGCTGAATTTATTCACTTTATAACCTGAGCCTGTGACAGCCTCCTTTATCTGTAAAGTATCAGTAACCTGTGGAAAGTACTCAATCAGTGCTTTCCCTGTTTTCCAGGATGCGGTAACAGATTTTACACCCTCCACCTTTCCGACATTTGTCTGGATTGTCTGTTCACAACCGGTACATGTCATTCCTCCTATCGAAACTTCAATAAGAGATGGTTCACCAATAAAAACTTCATTTTTAGCAGCCTTCTTGTTGTTGCCACTACAGGAAATGGCAAAATATATCAAAACCAAAAAGGCAAATCTGGTTGTTAATGTAAGTTTATACATTTTTATAAATTTAAAGTAATGCCGCAAATCAAAAAAGCACATTGTAAAGATACTAATATTTCGTGACTCTCTTAATCAGGTATTTCCTTACATTTTTCATTGGAGTTTTCCCTAAGATGAACAAACATACTTCTATAATGTTATTATAAAAACACTAAATTATGGAACGAAGAAAATTATTTATTACACTTTTCTGGTTGCTTCTGGCAACTGTCGGTGCTGGATCTTATTTACAAGCCGGTAACCCTGAAAATGAAGCTTCCCAGGGAGCCGGAGTTCCTGCACTGGAGTTTCCTCCACTGCCTTACGCATACGATGCCCTGGAGCCTTACATTGATGCAAAAACAATGGAAATTCACTATGACAAGCACCATCGGGCATACTTTACCAATTTCGTAAATGCGATTAAGGGTACTCCTCTTGAAGGCAAGTCTGTGACTGATATTTTTGCTTCGATGTCAAAGGAGAAAGATGCCGTCCGTAACAATGGAGGCGGATATTACAATCATACTTTTTTCTGGAACAATATGGCAAAAGAGACAGGAAAACCTTCAAAGGAACTATCTGATGCCATTAACAAGGCATTCGGATCGTTCGATAAATTCAAGGAAGAATTCAACAATGCAGCTAAAACAAGATTTGGAAGCGGTTGGGCCTGGTTATATTTAAAAAGTGATAAAAGCCTGGCGGTCGGCAACACTCCTTACCAGGACAACCCCCTGATGGATAATGCCTCTATAAAAGGTATTCCACTTCTGACCCTCGATGTATGGGAACATGCTTATTATCTGAAATACCAGAACAGGCGTCCTGAGTATGTAGATGCATTCTGGAATGTAATTAACTGGAATGAGGTGAATAAAAGATATAAGGAAGCTGCAAGATAGTACTGGATACACAAATCCGCTCTGGCAGTTGAAATGATTTTCGGAGGCGAGCCAGGCAAATTAGCCCACCTCTCCCCAACCCCTCTCCCGGGGTGAGAGGGGCGGGACCCTCGCATGTGAGCTAACTGTACAGGAATCTCTTGATCTTCAGAGTCGCAGTTTTCTGAAATGGAACATTCTGTATAATCACCTTTTGAATCTGGCTGAATTTATTCACTTTTGAATTAACATAATTCTGGAGTTCAGTTCTCATCTCGTCAACCTTGTCTTCAACCTGTCTGGTCATATCCTGTTTGATGGTCTGGTATTTCTTTTCCAGCTCCTCCATATTGACATGAACCAGTGCTACGAGTTTCCCTTTTTGCTGAACTACAAGAGATTCAACTACGAACCGGAAATTATTGATAATTGATTCAATTTCTTCAGGATATATGTTTTCACCGCTTGCACCAACTATCATATTCTTCAGCCTTCCCTTGATATAAAGATTATTGTTACTGTCAAGAGTACCCAGATCACCTGTCTTGAACCAGCCGTCAGGAGTCAGAACCTCACGCGTCATTTCAGGTTCCTTGTAGTAACCTTTCATTACATTCGGACCCTTTACCCATATTTCACCTTCTCCTGTTTTCTTGTCGGGATTGTGTATAATCAGTTCGATTCCTTCAATTGACGGGCCGGTTGATTCAAATACTGACTTATGTGGAGCTGAGCCTGCGAGCAGGGGTGATGTTTCAGTAAGTCCATAACCGATGGCATACGGGAACCTGGCTTCAATAAGGAACTTTTCAACCGTTTTGTTGAGTTTTGCTCCTCCAATGCCAAAAAATTTGAGATGTCCTCCAAATGTTTTCAGAAGCTTCTTCCCTGCCGCGGCATTGAGTATTTTCCTGAATGCTGGTATTTTGTACAGCAATCTCAAAACTGCTTTTTCCTTGAATGCCGGAAGTACTTTATTGAAGTAAATTTTCTCAATTATAAGAGGTACTGTGAGCATCATAGTTGGCTTTACTTCAGCAAGTGCAGGAAGAAGAACCGCGGGGGTGGGTGGTTTCCTGAGGTAATAGACGCAAGAGCCGCAGAGCATAGACAAAACCAAACCAAGGGTATTTTCATACGTATGCGACAATGGAAGGACAGAGAGGAAGCGGTCATTTTCATCGATCCACTGTATCTTCCGGCCCTTCATTGCATTGAATGAAATATTCCTGTGGGTCAGCATCACTCCTTTTGAACGGCCTGTTGTTCCTGAAGTATATATTATTGATGCGAGATCATCTTCCCGAACTTCATAATTTTTTTCAGGAATGGCTGCCGGATCATATTTGACAGATTCTTTCCCGCTAGAAATCACGGTGAAATCTTCAATCTGGATCCTGGTTTTAAGATCTTCTGATTTAAATCCTTCAATACGCGGTAAAAGTGAGCCGGATATAAAAATCGCTTTTGCTCCCGAATGTTCAAGAACATTCCTGACTTCTGTAGACGAAAAATCAGGAAGGATAGGCACAACAACCGCGCCCATGAAGGTGACGGAAAAAAAAGCAACACCCCAGTTCGGCATGTTTGTGCTTAGTATCGCAACTTTATCTCCGGGATGGATTTCATTTTTTTCGAGAAAAGCCATTAAAGCTCTAACCTCATTATTGACTGTTTCATAAGTTTTTGGTTCTTCTCCGGCAAAAGCATATGCATTGCGATTCCCAAACTTCCTTAATGTCTCATGAAAGATAGCAGGGAAAGTTAACCTGACTTCATTATCACCCAAAGTTTCCATTTTTCCCCGATTTAAATTAGCTGGTTAAAATAAAATGCAAAGTTATGCAAAATTGTGTTGGCCTGAAAAACTTAAGGATATTTTTTCTGAGGACTCTGAAAAGGACATCTGAAAACTAAGTCTTTATCGGGCGGATTGGTTATTTTTGTAAATTATTTATAGAGATAGATATGGCTTCAACAATAAGGGTTACAAAGGAATTCCGTTTTGAAATGGCGCATGTGCTCTGGAATTATGACGGACCATGCAGAAATGTTCATGGTCATTCATATCGCCTTTTTGTTACTATTTGTGGAATACCTGTCAATGAACCGGATAATGCTAAAAATGGAATGGTAATTGACTTTACCGATCTTAAAGCAATTGTTGCAAAAGAAATAATTGATGTATTTGATCATGCTGCAGCTATACCACGGTTTTTTGATGAAGGGAAGAGAGAACTATTCACCCGTATGATGGGAAATACTGTAATGGTCGATTATCAGCCTACATGCGAAAACCTGGTTTCTGACTTCGCAGGAAGAATTCTGAATCACCTTCCTGACGGAATAAAACTCCATAACCTTAAGCTTTATGAAACATCCACTTCCTTCGCCGAATGGTATGCTTCTGATAATGAAAAGCTTCAATAATTTTTAGTCGTTGTTATGAATAAAACAGTATGATAGAGAATCTTTCTAAAAAACTTTTTTTACTCGATGCATATGCACTAATATACCGTGCGTATTATGCATTCATAAAAAATCCAAGAATTACTTCAAAAGGGCTGAATACCTCGGCTGTATTTGGCTTTCTTCTGACTCTTCAGGAAGTTCTCGAGAAACAAAAACCGACACATATAGCTGTAGTTTTCGACCACCCGTCTTCAACTTTCAGGCATGATATGTTTGCTGATTATAAAGCTAATCGCAATGAAACACCTGAAGACATAAGCAATGCAGTTCCTTACATTAAACGTCTTATAGAAGCTTTCAGAATCCCAGTCCTCGATTGTCCCGGGTTTGAGGCTGATGATATAATTGGCACACTCGCGCGCAAAGCTACAGAGAAAGGGTTTACCACTTATATGATGACCCCTGACAAGGATTTTGCACAGCTTGTATCTGATAAGGTTTTTATGTTTAAACCCTCCAGAAGCGGAAATGAATCAATTCTCTGGGGTATTGACGACATTAAAAGAGAGTTTTGTGTTGACCGGCCTGAGCAGGTTATTGATGTACTTGCCTTAATGGGCGACAGCTCTGATAATATTCCGGGAGCGCCCGGGGTCGGACCCAAGACTGCGATGAAACTTATTTCCGAGTATGGAAGTGTTGAAGAACTGTTCAAAAATACAGATAAGCTGAAGGGTAAGTTAAAAGACATAATTGAAGCGAATAAGGAAGTTATTGAGTTTTCAAAAAAGCTGGTCACAATAGATCAGGATACTCCTGTTGAGCTAAATGAAAGTTATTTTGAATTTAAAGTGCCTGATCCTGAAAAGCTTAAAATTCTTTTTGATGAACTTGAATTCAGGGCTGTTGGTACAAAAATTCTCAACGGCATTGATAAGTCTGAGAAGCCAAGGGGTCCAATGCAGGCAATAGCTCCGCCAAAAGATTCACTTCAGGGTTCTCTCTTTGCCGAAGCCCAGGTAGCAGTTCAGGTTCCCGGAACTAACAGGGATGATGTAAGCCATAATTATATACTTATTGACAATGATTCCTCAACAGTGGAATTAGTTGATAAACTTGGGAATCTGAAAGAATTCTGTTTTGATACAGAAACAACAGGCATAGATGTGCTGAACACTGAACTTATTGCCCTGTCGTTCTCATGGGAAAAAGGAACAGGCTATCTGGTTCATTTTCCTGAATCACTACCGGAATCACAGAAGCGTCTGGAGTTGCTCAGACCGGTTTTTGAGAATCCGGGCATTATGAAAATTGCACAGAACCTGAAATTTGACATGCAGGTACTTGCAAATTATGGCATTGAAGTAAAAGGACCGCTGTTCGATACAATGATCGCTCATTACCTGCTTGAACCTGATATGCGGCATAGCATAGATCTTTTATCCGAAGTTTATCTTTCTTACAATCCTGTTCAGATCGAGTCGCTTATCGGGGAGAAAGGTGTAAATCAGAAAAGTATGCGTTCAGTTCCTGTTGAAAAACTTAAAGAGTACTCAGTTGAAAATGCAGATATTACATATCAGCTCTGGAATATTTTCAAGCCGCGCATCAGTGCTGAAGGTCTTGGCCTGCTCTCAGATGATATCGAAATGCCTCTTATCAGGGTTCTGGCTTCGATGGAAAGAGAAGGTGTAAGGCTCGATCTGGAGGATCTCAAAATAATTATGGTGGATCTGCGTGAAGATATACTTCAGCTTGAAAGAGAAATATTCGTTCTGGCCGGAACGGAATTTAACATTTCCTCTCCAAAGCAGCTTGGCGATATACTTTTCCTTAAGCTGAAACTTGATGAGAAGGCTCGTGTGACCAAGACAAAACAGTTTATTACTAATGAAGAAATTCTTCAGCGTCTGAAACACAAGCACCCTATTATTGACAAAGTGCTGGAATACAGAGGCTTGAAGAAGCTTCTGACAACATATGTTGAAGCTCTTCCATTGCTTGTCAATAAAAATACCGGCAGGATTCATACATGCTTCAACCAGGCTGTGGCTGCCACAGGGAGGTTAAGTTCGAATAATCCGAATCTTCAGAATATTCCTATGAGAGATGTCCGGGGTAGGGAAATAAGAAAAGCTTTTGTACCTGAAAAGGATCATATCTTCTTTTCTGCCGACTATTCTCAGATAGAGCTGAGGCTTATGGCTCATCTGAGCAGGGACAGGAGCATGCTCGATGATTTTCTTTCAGGGAATGACATTCATGCAGCCACAGCTTCAAAAATATTCGGAATAAAAATAGAAGATGTCACCCGTGAAATGCGGAACAGTGCCAAGACAGCGAACTTCGGAATCATATATGGAATTTCGTCCTTTGGACTGTCTGAACGGCTCACTATTGGCAGAAAGGAAGCAAAAGATCTGATCGATGGATATTTTAATTCATACCCCGGGGTTAAAATTTACATGGAGGAAAGCATAAGAAAAGCCAGGGAGGTGGGTTATGTCACAACCATGTTCGGTCGCAGACGCTATCTTCCTGACATACATTCAAGAAACCAGGTTGTAAGAGGAAATGCTGAGCGCAATGCAATCAATGCACCCATTCAGGGAAGTGCTGCTGATATTATCAAGATTGCCATGGTCAGAATATATGACAGGATAAAACAGGAAGGATTTAAGTCAAAAATGATCCTACAGGTTCATGACGAACTTATTTTTGAAGCAGAAACATCTGAATTTGAGCCATTCAGGGAAATGGTTGTATTTGAAATGTCAAATGCCGTAAAAATTGATGTGCCCCTTAAAGTTGACTGGGGAATAGGAAAGAACTGGTTCGAAGCTCATTAAAATGTTGAAAGGAAGGAAATTATGGAAGTGAAAGTTTTATTTTTCGGTGTTCTTACAGATATAGCCGGTGCAAGCATAAAAAGTTACAGGGACGTGAAATCTCTAAGTGATCTGAAGCATAGAATCAATGATGATTTTCCCGAGATGGTCCATTACGACTTCAGGATATCACTGAATAATACCATAACTGATAATGACCCGTTATTGAGTAACGGGGATGAGATTGCGCTCATGCCTCCGTTTGCCGGTGGATAAGTGTAAAATTTACACTAATTACTTTATTGATGAACAAGTACCTTATTAACAGTCCTGTAACAAAGCATCAGATAGCTGAATTGTTAACCGGAACAGAAAGCAATTCTGATTCAGGCGGACATTCAGTTTTCCTGGGGCAGGTAAGGTCTGACGAAATAAATGGAAAGAGAGTCAGAGCTATAGAATATTCCGCTTATGAATCTATGGTAAATGCTGAGGCAGATAAGATTACAGGGGAGATATCGGCCAAATTCAAGGATGTAAAATCTATAAGGATCCTCCACTCCATTGGAATTGTCAAAGCCGGGGAGTTTTCTTTACTTGTCCAGGTTTCCGCGGGGCACCGTCGTGAGGCAATAGATGCCTGCAGCATGACAGTTGAATTGATAAAGGAAAGACTGCCGGTGTGGAAAAAGGAGATTTTTGACGATGATTCGGTTGAGTGGAAGAGTAATGCTTAGTCAGGGATTATGATATCAGGAATAGGTCAGATAGTCTTTTTAAGCCCTTAGGGTTAGAGTCGTCAACCTCTTGGAATCATAAATATGCTGTATAGGTCATAATATCAGCTATTTAGCTTTCCCCTCCTTCAAAAAGCTACTCTTTAGAAACATCTCGAAACTGCATATGACTGGCCTCTCCCCCTGGCCCCCAAAGGCCGTCAACTTAAGAAGCCTTTAAAAATTATAATATTTATATGTATCAGAATAACAAGATGTTAGTTTCCCCCCGCTTTTGCGGGGCAGGCTCCCGCTGATGCGGGACAAGTCCTCCTTTTTGAAGCTAATCTCTTATCACATTCAATTTTGTCTCAACGAGAAGGGGATCCCTCATTTTCGCCAACCCCTCGAAGGCTCAGGGTTGGCGAAAATTTGGGATGACAATGCAGTTTATTTTAGTTGGAGGAAGAAGCGGCGATTCGAAAGATTTATTTATATCTACTATTTTGAGTTCGAATCGCCGCTTCTTCCTCCTATGTACCCAAAAATACCCTGTCATCCTGAATTCCGACAAACCGAAGCTTGCGGAGGTTTGGAGGAAT
>JBBQJD010000122.1:0-10499 GCA_038325595.1 Bacteroidales bacterium | reverse complement strand
TAATCGGATTAACTTTTTCATCTTATCTTGATTTAAATCATTAATCACAACCCTGCTTTAAAAGAACAAAAAAGATTGTTGATTGTTTCGCCAGATTTTACACTTTATGTATAAATGATTCCTAATAATCAATTTCAAGGTTTAATAGTCAGGGAAAAGATTGTTTTTTGGATTTCAGTCTGTATATTTGATAACAATGTTCATGTTAAATGACAGATAAAAAAGTTCATAACCACCTAATTCGGATCAACTGAAATGAAAACTTCAACTTATTCTCTGGTTAAAAAGGATGTTTGTAAGAGAATATCTAACCGGGCATTTTTAACAATCATGATTTGTTTTTTTCCCTTCGCAACAACAGTATTTGCGCAGGATGTGCTGATGCTAAAAAGCGGGAAAGAATTACAGGTAAATATTGTTGAAGAAGGTACCGACATTATCAGATATCGCGAATATGATAATCCCTCAGGGCCATTATATACTGTTTCCAGAGCGAATGTAACAAGTATCAGATATGAGAAAGGGTCAAAAGCTCAAACGGATATCAGAGCGATTGAAACATCAAAACCTGAAGTAGCAGCTCAAAGCAATAAATCAGGTTTACTTACCGCAAAAAAGAAGAATGTTTATCTTGATGGAGTAGTGCAGGCACCCAAAACTGTGCGGCTCCTGATGGAAGATCAGCCCGAAGCCCTCAGATTGTATGAATCAGGAAGAAAACTGTATCGGTTAAGTAACGGTTGTACTTATGGCATCATTGTTACTAGCATTGTTTTTTCCCAGATGGCAAATAAAAAAGAGACTTCGGAGGAGAAAATCAGGGCAGGTATTCCCGGCCTTATAATAGATGGCGGTTTTATAGTTGCTGCCATTATAATGGCTTCTTCAGGAAAATCAAAGGTCCGCAGTTCAGCGCTATTATATAATTCTTCTGTTAATAAACCGGTTTCCTACAAACTTGATTTCGGTTTGCAGGAAAACGGGATTGGCTTAGCCCTGAAGTTTTAGACAAGAGGGTTACTCATCAATCTGGGTAGTTGATAGTCTTGAGTAAAACGACCATTTAAGTCCAAAACTGGCAAATGGACCTTTTCTGGTTATATATAATATCTCATCACTGGGAGGATCTACATAAAAGTCGTAGTATTTTGTTGGGTTTACTGTGCGGTCTTCCCAGATAGCTTTGAATTTCATGGAACGGTAGCCTCCTCTCAAACTTGCTGTAAATCTTTTTGATATCAGCCAGTCGGCTCCGATCGCTGTATGAAAACCCATTCCAACGTTTCCATAGATGTTATAGGCTGTATTATTGAGTTTAATATAACCACTCATAAATCCCATATCCAAACCAGGTTCGATTATTGCCACAAGATTATTTTTATGGTTCAGTGAACGGCCATAAAACAATGAAATATTTGAATTTAAGTATTTAAGTTTAATCTCATACGATCCGTTGCTGTTTGTTGCATATATGGCATCAGATGGGGTAATGACAAACTGAACTTCACCTCCAAACCAGTTCCTTTGCATGTAACCCAAAGGTGCGCTAAATTGAAAGATAACCGGAAAAGAAAGAGGATTTCCTCCTATTGTGGCCTTAGGATTTACCAGTCTGTCACGCCATAGGATCAGCAGGGCATCATCTGTATTTCGACTAAAATTTTCAATTGCTCCTCCGATACTTAACTTCATTGCTTTCATTGTACCGGCATTTTCAATTGCCGCTGCCCGTTTATTCCCGGTATCAGGCTGACCTGCCTGTGTGTAATCAGCAATTATTCCATCCTGGTAATGAATCCTTTTTAAATCACTTATGAACAACGAGTAAATTGGTGCAGGTTCAGCCTGACCGAATTTTTTGTATTTTATTTCAGTATTATTCTTTTCAACAATAACCGCAGGAATTACCTGTCCTGTTTTTACAAAAATTGTGTCCTGAGCAGTCAATGCCATCGGAATTGCAAAGAATAAAAATAGAGTAATCGTTGTTTTCATACAATAAACAGTTTGTTTGTTGATCTGATAATTAATCAAATCTAACAATTATTATACTTTTTAATTACTTTAGTGTGATACATTTTATCAGCTCATGAAAAAATTATTTATTCTTATCCTCATTTCCTTTTTCACTCCGTTAATCTGTCAGTCACAACAATGGACCAAAGCAGAGTCTCTCCACAAAAAATTCATGATAGAGACAAATTATGATTCGGCACTCTATTATGCTGAGGAGTCGGCTGCCATAATGCGGGGAGTAATTGGTGAAAACAGTATTCAATATTGTAATGCATTAAGTGATCTTGCCTATTCTCATTATTACCTTGGAAATTATAAAAAGGCAAGATATTTCATTTTAAAGGAAGCAGGATTAATGGAATCGCTTAAACAAACGGAGGGAATAGAATATGTAGATTGTCTGCAGGCTGCCTCGCTGATATGCCGGAGGTCCGGTGAATATGAAGAAGCTCTGACCCAGATAAGAAAAGCCGACAAAAAAGCATTGTCACTATTCAAAAGCGATAGTCCGGAATATGCAGTAATTCTTTACAATTATGCCGGGGTTTACCATGATATGGGCTGTGCAAAAAACGACATGATATTTCTTAATCAGGAAGATAAGTATCTTAAACGGGCAGAAGAAATATTTAACAATCACGGAATTACGACAAAATATGAGTCAGTTCAGAACAAATCTGACCAGGCTGCATGGAACAATAATATCGGAAATCTACCTGCGGCTGAGACAGGATTTCAGTACGTAATTGAATTCTGCAAAAAGGAGTTTGGCACTGAAAGTCGGGGTTACGCTTCAGCTCTTAATAACCTGGCAGTGCTTTATTATAATACCGGAAATTTTAAACTTGCAGAAAACAATTTTATTGAAGCTATAGACATTCTTAAAAAGAATCAGGGGTCTGATCGGGTTGAAACAGCTATTTGCCTTAATAACCTTGGCGCTATGTACTTTGAAATCGGAAATTTTGAAATTGCCTCAAAAACCATCGGAGAAGCTGCAGAAATTATTAAGATGGCTAATCAAACAGACAATCCGGTTTATGCTGTTATGCTCAACAACCTGGCTTCCTCCGGCCTTTCGGAAGAGTATTTTGCAAGTTCAGAAGATAAGGACAGTGAGAGATTATCTGAAGCCGGAAGATTGATTAACAGGGCGGATTCCGTTTTCATGATGAACTGTCAGAACCCTCACCCGTATTACCTCTCTATTTTAATAAACCGTGGCATATGGTACAATCTTTCAGGTGATAAGAAGAATTCAATCAAGACCTTTACCGGTATGGCTGAAGAAGCAAATATGTCTTCACGGGTGGTTACATTGATGAAAAAGATGAGTATGTCGGGTAAATTACCCCGGACAATGGATCTAAACCCGGCACCTGAACCTGTAATTATTTCCATCATGAACAGTTTGTATCCTGAGGTCAGCGCTTCAAATACAAAAGCCAGTATTGCAAGTGATGAAATGAAAGGACTGGGTCTCTTACTAATCAAAGCGCTTGTAGGAAAAGCAACAAATATTAGAAAAGCAGTAGGTCCTTATCATCCTGCATATGCAGAAATGTTGAAATCATTAATTATTGTTTATTCAAATATTGATGATTTTAAAACTGAGGAAGAGCTAAAGCTTGAATATATTAATGTATTGAATCATAAGATGTTGCAGGATTTTTCCTATCTCTCAGAAGTTGAGAAGGAGAGGTATTTCACAACCAGACTACCGGATGCAGATGCTTTTTCCTCCTATTCCCTTATGAGAAAAAGAACTAATCCGTTTATTACAAGGCATACGTACGATAATGTCCTTCTCAATAAGGGATTGATGCTTAAATCAAGCACTGCAATGAGGCTGGCTATTCTTAACAGCAACGATCCGGCTCTGCTGAAGCAATATGACGAATGGATACTTCTTCAAAAGGAGATTTCTGTTCTGTACTCAACTCCGGTGGATCTGCGCGAAAAAGATGTTGCTGAACTTGAGAGTAAAGCAAATTCGCTTGAACGTTCACTGGTGGCCGGCTCACAGGATTTCAGTGAATACAGAAAAGGATTACAGATTACCTGGGAAGATGTCAGGAAGAATCTTAAACCTGATGAGGCAGCAATTGAATTTACCGATTTCAAAAGAATGGAGAAAGACGGAGGTTTTGCTGTTACATATTGTGCACTGGTGCTCAGGAATAACTCGGAATATCCTGAGATGGTAAAACTATTTACAGAAGATCAGCTCAGTCCGGTTATCGATAAAAAGGGAGAGAATGATTTTTCATATATTAATGAAATCTATGGCACTGCCAACACGAATGATGCGAGGCTTTACAATCTTATATGGAAACCTCTTGAAAAATATCTGAACGGTGCGAAAAATGTATATGTCTCACCCTCCGGTCTTCTTAACAAGATATCATTCCCTGCAATAAGCAACGGAAAAAATGTTTATCTGTGTGATAATTACCGGATTATGGTAAAAGGCAGTACTGGAAATAATGCCGTACAGAACCTTTTTTCTCAGGGTAATGATGGTTCAGCTTTGGTTTTTGGTGGTATTCAGTATAGTGAAACAAAATCGGAAACACAGGTGTGGGATTATCTGGAGGGCACAAAAAATGAGGGTAATGCAATTAATGATATACTGGAAAAAGGGAATATTAAGGTGAGTTATCTCTCAGATAATCAAGCAACTGAAACTTTTTTTAAGGAAAATGCGCGAAAATTCAATATCCTTCACCTTGCTACACATGGTTTCTTTTTTGCTGATCCGAACGAAGTACGGTTTGAAGAAAAAAAGCAGGAGATTGATTACGGACAGATCACATTCCGTGGGACAACAAGGAGCCTCGGTGAAAACACTTTTGTAAATAATGAAAATCCTCTGATGAGATCGGGTCTTGTGCTTGCCGGGGCTAATGATGTCTGGGTCAGCGCTGAGAAAAAGGAGGCAGATGACGGTGTTCTTACAGCACAGGAGGTTACGCAAATCGATATGCGTAAAAACGATCTTGTGGTCTTATCAGCATGCGAAACTGGTCTTGGTGATATAAAGGGAAGTGAAGGTGTTTACGGAATGCAGAGGGCTCTTAAAATGGCAGGTGTTAAAAATATTATTATGAGTCTATGGGAGATCCCTGATAAGGAGACCGTGGAGTTCATGGGAAGTTTTTACAATAACCTTTTGGCTGTCAGAAATATAAAAGAAGCTTTCTACAATGCTCAGAAGGAGATGAGATCAAAGTACGATCCCTATTACTGGGGTGCTTTTGTTTTGATGGAATAGCTCTGTTAACTTATTAACAAACCCACGACAACCACATCGTCAATCTGAGGGAGGTCACCTTTCCATTCTTCAAAGGTGTTCTCAAGTACCTCTTTCTGCCTTTCCATGGGGAATTTATGAATTTCAACCAGCAACTGCTTTAGTCTTTTTGATTTTAGTTTTTTCCCGTCCGGTCCACCAAACTGATCTTCATAACCATCAGAAAACATATAGAAAACGTCTCCTTTTTCTATGTCTGTCACATGATTACTGAAAGCCCTCATATTTTCATATATCCCAATGGGCATCTTATCTCCGGCAGTTTCAATAATTTCACCATTCCTGATCATTATCAGCGGGTTATAGGCTCCTGCATATTCAAGTTTTCTATCCTTTTTATCTATGCTGACAATAGCAATATCCATTCCATCGCGTGCTTCACCGTAAATACCCTGTTGCTGAAGTGCCTGAATAACCTTTTCCCTCAACTGGTTAAGGATCATATCTGGAGCTGTAACATTGTCTTTGTTTACAATCTCATTAAGAAATGCAACCCCAAGCATACTCATAAAGGCACCCGGAACACCATGACCGGTGCAGTCAGCAGCTGTAAAAATTGTTTTGTTGCCATTATTGCTGATCCAGTAAAAGTCGCCACTTACTATATTCAAAGGTTTAAACACCACAAAGCTTTCGGGCAATAATTCGCGGCAAACAGATTCTGACGGAATAACGGCCGACTGTATTCTGCTTGCATACCGGATACTGTCTTCGATCTCCTTCTTCTGATATTCAAGAATTGTATTTTTTGATACAATTTCATCCTTTTGCCTCACAACCTCCGCGGTTCTTTCAGAAACGATCCCTTCGAGCCTGATATTCTCACGCTTAAGCCGATATGAGTAAATTCGGGCAACAAGCCATAATATAATTGTTGCCAGTATAAAATATGAGAAATATGCCGGAGCTGATCTGTACCATGGAGGGAGCACTACAAAACTATAGTGAGCCGGCAGGCTTTCTGTTCCGTAAATATTCCTGGCTTTTACATTAAAAGTGTAATTTCCCTCATGCAGGTTGGTATATTCCCTGAAGTTCTCCTGTGTCCACTGACTCCATCTAGAATTCATCCCCTCAAGCTGATATGAATAGTAGATTTTGTCGGAATATTCATAAAATGGAGCCGAAAACTCAATCCTTATTGAATTATTACCAAACGACAAAGATGATTTGAGGATTACAGATTGTTCAGTTAATATTTCGTAATTTCCTATGTCTGTCTTAGAGTTTGCCCCCATAAAAATTGTGGAATCCTGTCCCGGCAGTGTTACTTTCCTTATCAGAACGGGATATTTTTCATCATAGACTTTCCCTGTATTACCATCATATCTGATGAGTCCGTCGGTTGTCCCAATCCAGCAGATCCCATTTTCCTCCGGATAAATGCAATTTATTTTTCCGGCTTCAATTCCATTGAATGGCCTGTTTACCCATTTCATGTCATTTGCTTTATCAAGGTATCCAACCTTATTATCAGAGCAGATCCATACCTTGTTCCCGGTTTCAGCCAGAAACGAGACTGATTCTCCGATGATTTTATAGGAATCTTCCGCCAAAGAAAAGTAGCCTTTGGAAAAATCAGCATTGTTTTTCAGGGAATCAGGAACTGACTGCCTCACAATATTTTCATTTGTGAAACTGTATAAACCCTGACTTGTTGCAAACAAGGTTACTGAATTGATTCCCGCCGTCAAAACGAGACCATCAGGGATGCCATCTGAACTACTGTACCTGTCTGAAATTATGGTGAGATCATCTTCTAACTTAATCCGTATCACCCCGTTATATCTTGTTCCCAACCAGAATTCATCAACAGGTCCGGTTCTGTTATTTTCTTCCGTTATACTTATAATATCTTCGCCATCAACAAGCAGCTTACTTTTACTGAACGAACTTTCATAGCTGTAGGCAGACAATCCTTTCGGACCGCCTGAGAGCAGAATACTCAATTCAGGGGAGTAAAAAAGGGTAACCGAAGCCTGGTCATCGATCTTACGAATGTTTTTACCTGAGATCATAAAAATCCCTGCATCTGTCCCGGCCAGGAGAGAGCCCTCAGCTTCGATCAGGCACCTTACCGGTATGTTAAGATTGAAAGCCTGTCTGAAGGGCAATTTATTATCAGGCGTCCGGACAAACAACCCTGTGGTTGAACCGACATACAGAAGATCCTTATATCCTGATATTGTGTTTATACTTCCGGTAATACCTGATTTTGATGTATTGAATGATAGTGGTGAACTAATCTCTATGCGGCTTATACCATTGTTCAAAGCAACCCATAAATTATTGCTCCGGTCAAGCATGATCTGCTTTACATCATTGTCTGACAGGCCTTTAGTGCTGTTAATAATTGATCTGGTTTTTCCCAGTGTGTCAATAATTATCACTCCGTTAAGCAGGGTGCTGATCGCAAATGATCCATCACCGGTAAGAATACCTCCTGTGATTTTTGATTTTTCCAGAAGTTCAGGATCTTCAGCAGTAAAGAACCGGAACAAACCTGAATTGTTATCCGGTTCAAACAGCCACAATCCTTTATCCCTGGTGCCGATCAGGATTTCTGTGCTGCCTTTGCCGAAGGGCAGCATCAGAAAAATCCCTGTTGTGTCAAAGATCTCTCCTCCCTTTATTTTCTCGAGAGAACTATCTTTCAATTCCATTAAACCGGTACCGCGTTCCCTTACAAAAAATCGGTTATTAACAATGAAGGATGTGTGAAAGGATGTCTCGGATTTGATGGTATTTATTTTACCGTTTCTGTAGATAAAAATTTTCTCCTCACTCTGATAAACGACACCTCCGGAAAATGCATGTACGTTCCATACATTTGTAAAATCAAGATCCTGTATGTCAAGAGAATCAGATAAAGATCTGTATTGAAGTTCACCCACTTCGTCAGGGATAAACAAACCAAATTCATTTTGTGAACCCGCATAGATTATTCCTGAACTGTCAATTGCCAGCGAGAGTATCCATGTCTCCTTATTAATAGGATATGAATTCCATGTACTGGCATCATACTCTAATAATCTGAATCCGTTTGCTGCATAAATGATACCACGCAGATCCTGGGCTATTGACATATTAGTGGGGTGCAAATCCCGACCGTAATCCTTTGTTGAATAATTGGTTACAGGATAGAAAGCCTCTTGCGCACTCAACTGTAAATTGAACAGTAGCAGTGGGATAAGGCTTAACAGATATTTCATTGAATAATGGAGTAATCTATTTGATACCGAAATTGTCCCCGATCCATACAGCAAGATTTTCCCGGTGAATTTTCCCGTAAAACTCATTTATAAAGGAATTAATTTCTTCGATCTTCTCTTTCGGTTTTTTTTCTTTTATCTCGCTGAGAATTATCTCTGTTTCCTTTTTCAGCTGATCCATATCTGGAAAGATCAGATCAAACTCGCTTATGAAAACTGACTCGGTCCCTTTGCGGTAAAATAGTTTTATTTTGGTATTATCGGCACTGGGTATAGGATTCCCATCGACAGTAAGAAGACTGATCTTATCAATTATCAGTGAATTGCCCGAATAACCAAGTTTCTTATTTATGTCCTCACCCTTAAAAGAATATCTGAAAAAGAAAAAATGATCATTATCCATAGGAAATTTCTTCTCGTCTATTTCAATACTCTGTTTATCAAGAACAACGTACCTTCCTGAAAAATAATCTCCCGGGTCGTCATTAATCGAAAAGCCTCTTGAAGCTATATTATACATTGGAGGCAGATAATTGGACTTCGCAGTTGAAATATCATGGTTCTTACTTGTCAGGATCAGTCTGCCTTTTTGTGAATTTATTACTGCTGCGGTGGCATCTTCGGACCTGAACAGCAGATCCTCTTTCTCGGAAAAGACAGTACCCGTTTCAAGGGATATGCCTCGTGTCCTGAGTAAAATCGTCCCGTTCACTTTTATAACTTTAAAATCACTCTGACTGTTTGCGGGATCAACAACAAATAACAGAATTAATAAAGCCGGAATTATTGATTTCATTCTTCTTAAATTTTATGTTCATTACAGTGGTATGTTTCCACGTAAGTAAATATAACAAAATGTATACCTTATTTCTTTAATTGAGGCAAATTATTCGTAAATTACTTTTACGTCTTCATAATTTAATCTCGTTCTGGCCCAGTTGTTGATTTTCTCTTTTTCTGATCCCGACAAGTTCCCTTTATCAGATCCGAAAAGAATTATTGCAGTTTTTCTCCGCGAATCGTCTGAGCTGAACAGGAAAGATTCTGAGAAAGTGCAAGATGTAATTTGTGGATATATATTTTTGATCTCCGTGAGAAGTGCTCTTCCCAAATAAGCCCTGTTAGTAATACTGTCAATATGAAGTTCCTTTGCCCTTAATACAATGGTTATATTATTCAATTCTTCACGTAATTTCACAACTTCCTGATTTTTAAGATCAAAATCGCCAAATGACAGACCCTGATTCACATATATCACAGCATCATCGAGGAAGAAATTTTTTGATTTCTGCACAATCAGTTCTTTTTGATTTTCAGAAAAATTCATTCCTCCATAAACCAGTGAGATAGTTCTTGAATTGGCATTCACCTCACTTTTAAGCAGGTAATTGCCATCAAATGAGCTGATGTCTGCAATATAACTGTTTGCGTTTGAAATAAATTTCTCCTGCTGAACAAGTCCATATCCAAAATAAATGCTGGGGAGTAAAACTATCAGAATCACTGCGGTAATTATCCTGTTTACTCTTTTCTTCTGAGCAGCACCCACCAGTGTGTGTATGGGAAACTTCAGAAACTGGGAAACTGTCACAGAGGCTAAAGCAATAAAAACTGTATTTATTGTAAAGAGGTACATCGCTCCCAAAAAAAATTCATATTTGCCCGATGCCAAACCATAGCCCGCAGTGCACAATGGTGGCATAAGAGCAGTTGCAATTGCAACACCGGGAATAACATTTCCCTTCTGCTTACTGCTTATTGCAATTATTCCGGCCAATCCTCCGAACAGTGCAATCAATACATCATAAATACTTGGACTTGTACGTGAAAGCAATTCAGAATGTGCAGTTGAAATCGGACTTAAAGCAAAGTATGTCGTTGAAGCAACCAGACTGGTTAATACTGCGAAGGCAAAGTTCTTTATTGATTGCCTGAAAAGTTCTGAGTCATAGGTTGCT
>JBBQJD010000121.1:0-10663 GCA_038325595.1 Bacteroidales bacterium | reverse complement strand
GCTCCGATTGCATTTGCCCATTGTTTCTCAAAATCAGTCACAACACCGGCTCTTGACCATACACCGCTGCGGAGTACCTTTAATACCTGTTCCTCATCAGTGGCTGAATTCCAGATTGGCCATTTTGGCCAGTCTGTCGTTCTGATTTTCTGTCCGCCAAGTATTGCAGGAGTATCAGCTGAGCTTCCGGCCAAAAATACAGATGGCATGCTCATTGCAACCGCAGCCCCGAGTCCTGCCATTGAATTTTTCTTCACAAATTCACGTCTTGAATAATTTCTTTTAGGCATCTTTTAGTTTTTTATAGTCTTGTTGATATTTCTTTTCTTAATAAGTCAGATCATATTCTTTCCTCTGAATTCTCTGTATCAAAGTTTCCATATTTTTCAGCTTGCCGGCATTCCGGTGAATCTTTTCAATAGCTGCTACAATGTCATCCATGTCAGATTCATCTCCAAGCAGCATGTTCTGCTGAAACCATATTGCCTCTTCGCATAGTTTATCATTTTCCGGACACTGATTCTGGTCCATATATTTATTGTAATCAAGCAATTCAGGAGGATACATCTTCTGGTAATTCCTGGTTTTAAAGGCATTGGCAATAAACGGCATCTTGTTGAGAGGTGCATATCCGCCGGTACATGGGATGCCTTCTGCAATAAGCGCTTTTTGAAATTCATCTCTCGTAAGTCCTTCAAATTCTTCCTTCTTATACCTGAAAGGAAATAAATGAAATGCAGCTCTTGTCACATCCTTGTTTAATACATATGGCAGTATACCGGGTATCTTCTTAAGCTGTGACTGCAGATATGCAGCATTGTCACTTCTTGTTGTAGTCTGTTCATCAAGTTTCTTCATTTGCGCCAGACCAATAGCAGCCTGATACTCAGTTAGTCTCAGCTTTGTACCTGCTATTACCGCTCCTGATGACACATCACCAATAAGAGAACCATAAGGGCTGCCATAATTATGATACGAGTAACATCTGTCCATAAATTCTTCGTCATTGCTTACGATAGCTCCGCCCTCGCCCATTGGCAGATTTTTATAGCTCTGGAAGCTGAAGCATCCTGCATTGCCGAATGATCCGACTTTTTTGTTGTTTATCTCGGCCAGCCACGCCTGACATGCATCTTCAACCACAAAAAGATTATGTTTTTCAGCAATGGCCATTATACGTTCCATATTTGCAGGCAAACCAAGAATATGTACAGGCAATATCGCTTTTGTGCGTGGTGTTATCTTAGCTTCTATCTTTTCCGGGTCGATCTGAAAGGTTTCAGGATCGGTATCAACAAATACAGGCATGGCACCTGTCTGTAAAATAGAAAGCACTGTAGCCACAAATGTATAAGGCGGAACAATGACCTCATCTCTCCCTCCTATCCCGAGATTGACCAGAGATGCAGTGATTGCACTGGTGCCATTAATAACCGCAAGACAACGGCTTGTTCCGATAGTTTCTGCCCATTTCTTTTCGAACTCAGTGACCACTTTTGATCTCGACCAGACACCACTGCGAAGCACCTCAAGAAACTGTGCTTCATCAGTTTCAGGATTCCATAACGGCCAGGGTGACCAGCTTTTAGTTCTTACGGGTCGTCCGCCCGAAATAGCCGGGGATTCTCCGGAACAGCTGCTAAGAATGGCAGGAGCTACGCTCAGGGCAACAGCTCCGATACCAGCCAGTGAATTTTGTTTTACAAGCTCAGGACTCGAATAGTTCTTTTTTGACATTTTATTATTGTTTAATACTGTATTAAAGATTGAACCTTTCAAGATAATACTTTTTTAAACAATTCTTCTGTTTACCGAGTCCCATTCTATCCGGCGATGTTCAAGATATGACCTGTGGGCCATTAAACAGGCTATTCCTTCTTCATATGCCCGTTCCATATTTGCACTCGGGGTCCCACCGCTGCGTATGCAATCAATCCATTCCTTTATATGAAGGTGAGTGACACCCACATTCCGGCCATTGATGGTAGTTGTTGTCAATCCGCTTGCGTTTGCCGCCTACTCCTATTCCACAATGAGCATGCATCAGAATGATCATTTTCAGATCAGTAAGCTTTTCTATCACCGGGTAAAAAAGGGGATCATTGATCTTCACCTGGTTATAAACCTTCAAACCAATCATGCCCTGGTCCATGCATCGCTTTATCTCCTCAAGTGATTCTTTTCCGTATTCAGGATTAATAAAACAGCTTCCAAGATATCTGCAATCCAGCGGCTGAAAGGGCAGTATTTCTGCTGTTATAATGTTATAATAGAGGAAAGCAGCAGAGGAACAGGACTGTTTTTATTACAACCTGCATGATTGTCTCTGACAATTTCTGTGATTTATATCAAGATGAAAGAAAAAAGTGTGTAATATCCGGAATTTCAGAGTGACCGGTAAGAACTAACCATTATCTAATTTTTCTGAACATCACGGCTTATTACACACTTAAGCCAAACCTAAAAACTGAACTGTTATGATAATTATCTGACTGTTATTGTCCCTGCCTCATAAATTACCCGTCTCAATTCGGGACCATCATAACCGTGGTTTGTTGCAACAACTGTGAGATCAAATTGACCTTCAGCAGGATAAGTATAAAAAGCGTACCATCCACCTTCTGTCAGTGTAGTGTTCAGTCCTTTTGCCCCTACCAACCCATAGTCTGAATAATAATTACTTGCTATAAGCATAGGATGATCAAACATGTCAACTGAATCAACAGTGCTGTTCTTCTTTTTCATTATTCTTCTTTCTCCACCCGGCCAAACGGAGATCATGTCGGCATCTGTTAATACAACAATTTTAATTTTTTGACCTTTGATAATCTCGGTAATGAGAGAATCTTTTCCGTTTACATCAGTCATATACATTTCAGTACCGCTGACAACAGGATCTGAAACGTTATCCTCTTTCAGGCAAGATGAAAGAAATAATGTAACAGCAAAGGCCAGTATCATTATGTAGTTTATCTTTTTCATATTTATTTGTTTTATTATAACCAGTTAATTTTATCGACTAATAACCAGGATTCTGAATTAATGTGTTGTCCTTCTCAATTTCTCCTGTTGGGATTGGTAATATTAACTGATATTCAGGTATTGGTTCAGTTCTGATAATCAAATTAAAATCATTATCACCACTCATAAGTTGCTGGGAGATAACTTCAATTGCTTTACCTGTCCGGACAAGGTCAAAATATCTGTGTCCTTCAAAAGCCAGCTCCATACGGCGTTCATGAAGGATCCGGTTAATATCCAGATCTGCAGCATCAATAGGTACCATATTAACCCTTTCCCTGACCTGGTTAACATAAGTTACGGCTACATCTTTCTGGTTCAGTACAGTAAGAGCTTCAGCATACATCAGCAGTGCATCAGCGTACCTTGTGATCATATAATTATAATCGGTACCGGTAAAGTTGTAGCCACTGGCTTCATTAAGAGGAGGCATTAGTTTCAATGGAATGGGAGCATTAACACCGGCATTAGGATTAAACCCTAAGTCAAATGAAACACTAAACCTGGTTAATTCCTGGTAAGCAACAAATTCATCCATAAGAACTTTCTCACCAATAAGAGTTCCCCAGCAGTTAGTTAAACCTTTAATATAATAAGCGTTTTCATTTGTCATAACTCTGAAGTAAAAGCTTGGTGTACCTGCACCGATATTATAGTTTATTTCAAAAATTGACTCAGAGTTGAATTTATTTGATGGTAACCAGATATTAGAAAAGTCTGATAACAGGGAATAGTCTCCGCCTTCTTTATCAACAATCAGTTTTTTCAATGTTGCGGCAGCATTTGTATGATCATTCAGCGTAAGATAAACCTCTCCCAGTATTGTGAGCGCTGCACCTCTTGTTGCCCGAGCCTCTTCGTTAGATAGAGCAGCATCGCCTTTTTTGTAACAATTCTCAGATGCATATACAAGGTCAGGAATAATAACCTTTGAATATATGTCACTTACAGCGGTACGTCCGATACCAAAAGCAGTGCTTGGATTTTCAAAGCGGGTTATAACCAAAGGCACATCTCCATAAAGCCTGACAAGGTAAAAATAAGCAAATCCACGTAAGAAAGTTGCTTCTCCCCTTAAAGCATTTATAACGACAGCTTCAGCATCATTCTTAGCGACATATTTGTCAATTATATCAATAATATTGTTTGCATTGACAATTATTTTATAGAAGTTATTCCAGTTCGATGAAAAGGAACCAGCATTGGTTTTATAGAATCTGTCTTCATCTGCCTGACCATATATTTCTGTTGCATCATCAGACATTCTTTCAATAAGCTGAGGAAAACCATCAAACACAAAAATGTTTTGTAAAGGCTGATAAACTGCTACTACTCCTGTTTTTATATCTTCGGCAGTCTTGAAGAAAACTCCGGCAGACAATACGTCTTCCGGTTGTTTGTCCAGAAATGATTCTGAACATCCGAACAATATTGTAGTTAATACAATGATTGAAAATATCTTTTTCATATCGATAATTTTAATTTTGTAAATTTAGATTGTCACATTAATTCCAAAAGAAACTATTCTGGTTAATGGATATGCCCCTGCGTCAATTCCTTGTGATAAGGCTGAACTGCCAGCTGCATTTACTTCAGGATTATAGCCGGGATATTTGGTAATAAGTAATGCATTCCGGATGCTTAAATATAGACGCACCTGACCCAGATTCATCTTTTGACGTAAGTTCTGTGGCAAGCTATATCCTAATGCAACATTCTGAACATTAACATAAGTTCCTTTAAATAATAATGTTCCTCTCGCTGATGTACCATCATATGATTTACGGTTGGGTACAGCGTAGGTAGCATTCGGTCTGTCAGGTTTCCAGTAATTATCATAATACTCATAAATGGTATTCTGTGCAGCCCTGTTTCTTGTCATTACAGTTTCCATACCGGTCAGCATTTTGTCGCCTCCCTGAACTCCTGTAACATCAATCGAAAGGTCAAATCCTTTATATGAGAAATTGTTTGTTATGCCCCAGATAAAATCAGGATTTGGTGATCCTATTATGGTATTATCGCTGCTGTTTATTATTCCATCACCATTTACATCATTCATTTTTGCAACTCCCGGGGATGAACGATACCTCCAACTTGGATTGTTAGCATTGACAATCGGACTGGTTTTAACATCTTCCCAATCTTTATACGGACCGAGGAAATCATAACCCCAGATACCAGCCAGTGGTTTACCTTCAATGGTATATGAATCAGTACTTATTAATGGACGTTTGTCTTTACCTGTGTTCAGCACCCTGTTCCTGTAATAGGATAAATTTAATGAAGAGGACCAGGTAAAATCTCCGGTAAAGTTACGGGTTGTCAACATGTATTCAAACCCACGGTTTCTCATTGATCCAATGTTTACCATGTAGGAACTAAATCCTGTAATTGTTGGCAATGGGATTCTGAACAACATATCTTCAGTCAGCCTGTAAAAATAATCCATACTAAACGATATCCGGCTCTTGAGAAATTCCACATCGGCTCCGATGCCATAATCAGTAGTTGATTCCCATCCAAGTAGTGAGTTGGCAACTCTTTCGTCAGCATAACCGGCAGAAACACCTGAACCCGATCCTAAAATGTAGGAGGTAGCTCCAAGGGTGCTTAAAGCATTGTAATTACCTATACCTGAGTTGCCAATTATACCCCATCCTCCACGGATTTTCAAATCGTTAATATATTTTTTGACAGGAGAAAAGAATGATTCGTCAGAGACGCGCCATGCGACTGATAAGGATGGGAAAATACCCCATTGTCTGTCAGTACCGAATTTTGATGAACCATCGCGGCGCACACTACCCGTTAGATAATATTTGCCTTCGTAATTATACATGAACCTGGCAAAACTACCAATTGCAGACTCACTGCTCCGGTTAGTCCTGGCGTCATTTTGTGAATCAGGTATTGTGATGGCCTGATTCAAAGTAGGAATAAGATCAGAAGCATAATCATACTTGAAGATATATGTGCTTCTATAGGACGATTCTTCAGCAGAATATCCTATAATCCCATTAACTGAATGTTTGCCAAACTTGTGATTATAGGTAAGAAAGCTTTGTGAGTTCCAGTATAACCTGGAATCTATATTATTCAGCCCCTCAGGTCTGGAAGTCCTGCCTACGCTTCTGGGATATGCAGTAGGAAGGAAATACTCTCTCTCCCAATTTCTGAATTCAGTATGAAATTCAGAGCGGAATACAAGATCTTTTAGTAGATTAATTTCTGTAAAGATTGTTGACAGGTTCTTAGCGGTCCTTCTGCTATCCCGAATTAGATCGGTTGACAGGGGATTAACAAAATATTCCAGGTTCCATTCTGTCCAGTCACCTATAATTTGTCCAACATAGGCAGGATCACCATTCTCATCATATGGTTTATGCAAAGGGGCTAAAGCAACAGCATTGAAAAAAGTCCCTTCTAAACCACCCATTACATCAGTATTTTCCAATGTAGGGGCAAGCAACAAACCTGTTTTCAGCCAGTTATTGATTTTTAATTCAACGTTTGCCCTGAATGAAAAACGTTTATAACCTGTAGAATTCTCAATACCTTCCTGATCATAATAGCCACCTGAAATCATATATTTTAAGTTTTCTGTACCTCCGGTTGTTGAAAGTTGAAAATCACTAACTTTTCCAACCTGTGTAGCCACTTTCTGCCAGTCAGTGTCATAAGGCTGAGCTCTGGTTTCATCTGTTACTGTGAACCAACGCTGGTACAAAGGATTGGTTGGCATTGAATTTTTCAGACTTGAATATTGCATCAGGTTTGATATCCGGGTATCATTGCTATCAGTCCATTTCCATAAAGGGGCGTTGGGATTATTTGTCCCATAATTCGGATCCTCAACTATGTATGCCTGACCGCGTGCATCGTCCATAAATTGTAGAAAATCTTCCCTGTTTAATACATCCATCCTGTGTATCATCTGTTCATAACCTGTACTGAAATTTAAGTTAATGGTAGGTTTCCCTAATTTCCCCTTTTTAGTAGTTATAATAATAACACCATTAGCTGCCTGTGCCCCATAGATTGCACCGGATGATGCATCTTTCAAAACTTCAATTGATTCAATATCAGCAGTATTAATAGCGTTAAGCGGGTTTTCGTTTTTATCAAACCCGTCTTTCAGAGGAAATCCATCAATAACTATCAGAGGATTATTTGAGGCGTTAATTGAGCCCACACCCCTGATAATAATGTTTGTTCCCCCTCCCGGTGCGTTATTGTTGTTTAAAATCCTTACACCTGCCATTTGTCCGGAGATTGCCTGGGTAAAACTTGCAACAGGCTTATCTTTAAGATTTTCCATCGAAACAGATGATATTGATGTAGAAATATCTCTTTTCTTTTGTGTACCATAACCAATTACGATTACATCATCAAGGCCAACACTTTCTTCCAGAAGTGTAATATTTATAACATTGCCGTTGTCAACTAAAATTTCCTGGGTTGTCATCCCAATAAAGGAGAAGATAAGAGTGGATCCTTTTGGTAAATTGCTGAGAGTAAAACTACCATCAATGTCAGTCAGAGTTCCCAGGGTTGAGCCTTTCACTACAACAGTGACCCCAACTAACTGTTCCTTCTTCTCATTTACTACAGTCCCTGATACATTAATCTGCTGAAAATTGGTCAGCTTCCCGACGTCATTCTTGCTGGAAAGGATTATCTGCCTGTCCATTACAAGGTATTTTACATCCTTATCATTAAAAAGATCATCCAGGACATCTTTAATGGGTTTATTTTCAGCAACTATGTCAATTTTCCTTGAAATATCAATAAGCTTCTGATTATAAAGGAAATAGAACTCACTCTGGTCCTCAATATTATCCAGGACCTGTTCAATAGTTGAATTACTCAGGTTGAGGGAGATTTTAGTAACCTGAGAATAGGTTGAAGAGGCAACTACATTCAACATACTACAAAACAATAAAAAAGCAGAGATCTTCATGGTTAGCAGTAGTTTTTGGAAATCACTTATTGGCTTTATATACCAATAGCAATTAGATTTTTTTTTCATACTTTTGTTAAGTTAGATGGTTAATAAAGTAATTTGTCTTTGAGAAGCAAATCGTTAGCCTCTGATTTTTGAGGAAAGGTGTTGGAGCACTTTTCCTCTTTTTTTCAGGTCGAATTCAAAATCTTTATCTTTTTCATTTGTTGCTGATGGTTAGGTTAAGTTGATTATTTTCGGGTCTGTTTAGTTTTATCAATACATGTCTGCGCTGTCACTTGGAAAAATCATAACTTTTCTTTTTGGGAATGAGCCATCCGGTAAGGGAATGCGTTTTACTTCCACATAATCAATCGGGGAGGATATTTTCAAGAGCCGGAGTATTTCCGATAATGACTCATCTTCAAATGTTGCACGGTAACGGTAATCCTGTAATACGCTGCCATGTAATTCAATATCGACATTAAACAGCTGGCTGATCTTGTTCACAACATAACTTAATGGCTTATTCCTGAAAATAAGCTTTCCGTCCTTCCATGAAATATATTCATTAACATCTTCTTTGTTGATGGATATTTTGCCTGTTTCTTTATTGAGGGTCAGATGCTGATTGGGGAATAGTTCAACGAACTGTTCCGTAATTTTGTCTGCAGAAATTTCATTTACAAAAACTTTGCCTGTAACTAAAGTAACTTCTGAATTCATATCTGAGATATGATCTGAAACATTAAATACTGTTCCTGTGGCCCTGACAATCAGTGAAGGAGTTTTTACAATGAATGGGACAGACGAATTAGTTGCGATTTCAAAATAGGCTTCACCCTGAAGGTAAACATCGCGTTCCTTTCCTTTAAACTTTTCAGGATATTTAAGACTGCTTCCGGAATTTAACCATACTGATGATCCGTCAGCAAGATTTATAGCAGTTCTTGTACCATAAACTGCAAAAACTTCATTATAGACGGATTCGGAAGCATAATTTCTTTTTTGAGAATTCAGGTAGAACCAGATAAGGTTTCCAAGCAGTAACGGAATAAGTACAACTGCAGCAATCTTCTTCCAGTAAATCCATACAGTGGTTATTTTTGATTTACCGGAAGTTTTTTCCAACACATTCGATAAAGCGATTTCAATATTTATCTTACCGGGATTGATTTTTTTGGAAGATACCTCCCAGATGTTTTTTAATTCATCAAAGTATTTCTTGTTGATATCTGATGATTCAACCCAATCATTGAGAAGCTTAATGTCCTCAGCAACAGCATTTCCGGCAAGATATCCTGCAATTATGGAATCTAAATCTGCCTGTTCGTTTTCGTGCATTTTAATCATTCTTGATAATAAGACGTTTCACATTACAGATACCACATGAATATTCTGAAATAAAATAGATTTGATATTTATCCAGCTGACAAATAAGTTTCTACAGATAATCACTCAGTTGCCGGCGAAGCAAATTCAATGCTTTACTTATTCTTGCCTCAACTGTACGTACAGAAACATTCAGCTTTTCTGCAATCTCCTGATATTTGAATCCATCATCCCTGTTCATTCGAAACGCTTCGGCACAATCGGGGGGTATTAAAAGCATGGCTTTTTTAATCCCGTCCTCCAGCTCGGATGTAAGTACGTAGTTATCAGTATTATACTCGAAGAGAACCGAACTGCTAATTACTTCATCATGATGGATCTGCCTGATTTTTTCGTGACGATGCCAGTCTATACATCTGTTTTGTACGGATTTTAAAAGGTATGACCTTAAGGATCCTATAACATTTGTATTGCTTCGGATTTCCCAGAGTTTGATGAATGTTTCCTGAACAATTTCCTCTGCGGTGACAGATTCATGTGTAAAACCTGATGCAAACATGACAAGATCGCGGTAATAGGCAGTGAAAATAGCAGAAAATGCCTCTCTGTCACCATTTGTGAGCTTTAGAAGCAGCACTTTTTCTACCAATGAATCGTTCTTTTTCAATACCGGATGCTTGTACTTTGAAAATCAGAATACGGGTCATCAGGATGTATGTATTTCCCAATAGCCGGATATTAATTATAACACGTTTTAAATGTAGTTTAATTTATGAGTTTATATTCTCCGGGAAGAGATTTATTATTTAAATATCAGGAATCGTAGGGCTTTCACCCTGGCCCCATTGTCGTTAATCTAAGAAAATATCATATTGATTATCTGAGTCTATATTGCTTGTAAGACACATATATACAATCATATAAGTTATTGCCTTTTATTACACTTTTGATTTGTTCTAATATATCACTGTTGTTCAGAACCTGGTCATTAGTATCGAAGCACTTTGATCCCAAATCTGTCCATCTTTCCAGCACAACCGGGCATCACGAATCTGTTATAATTACGAATTAAAAGCCCCTCTCACCCCGGGAGAGAGCCTGTCCCGATTCATCGGGGGTTGGGGGAGAGGTGGGCTATACCGAGCTCGCAATCAGAAATCATTTCAACCGTGTGAAGGTCCCGCATGGAGGGAGATGTAGTTAATTTTGTCAGACAGAAAACCCCGATTTTACATCATCTGATGTTACCGAAAAATGACCGAACATTTCCAGAAAAAGGATTGCGTTATTGGTCTGTGCAAGTGTTGAATGGGTTTCTTTTGACTCCATCCCTGTTGTACAGTCACGAATTAAAATTACTTTGTA
>JBBQJD010000120.1:0-10736 GCA_038325595.1 Bacteroidales bacterium | reverse complement strand
GAGGGGGTAACATCCAGATAATCAGAGTGATGAATAGTTATTTCATTTGTTCAAAGCAGCAGTATCACTGTTGTTCGAAGCACATTGATTTCAAATCTGCCATTTCTTCAGCACGACCGGGCATCAGGAATTTGGGCTCAGGCCCGGCTGGGGTAAATAAATTGATTTTGGCTGCGGGTAATGTCATAATACCTGGTGTACAAAAAATGTAATTTTGTCTAATTCAAATTGATCAGCAATTATTTGTAAGACAAATTAATTATTTTGAACTTTATATTATTTGACAAATTAACTTAAAGATTTTTTTATTCTGGTTTATTCTGAACAAAAAAGTGTTAAAGTACTTTATATCATGAAACGCATTGATTAAACAAAACCAAGTCGCTTTATTCTGCAAACAGAAATCAAAATTGATCCACCCCAAAGATATTGAGATGTTTAAATATTAATACTGCATGTCAGATAGATTCGCCAAGTTTGTTATCAGCCGGCTCCTGGGTACTTTAGTTGATACTCTGGTACTGTGGATAATTTCCAGGTATATATTCTTTTCATATGTGGGTCAGTATGTGGTTGCCCCTGCAATATCTTTCGAAGTGGCAATGTTTCATAATTACGTTTTATCATATTTCTATATATGGAATAAGAATATTCCGCTGAAGATCCCCCGCGATTTTTTTACCCGCCTTATAACATATAATATTTCCTCCCTGCTTGGGTTCTTTGTCAAAATGGGCTTTCTGATACTCATTGAAAGACTTTTCGGATGGGATGTGCTTATCTGTAATATTCTTGCTTTGCTCGTTTCCGGATTTGTGAATTTCTTCCTGGCAGAAAGAGTTGTATTCAGGAAACGAAGTAAGGTTCCGGTGGATTGATGGTTTAAATTCTTTAAGGTTGAGTCCACTCCGAAAAACCGAAAAACAAAAAAATGCCACAAATGCACAAAGACACTTCATACATTTAAATCTTTTAGACCCCCTTTCCCGTTTCCCCCTATATTTGATAAGTTGAAATTCAGACTAAACTGAGGCTTGCCGGAAGAAGCGGTGACGATGCGGAAAAAAGCGCTTTGAACAATATTTAATTTAATACGTTAATAGCTTAAAAAGTACATAAGTGAAAAGTGCTTAAACGCATTAACAAATCAAACATTAAAAAAAAATCAAATTGATAATTGGTTTCCAAAAATAGATATATTTGTAAAAGATTAGAATTTCAGATGATTAGTTTATTACAGGTTCAGGCATGGTTGTGGCACAGCAAAATCAGCTGCTGTGTTAGGCATTACCCTTATTAGAACTGAAATAGAATAATTTTTCTGAATCTGAAATAAGAAGGGAGTCCGCTAACACAGCGGGCTCCCTTCTTATTTATTAACTGTCATAATAACACACGAATGAAAAATAAGTACTCTTTAAATTATAGATCGCAGGAATTGCCGGCTGATACCCTCACTCCTGTCGGAGTATATCTCAGACTCAGAGATATATATCCGGGAGCACTTCTGCTGGAATGTACTGACTATAGTTCCCGTACCAATGCATTTTCCTATATATGCCTTAATCCGGTTCTGGGAATAGAGGTCAATGAAGATAATCTGTCAGTATACTATCCGGGTGACAGACATGAAAGTTCTGCTCTGATCAATGTTATAGACCAGGTTAACAGTTTTTTAAGTTCTATTGAGTTGACAGATAAAAATAAAGCAGGAGTGCATGGATTTTTTGGTTTTACATCATTTGACAGTGCCTTCCTTTTTGAAAAATATGATGGTAGCATTATGAATAGGGTAAGAACTGAAAGAGAAGTTCCTTTCCTGAAGTACGATTTCTATAAAATAGTGCTCACTTTTAATCATTTCAATGAAACTCTTACAATTACAGAATACTTCAACGATGAACTTCTCCCTGAGGATAGTGAAAAAATTATCTCATTGCTGGCAAATCATAATTTTACATGTTATCCGTTTAAGCTTAACGGAGAGGTTCAGAGCCTCATACATGACAGCTCCTTTAAAAAAATGGTAACAGAAGCTGTAAGGCATTGTGCGCTTGGCAATGTTTTTCAGATGGTCGTCTCTCGCAGGTATCAGCAAAAATTCACGGGCGATGAATTCAATGTCTACAGAGCCCTGCGCTCTGTAAACCCGTCACCTTACTTATTTTACTTCGATTATATTGCCTATAAAATATTCGGTTCCTCACCCGAAGCTCAGCTTAAGGTTGAGAATGGCAAGGCTGTGATTAATCCCATTGCAGGTACCATCCGAAGGACAGGTGATGCTCTTGCCGATTTCAAGTCTGCCCAGGAATTGCTCGCCAATCAGAAAGAAAACTCAGAACATGTTATGCTTGTCGATCTTGCCCGCAACGACCTGAGCCGCACATGTACAAACATTAAAGTCGACAAATACAAGGAGCTCCAGGCATTTTCTCATCTGTGGCACCTTGTATCCACAGTTAGCGGCGATCTGAATGAATCCATAACTCCATTCACGGTTTTTGCAAGAACCTTCCCTGCCGGAACCCTTTCAGGAGCGCCAAAGCATAAGGCTATAGAGCTTATCAACGGGCTTGAATCATCATCGAGGGGTTATTATGGAGGAGCTATCGGCTACATAGGACTAAATGGTTCCCTTAACCAGGCGATCATAATCAGGTCATTTTTCAGCAAGGGAGGAATCCTTGCCTTCCAGGCAGGGGCCGGAATAGTTATTGATTCAAGTGAAGAGGGAGAATTAAAGGAAGTAAATAACAAGCTTGATGCATTGAGAACTTCCTTACAAAAAGCATTGAATATTTAAAATCTTAAAGTCATGGCAAGAATATTGGTTTTCGATAATTATGATTCTTTTACCTACAACCTTGTACAATATGCACAAAGCATTGGAAATCATAAGGTAGAAGTTTTTCTGAATGATGAAATAAGGCTTGAGGAAATTGAAGCCTATGATGGAATTATTCTCTCCCCCGGTCCGGGATTACCTGCAGAATCAGGAATTCTGATGCAACTTCTGGAGAGATATAAAGCCAGCAAAAGGATATTTGGTGTTTGCCTGGGCCAGCAGGCAATTGCACAGGCATTCGGCGGGACACTGCGTAACCTTGATGCTGTTTACCATGGTGTCGCCACCAGGATTTTGCTCGGTAATCCCAGGCATTTCCTTTTCGATGGACTGCCTGATGTAATTGATGGCGGACGCTATCACTCATGGGTCGTTGAAAACGATACTCTGCCTGAATGCCTGAGAATTGAAGCTGTTGACGACAACAGGCAGATCATGGCTCTGAGTCACAAGGAACTGGATATATGCAGTGTTCAATTCCATCCGGAGTCGGTTTTGACTCCTTTTGGAATAAACATTATCTCCAACTGGATGAAAAAATTTAAATAAATATCTCACTTACAATCTGATTAATGAAACAACTACTTATAAAGTTAATTGAATGTCAGAGACTTACATTTGAAGAATCACGCTCCCTGATGAATGGAATTGCACATAATGAAGTTAATGAAGCCCAGATTGCCTCTGTCCTTACAGCTTTTATAATACGTACTATTTCCATTGATGAATTAAGGGGATTCCGTCAGGCACTTCTTGACCTTGCCGTGAGAGTTAACCTGAATGAAGGATATGGTATTGATCTCTGCGGAACCGGAGGGGACGGAAAAAATACTTTCAATATTTCAACCGTGTCCTCTTTTGTGGTAGCTGCAGCCGGATATCCTGTTATAAAGCATGGAAACTATGGTGCGACAGCAGTAAGCGGTTCCTCAAATGTGATGGAACATGTTGGCTACCGGTTTTCAAATGATGAAAGTAAACTGCAGAAAGAACTTGATAAGGCAGGTATATGCTTTCTTCATGCACCTTTGTTTCATCCGGCTTTAAAAGTAGTCGGGCCAATAAGAAAGCAGCTGGGAATAAAAACTTTCTTCAACATGCTCGGTCCCCTGGTAAATCCTGCTAATCCTGAGTATCAGCTCTCAGGAGTATATAATTCTGAAACCGGAAGGGTCTATTCATATTTTTTGCAGGAAGAAAATAAGATGTTTACAGTACTTCATTCACTTGATGGTTATGATGAAGTTTCGCTTACATCTTCTGTTAAACTTTTCACACAACATGGAGAAACCCTTATAAACTTTGAAGAGAAAGGATTGAAAAAGCTGGTTCCCGGAGATATCCGGGGAGGAAGCACTATTGAAGATGCAGCAGGAATTTTTGTATCGGTACTGGAAAATAAGTGTACACCTGAACAGTTATCGGTAGTGCTGGCAAATTCGGCATTGGCGATAAATTGTATTGATGGATCAAAATCCATTGAAGATTCACTGGAGATTGCCAGGGAGGCGGTTGTTTCGGGAAGAGCTCTTAGCGGCTTTAAGGAATTGATTAATATGCAGTAATGAAATAAATCCAACTTTGCGGTTAACAAGAAGAATACCAGAAATGAACATACTCGAAGAGATAGCAGCATATAAATACAAGGAAGTGGAAGCACGGAAAGCACTTCATTCCATTTCAACGCTTGAGAGTAGTCCTCTCTTCAACAGGCAACCTCTTTCCCTTAAACAATCACTTCTGGCTGAAGGATCCTCCGGCATAATTGCGGAGTTTAAAAGGAAATCACCCTCACGTGGAATTATTAATGCTTCTTCCCGGCCGGAAGAAGTTTGTGCAGAATATATTAATGCAGGCGCTTCTGCAGTGTCTGTTCTCACTGATGAGAAATTCTTTGGTGGCACATCGGAAGATTTGATGAATGTAAGAAACCGTATTGATGCTCCCATATTGCGTAAAGATTTTATTGTGGATGAATACCAGATAATTGAGGCCCGTTCAATAGGAGCTGATGCTGTTTTATTGATAGCTGAATTGCATGAATCTGACAGGCTCGGACAACTCTTTGATTTTGCAAGCTCTCTGGAGCTTGAAGTGTTGGTAGAGGTGCATGATGAAAAGAATATTTCAAGAATCCCTGCGGGAGCTGATATTGTTGGTATTAACAGCAGGAACCTTGCATCGTTCGAGGTCGATCTGAGCCATTTAGCCCGGATAATTAACCTGCTTCCCGGAAATGCAGTAAAGATTGCAGAGAGTGGAATAAGCTCTTTTACAGATTATAATAATCTGAAAAATGCAGGTTTTGATGCTTTTCTGATGGGTGAATATTTCATGAAAACACATGATCCGGGGAAAACATGTGAAATATTTATTTCTGAATTAAGACGGCAAAACAATACAATTAGATGAAAGAGCTCAGAATTAAAGTCTGTGGAATGAAATATCCTTCCAACATTGAGGAAGTGGCTCAGCTTAAACCTGACTTCATGGGTTTTATTTTATACAAAGGATCGCCGAGATATGTTTCCTTTGAGGGAACCCGGCAACTGACAAAATATGTTCCTTCAGCAATCATAAAAGTTGGAGTACTGGTTAATGAACCCCTTGATAAAGCTTTAACAATCGCGGATAGTGGAATTTTCGATCTCCTTCAGCTTCATGGAAATGAAAGCGTTGATTATTGCAGCAGGCTTTCATTACACATTGGAATCATTAAAGCTTTCTCTGTTTCAGACACGCTTCCGGAGAGCTTATCTGAGTATCAGCAATTCTGCAAATTGTTTCTTTTTGACAATGCCGGTAAAAAATACGGCGGAACCGGAGAAATGTTCAATCACAGGATTCTCTCAGGGTACTCACCCGATACAGATTTTATTCTGAGTGGTGGCATCTCAGCATCAGATCCGGGTTATTATAAAACGATCAATTATAAATGTATGTCCGGTGTTGACCTCAATAGCAGGTTCGAGATAAAGCCCGGGATGAAGAACATAGAATTATTGAAACATTTCATTAATAAACTAAGGGGAAATGAAGTCATTGATTGATGAACATGGTTACTATGGCAGCTTCGGGGGTGCGTTCATTCCTGAAATGATGCACAGGAATATCAGCGAACTCCAGGAAAGATATCTTGAGATTCTGGAATCTCCGGAATTTATCAGTGAGAATGAAATGCTTCTGCACGATTATGCCGGAAGGCCCACTCCGCTGTTTAAGGCAGATAAGCTGTCAGCAAAATATGGTTATCAGATCTATCTTAAGCGGGAAGATCTTTGTCATACCGGTTCGCATAAGCTCAATAATGTGATCGGGCAGGCTCTGATTGCAAAAAAGCTCGGGAAGAAATCAATCATTGCAGAAACGGGAGCAGGACAGCATGGTGTTGCTACGGCAACAGTATGTGCATTGATGAACCTGAAATGCACTGTTTTTATGGGTGAAAAGGATATTGAGCGACAGTTTCCGAATGTAATGCGGATGAAGATGCTTGGTGCGGAAGTCATTCCTGCTCTTTCGGGAAGCAAAACTCTTAAGGATGCAACCAATGAAGCAATAAGGTACTGGATCAATAATCCCGATGATACACATTATCTGATAGGATCGGTTATCGGGCCCCATCCATATCCCGATATGGTTGCAAGGCTGCAATCAGTTATCAGCTGCGAGATCAGACAGCAGCTTCAAAAAAAGGAAGGTCGTGAAAATCCGGACGCAGTGATCGCGTGTATCGGGGGCGGTAGCAATGCGGCAGGAGCTTTCTGGAATTTTATTGAAGAACCGTCAGTACGCCTTATTGGGGCTGAGGCAGGAGGCTGCGGCATCGATTCAGGATTAACGGCTGCTACCTTAAGCATTGGCACTGCCGGAATTATCCATGGATGTAAGACAAAGCTTATCCAGACAAAAGACGGACAGGTTTGTGAAGCACACTCAATCTCTGCAGGTCTTGATTATCCCGGTGTTGGACCTGTTCACGCTTACCTTGATGATGTCAGAAGGGCTGAATACCATGCAGTTAATGATGCTGAGGCACTTGATGCTGCAGTTGAGCTGACCAGGATGGAAGGAATTATTCCTGCCCTCGAATCGGCCCATGCACTGGCACTGCTGCCAAAGCTTGATTTCTCATCAGAAAGTGTTGTGGTAGTATGTCTCTCAGGAAGAGGCGATAAGGATATGGAAGCGTATATGAATAAAATGAATTTAAAGCAGTCTTAAGATATGAATCGCATTGATCAGCTTTTTGGAGCAAAAAAGGAGAAAATCCTTTCGATATATTTTACTGCCGGATATCCTTACCTGAATAGTGTTGAAAAGATTATACTGCTGCTTGAAAAATATGGCGCTGACATGATCGAAATCGGAATACCCTACTCCGATCCTCTTGCTGACGGGCCTGTTATACAGGAGACAAGCAAAGAGGCTATCGCAAACGGAATGACCATGGAACAACTGTTTTTTCAACTGAAGGATATCAGAATAAAAACAACTGTACCCTTAATATTAATGGGATATCTCAACCCTGTGCTGCAATACGGATTCAGGGAATTCTGCCGGAGTGCAGAAAAATGCGGGATTGACGGATTGATTATTCCCGATCTGCCTGTCAGGGAGTTTAAAGAACATTACAAAGTTATTGTTAATGAACATAATTTGAAAAACATTTTCCTCATAACACCTGTTACTTCTGATGAAAGGATCAGAGATATAGATAATTGCAGTTCAGGTTTTATATATATGGTAAGTTCTGATTCCACTACAGGAAGCACATCAGGATTCCTGAACAGAAATGTTGAATATTTTAAGAGGATCTCCCTGATGAAATTGAAAAATCCCCTGATGGCGGGATTTGGGATACACAACCGGGAAACACTTGAGCAAGTCACCGGATTTTGCCAGGGAGCTATAATCGGAAGTGCCTTTATCCGGTCATTGAAAGGACACAGCATCGAAGAAGGAGTAGAGACTTTTTTCGAATCACTGAGGAAATAGTGAAGGGGAGAAGAGGAGATGGGGAGAATGGGAGAAGAGGAGATGGGGATAATGGGAGAAGAGGAGAAGGGGAGATGGGGAGAATGGGAGAATGGGGGAGATGGGGAGAATGGGAGAAGAAGAATGGGAGAAGAAGAATGGGAGAAGAGTTACAAAAAACTGAACCGAAACTGAAGAACGAAGAAAATTAAAATTTATACCGATGGAGAAAAACAGTGTAGGAGAAATAAAAAGCCCTGTAGAAATGGGGAAATATACAAAAGCTTTTATTAAACGTTTTCAAAGTAACAGGGAAGAATTCTTAATAAAACCTGTATGGAAAAACGGGCCAATGATGGTAAATTATAACAATAAGTTATACCAGATAAACAGCTATAATGATCTAAAACAATATGCCTATGAGCTTCTGACAACAGAGCTGGCGATACATTTGCCTTTGGAAGTCTGGATTCAGATAGCTCCCAAAGACATACATCTTAATCCGGATTTCATGAAGAAGCTTTCGGAAAAGCTTGACAGGGATGAAGATAAAAAAAGGCTTGATATGGCCAATAATTTAAGCAATTATGCCGATAAAAGTAAAATTGTATTCTGGAACAGTATAAATAACCTCGGAGATACCGGCTTGTACAAGAAAGCTATAATTGCTGCATCACAGACATCCGATCTGAATGTGCTCATTGACAGATTAGTCCAGGGTTTAATTGCAAACGGAGATCAGTTTTTAAACCAGGTTGAAGGCGGATTCTTTGATATTGTATATTTAAATGATAATAAAGATACCGAAGGTGATGATTTCTATATTTTCACCATCGATCCCACTATATGGGATATAGCCAAATAACGAGAAAGATTCAAGATTCCAGGTTCTAGTATTCCAGGTTTTATGATAATTCCTATTAAAATGATTTGAAATATAAAATTTTAAAATAATCAGGTTATTTGTTGTATAACTAATTATTTCGTTATAGATTTGAGGTATAGTAACTTAAACCGGACCCAGTCTGTTTCTGGAAGATGTTCGGGAATAAAGATTAAATTCAATCTTTAAAAAACATATGTCAAAAATCCCTAAATATTTTGGACTGTTTCTCTCAGGACTCATCTTATCACAGACGGGTGTAGCTCAAAAAGGATCTGCCACTAAACCGGCCATTTCCGGTTTGCACACTTTGTCCATTCATGTCAGAGATACAATAACTCATGATTCCGTTTATCATTTTCTGATTGATAAATTAAAGCTTCCTGTATATTATTATCCGGTAACATATGGTACCCGGAAATATGTTGGCGCATATGCCGGAAACCTGGTTCTGGAACCCTGCGGGCCGTATTCAGATTACAGGTATGCTTCAACTGACTTCAGGGCAGTTTTCTTTGGTTTGACCTTTGAACCATTTAAAACTCTGTTACAGGCTTCAAATGACTTAACAGGAAGAGGGATAATTTGTCAGGCAGACGACCGCTTCATTATTTTTTCCGACTCTGCAATATGCGGTGACAATATTACCATAAGTTTTATGGATGACCCCAACAAAGTTAATGGGAACAACAGAAAGATAGATTCCCTGAAAAATGTTATGGACGCAGATACAGAAAATGAATTAGGCATTGAATATGTATCGGAGATAGTTATTGGTTACAGGGATAATGCAGGTTTAACCAAATGGCAGGAATTAATCAGCCCGGCAGAATTAAAAAATGCAATATGGAAAGTAAGTTTGCTTGATTTTCATATTGTTAAAAGTAATATCAGAGAAGTACAAAGCATCACTTTTAAGGTAAGATCGCTGGAAAAAGCCAGGCTTTATCTAATGAAAAAAAATTTAGCCGGAAGCTTTACTGATAATAAAATAGGACTTGACAGGTCAAAAGCTTTTGGTTTATCGATCTATCTTTCTGAATAAGAATTACATATTATTTTCTCATCCTGATTTTTTAAAGACTTCGAACCATTCTGCTTTACCGGCGTTTAATTTGGGGCAATGGTTATTTCTCTAATTCTTCTGCTATCCGGATTTGGATGGTCTTTCAAGATGGCTGACAAGGTGGTATTCGAAGATTGAATAAAACGGATTTGATGTTGTTAGAACAGCCTTGTTCCGAAAATATACTTTTTACTCCACCAGATATAATTCAATGAAGAAAAGGATACTCCTTTTTTTGAAGAAGAATGGATGAATTCATTGTTCCCTATATAAATGCCCGCATGGGTGATGAAACGGGAAGTTTTATATGATCTTATAAAAAAGACAAGATCCCCTTTTTTAAGTTCATCAATTGTAGGAATGATTTTTCCATATCTGGCTTGTTCTTCCGAGGTATGTGGAAGTCGAATGCCATGCTTTGCAAAAACTGCTACCACCAGGCCCGAACAATCCATGCATTTACTTGTCATACCGCCCATGCAATACGGGATTCCGAGAAATTTCTGAGCAGTTGCAATGATTTCATCAGGACTGCAATCCTGTGTATATATCGATTTTTCACTACCCTTATCCATAAAATGTTTAAGCTTCTTCTCCTCCTCCGGAGTTGTTATGTTCTGAAATGGTTCGAAAACTGCCTGATTCGCTGGCTGAGTGTCGGGTAATTTTCCAGGTATCCTTTCTATAGTCACATTCTGAAAATCATTTCGGGATTGCTTATTGTCATGATTAGTAATAGTCCGGACTGCAGGTTCAGGATAGACCTTTTTGGAGCAGGAGGTGATAATCAGCTGATTTACAGTTAATAACAGTATAATAATTTTTAAATTGCTTTTATAAGTTTTATTCATCAGAACGATTTGTAGCCCGGCAAATTTGAGAATTATTCTTCTAATTATTAAAGAAGGTTCTTAGCAAACACAGGAAATATATGAATATTGTTGTTCAGTCAAATTTGTAAA
>JBBQJD010000119.1:0-10811 GCA_038325595.1 Bacteroidales bacterium | reverse complement strand
CTTTGCATATTCTTCAATTCCTTCATAGTTTTTATGGTCAATCTGATCTGCAAGAAGTTCGGAATAGCCTATTATGGCTGTAAAAGGACTTCTCAGGTCGTGTGAAATTATCGAAAAGAACTTGTCCTTTGTCGCGTTAAGGTCTCTCAAACGTTCTTCATTTTCTTTAAGAATCTTTTCAGCTAATTTGCGCTCGGTTGTCTCTTCGACAACTATGCTGATCCCGACAATGTCGCCTGCATCATTGTGTAAAGGCACCCAATTCTCATCCCAGCTTCGGAGAATTCCTGGTTTAGACGGTGTGTAGCCGGTAACCTCCAAACCGATTTGCGGTTTGCCGGTCTTAAGAATCGTATCACGAATGCTTCGCGCTTGCTCAAAAAACACGGGAACCAACTGCTCAATGGTTTTGCCGATGTGCTCTGAAACAGGGATGCCGTTGATCTTCGCAAGGTGCTCATTGATTCGCAAAAACCGTAGGTCCAGATCGAATACACCCAGGCCGATGGGCGCATTCTGGTAAATTTCGTCAATTTCCCTCAAACGGCTGCCGGCTATTGTTTCGCTCTTCCTGAGCTCCTCTTCCACCCGCTTGAGTTCGGTGATATCAATCGCACTTAGCAGATATTTTTTTTTACTTTCGGAAACGATGCCATCGAGTTGGACGTAAATGGATCTATTATCATGTGTTATCAACTTAATTTCACATGAATGTTTCGAATAAGTTTCTATGAGGTCTTGAAAAAATTCATCAAAGATTTCCCGCGTATCCAGGCTAATGAACATCTTGAAATTATTCTTTATCAAATCGCTACGATCTCTGCCAAGCATTTTGGCACCATTGAGGTTCAGATTAGTGATTAAACTGTCTTTGTCGAGCGTAAAATATGCTGCCGGGGCGAAGTCGTAAAGTATGGTTATTTCTTCAGTAGCTGCTTCTGCTTTATCGATTGCCCTTCGTAATTCCTCGTTCTGCATTTCCAGTTCTACCTGGTGTACTTCTAATTCATGAAGAAGTCTCACTGCATCACCCTCTGTAGTGGGCGGCGCTTTACCGGCTTGTTTCTTTTTTAATTGTTCTTCGGCTATTTGTCGAAGCAAAGTTGCTTCCACTGTATTTGTAATTTCTTTTTTCATAAACTAGGTTGTATTAGGACCAATTTTTATGAGTCCGATCAATGTTGGAGTGGCATCTGCAAGTTTATGTGCCGACCATTCAATCCTAAGTTCATCTCCATTAGCAGTTATTATATGGTTTTCGTACCGGTTCGGCAATACTCCGTCACATAATTTTTTCAAATCTGTTTCTACCTTATCTCGAACCGATTCAAGTACAAATAAATTAAAATAGTTTTTCCCTATTACCTCATCTCGTTTGCAGCCAAGAAGTATTTCGGCTTCATTGTTAAACTCCCCAATTACCCCATCGGCCGTTAAGCCAAGAACACCCGCTGTTAATGTATCAACGACTGAACGCAGAATCATTTGAGAGTCTTCAAGTCGCTTTGTTTTGGTATTATCGATAAACGTGATAACCAAACCATCTATTTTATCTTCGAAGGTGCGATAAGGCATGATACGAACGTTAAACCATCTCCCATATCGGCTAGAAACGGATTTTTCTATGAACAACAGGGTACGTAACACTTCCCTGGCATGGTTATACATTTCAGGATAAACCAAATCGGTAACCTGGTCGGTGAAAAGTCTTCCGACATCACTTTGTTTCAGCTTGAAAATTTTGGTTGCGGGGAAGGTAAACTGGCGGATATTCAAGTCCCTGTCGAGGAACAAGGTGGCTATTTCAATACTGTTGAACAGGTTATTCATGTCGTTGTTTATTCGCACGGAATCTTCTATCTTGCTCTGAAGTGCAACGTTCATAGTCTGAAGTTCTTCGTTCATGCTTTGCATCTCTTCCCTGGAGGTGGTAAGCTCTTCGTTAGCAGATTGTAGTTCTTCATTGGTAGATTGCAGTTCCTCGTTGGTCGATTTCAATTCTTCCTGCGAAGTCTGCATTTCTTCGAGCGTGCCTTCAAGTTCTTCTTTAACACGTTGCAATTCAAATTTTAACCTTGTTTGCGAAGTGTTATTAATAGGTATTTCTTTTTTTTGCTTTGCAGATTTTTGTTTTTCTTCAGGTACATCGTCAAAAATCACCAAAACTTTATTTTTCAATGCCGGGGGTTTCTCTATTAGTTTAATAATAACATCGGTTAATTGTGTTCCCCCGTTGATTACTTTTACATTAGGTAAAACTACCCTTTCAAAGGATTGTATGGCTTTGCGAAAAGCATCGGGTAGTACGTTGCGTAACCCTTCGTGCGCCATGGCAAACAGGTTCATGTTTGCTTTACCTGCTGCCGGTGACAGATATTTCCCGATATTACCGGTAAGGTAAAGAATATCGCCTTTATCAGTTACCAATACGCAGGCAGGAGAAAATTGTTGCAAAAGCAGTTGATCAGTAAGAGTTTGTATATTATCAGGGATTTTTGCCGGTATTTGATTTTCCATTAAAATTGATTTGCTGTGAGAAAATGAACCTGGAAAATTAAATAATTCATCATTTTTGGCCAGACCTGTGCGGTGGTATATCCTCAATTTCGAGTTAACCGTGGAGAATAACTCGGTTTGAGCCCTTTCAGCGCTCCCGAGCAGCAGAAGGCCGCCGGGATTAAGGCCGAAATGAAAAAGTTCCAATAGTTTTTTTTGTAAATCTTCATCCATGTATATCAGCAGGTTGCGGCACGAAAGCATGTCGAGCTTTGTGAATGGCGGATCTTTAATCACATTTTGGGATGCAAATACAACCATTTCCCGTATCTCTGTATTAATCCTGTATTGATCGTCTGCTTTTCTGAAAAAACGATGGAGACGTTCCTCAGATACATCAGCAACAATATTTGCCGGGTAAATGCCTTTTCGTGCTTTTTCTATGGCGTAGCTGTCGAGATCGGTGGCGAATATCTGTAGTGATAAGCTTTTATCCATATTCGTTTTTTCCATGACTTCCTTAAAAACAATGGCCAGTGAATATGCTTCTTCCCCGGTTGAACAGCCAGGTATCCAAACCCTGAACTTATACTTGTTTGACAATTTTTCAAAGACCGACGGAAGTATTTGATCCTCTAACAGTTCCCACACGGTAGTATCACGAAAAAAGCTGGTAACACCAATCAATAACTCTTTAAAAAGTATATCTATTTCCACCGGGTTTTCCTGCAAATACCGGACATATAAGGCTATTTTTTTTAACTGGTGAATACCCATGCGCCGTTCTATCCGGCGGTACATCGTGGTTTTTTTATATTGCGAGAAGTCGTTACCGGTATAGATGCGTAACAGGATAATAATTTTTTCAAGCGCGCTTGAATCTTTCTCAATTTCTTCTTTGGTGTTTAAACGGGGAGCCTGCCTGGTGAGCGCTATAAGTTTTGCCGGCAATTCATTAGCAGGGGCCACGATATCAACCATCACTGTTTCGATGGCGCTGCGTGGCATACTGTCGAATTTAGCAGATGCAGGATCCTGTACAAGTACCATTCCCTCCTTTTCTTTTATAGCTTTTACCCCCATACTTCCATCAGAGCCCATGCCCGAGAGGATGATACCAATACTTTGTCCCTGTTTGTCGTCAGCGAGCGAACGAAGAAATAAATCGATAGGCAGCCGCAATCCTTGTGTTTCAACAGGATCAAATAAATGCAACGAACCATTAAGGATAGACATGCTTTTGTTCGATGGGATTACATATACGCTATTTGGTTTTACCTTCATTCGGTCTTTTACCGTCATTACAGGCATTTCAGTGGCCCGCTGAAGGATTTCGCTCAATAAAGCTTTATGATCAGGGGAGAGATGCTGGATTACAACAAATGCCATTTCGCTGTTAACGGGCATATTCGAAAAAAACTGTTCCATCGCTTCAAGTCCACCGGCTGATGCTCCGATTCCAACAACAGGAAAACCCTTTACTTCCTGTGCTTCAGGTTTATCTTCCGGAGAATCAACAGACGCTGATTCTTTTTTTCTGGTTTTTCTCATGGGATTATTTCTACGGAAATTTATCTGTAAATTACGATTTTTAATTGACATACCCCGTTCATTTGAATAACAATGCACTTAATAACAGTTGCCAGAAAGGATTTTGAATATTTCATCGGGAAAAGCCGGAAGATCAGATGGAAAGTGCCTAAAGTGACTAAAGTGCCTAAAGTGCCTGGAGTACTTAAAGTTGTGTTATACTCCAAGCTTCATTAAACTCTAAGTACTCCACACTCTAGCTCACTTCAAACTTCCTGGTGCTGGCCCCCAAACCCCCTGAAGGGCCCTGAAGGGGGCTTTAAAAGCTTAAGATCTTGTTCTAAACCTATATAACTACCTAATAATAAACAATTAAAACCTACTTTAGGGGCTGAGGGCTCCAAGCTATTTCCAACTAACTAATAACCACGATTTAGAACACCCTTTAGGGGGCAGGGGGCCAACCTAATACCTGTAATGATCTGGTTTATAAGGACCTGATACCGGTACTCCGATATATGCCGACTGTTCTTTAGTAAGCTTTGTAAGTTTAACTCCAAGCTGTTCCAGATGAAGGCGTGCAACCTCCTCATCGAGATCTTTCGGCAGCCTGTAAACACCTATTTCATAATTTTTCTGCCAGAGTTCGATCTGTGCAAGTGTCTGGTTACTGAAAGAGTTGCTCATTACAAATGAAGGATGCCCTGTTGCGCATCCAAGGTTTACCAGCCTTCCTTCGGCAAGCATAAATATTGAATGTCCGGCGGGGAAAACGTACTTATCAACCTGGGGTTTGATGTTTATCTTCTTAACATCCTTAAGATCATTAAGTTTGTCAACCTGGATTTCATTGTCGAAATGACCGATATTACATACGATAGCCTGATCTTTCATCTTCATCATGTGCTCTACGGTAATAATATCCATGTTGCCTGTTGCGGTCACGTAAATATTGCCCTCACTGAGAGCATCTTCTACCGTTGTAACTTCAAATCCTTCCATTGAAGCCTGCAGTGCACAGATCGGATCAATTTCTGTCACAAGAACCCGTGCTCCGTATGACTTCATCGACCGTGCACAACCCTTGCCAACGTCTCCATAGCCGCAGACAACAACAATTTTTCCTGCAATCATTACGTCAGTTGCCCTTTTAATGCCATCAGCCAAGGATTCGCGGCATCCGTAAAGGTTGTCAAATTTTGATTTTGTGACAGAATCGTTGACGTTGATGGCGGGTACCAGCAATTCGCCGGCTTCCATCATCTGGTATAATCTGTGCACGCCTGTTGTGGTTTCTTCCGAGATTCCCTTAAGCTCACTTACAGCCCTTTGCCATTTTCCCGGTTCGCTTGTCAGCAAGCCTTTCAGGGTTGAAAATATAATACCTTCCTCCCTGCTGGAAGCTTTCTTATCAAGAATTTCAGGTGTTTTTTCTGCTTTAAATCCGAGGTGAACCATGAGTGACGCATCTCCTCCGTCGTCGACAAGAAGGTTTGGTCCTTTTCCCCCAGGGAAGGTCAATGCCTGTGCGGTACACCACCAGTACTCTTCCAAAGTTTCGCCTTTCCAGGCAAATACCGGAATTCCTTTTGCTGCAATAGCTGCTGCTGCGTGATCCTGGGTAGAGAATATATTACAGCTTGCCCATCTTACATCTGCCCCAAGCTCAACAAGAGTCTCAATGAGAACTGCTGTCTGGATTGTCATATGCAGGGAACCTGTTATACGTGCCCCTTTCAAAGGTTTTTCTGCGGAAAATTTTCTCCTTATTGCCAGAAGTCCCGGCATCTCTTTTTCAGCTATGTCAATTTCTTTTCTTCCAAAATCTGCAAGGGAGATATCCTTAACCTGGTATTGCAATGCATCAACTGCTACACTCATAATAAATAATTTTTAAGTGGGCAAAGATAACAAAAAAAAATCAGGTTACTTCTCCGAATAACTGAATTACCTGCTGCTTATCGAGCATCATCTGATGCGACAATTCCTCCTTGCTGCTGAACCTGATCTCATCGCGAAGCCTCTTATGAAAAATGACGGTAATTGTTTTCCGGTAAATGTCTCTTTCAAAGTCAAGTATATGAACTTCAATGCTTCTTTTTTTATCGGCATTTACCGTTGGATTGATTCCGATGCTGAGCATTCCGTTATAATTGACTCCATCTACCTGTACTTCAACAGCATACACTCCGTCAGCAGGTATGAGCTTATACTCATTATCAGGCTTTATATTTGCTGTCGGGAAGCCGATTGAACGTCCTATTTTTCGTCCATCAACAACACTTCCGGTAAGAGAATAATTATAGCCAAGCCACCTGTTGGCGTCTTCCGGTTTTCCATTCAATAATGCTTCACGTATTAACGATGAGCTAACCGGACCTTCTTCTCCATAATATCCCTGCACCTGCTCAACCTTGAAATTAAGGCTTTCAGCACATTCCCTGAGAGTGTCGGGATCTCCTTCTGCTCCTCTGCCGAACCTGTGATTGAAACCTATCAGCAGATGTTTTGTTCCGATCTTGTCGTGCAGAATATCTTTTATGAAATCGCATGCCCTGATCTCACTGAATTTTTTTGTGAATTCAATTATTATAAGATGGTCAACATTTGCATCCTCAAGCAATTTCTTCTTTTCATCCATTGTAGTCAGAAAGGAAAGCTTAGCGGGGGCTGGATCAAGAACCATCCTCGGATGAGGAAAGAAAGTTACAACAACAGCTTCACCTCTGGATTCCCTGGCCCGGGATACCAAATTATCAAGAAGTGCTTTATGGCCTCTGTGAACTCCGTCGAATATTCCAAGAGTTACAACAGGATTAACCAGATTCAGGCCTTCATATCCCTCATGAATGATCATAACAGAAGATTATGCCTGCAAAATTAGCAAAGCATGTGAAAATGAAGCAATAAATGGTTTTGTTTTTGTATTTTTATACCAGGAATCCCATCAATCAGTACCCATGAATAATGCCAGTTTTTATTTATCAGATCCCTGGCTGGAACCTTTCAGAGACATTATTGACAGACGTATTGCGAAATGTGTTTCAAAAGAAGCAGAACTGGCAGTTGAGGGAAGCCTCCTGAATTTTGCCCTTGGCCATTATTATTATGGCCTTCACAGGAATCCTGATCATTGGGTTTTCAGGGAATGGGCACCGAATGCAACAAATATTTATCTCACCGGAATTTTCTCAGGATGGAAAGAAAAAGAGGAATTCAGGATGAACAGAATCAATATACAGGGAGACTGGGAAATAATGATCCCTGTTGAAACTCTTCATAACGGGGATTTATATAAATTATCTGTAATCTGGGAGGGGGGAAAAGGAGAAAGGATTCCTTCGTATGCCAACAGGGTAGTTCAGGATGAAGTCACCAAAATCTTCAGCGCACAGGTGTGGCAACAGGAACCATACAAATGGACAATTGAAAACTTTAAAGCCTTTGATACTGCTCCTCTCATTTATGAGGCTCATGTGGGAATGGGTACTTCAGATGAAAAGACAGGAACATACAGGGAATTTATGGAAACCGTTCTCCCTATCATCATAAAATCAGGTTACAATACAATTCAGTTTATGGCTGTCCAGGAGCATCCTTTTTACGGATCGTTCGGATACCATGTTTCAAGTTTTTTTGCTGCATCTTCGCGCTTTGGGACCCCGGAGGAATTGAAAGAGCTGGTAGACCGGGCCCATCAGGCGGGCATCAGGGTAATCATGGATCTTGTACATTCCCACTCGGTGAAAAATGTTAACGAAGGCCTGGGACTTTTCGACGGATCACCGGGACAATATTTTCATTCCAACCCTGAGCGAAGAAACCACAGAGCCTGGGATTCATTATGTTTTGACTATGGAAAAGTCAACGTCATTCATTTTCTTCTCTCAAACTGCAGATACTGGCTGGAGGAATATAAATTCGACGGCTTCAGATTTGATGGTATCACAAGCATGATTTACTTCGACCATGGTCTTGAAAAGAATTTCACATCATATTTTGAATATTATGATGGGAACCAGGATGAAGATGCATTAACCTATCTCTACCTGGCAAATAAACTTATCCATTCATATAAGCCCGGTGCCCTCGCAATAGCTGAAGAGATGAGCGGAATGCCAGGCATTGCTGCATCTACTGAAAGCATGGGTTATGGATTCGATTACCGCCTTTCAATGGGAGTCCCCGACTTCTGGATCAAGCTGGTTAAAGAGACTTCTGATGAAAACTGGGACATCGGAAAACTGATGTATGAATTGACACAGCACCGGCCTGAAGAAAAAATAATTTCATATTGTGAATCGCACGATCAGGCGCTAGTTGGAGATAAGACTCTAATTTTCAGAATGATAGATGCCGAAATGTATTATGGCATGCAAAACTCATACCATAGTATTACAGTTGACAGGGGCATCGCTTTGCATAAAATGATAAGGCTTATTACTTTCAGTACAACAGGAGGCGGTTATCTGAATTTTATGGGAAATGAATTTGGCCATCCTGAATGGATAGACTTCCCCCGTGAAGGAAATAACTGGAGTTATAAATTTGCAAGGCGACTATGGCATCTGGCAGAAAATCCCAGCCTTAAATATTTCAATCTGGCAGAATTCGACAAGGCAATGGTGAACCTTCATCACAGCTATAAAATACTTGATCATCCCTATGTGTACAGGGTCTATGAAAATAATACTGATAAGGTAACCTCTTTTATGAGAGGTGACTTGTTATTCGTTTTCAATTTTCATCCCACACTTTCATTTACAGATTACGGAATACCTGTCCAGGGAAGATTTAAAATTGTAGTTGATACCGATGATCCGCATTTCGGAGGATTCGACAGAATTGACAGGTCTTCAATATACCTGTCTGTAAGAAAAGCAGAAAGGAACATCATCAATGCTCCTTTATACCTTTACCTTTATCTGCCATCGAGGACAGCCCTTGTATTTAAGAAGGAGGCTGTCCGTAATGCATATGATCTTTAATCAATCCATCGCAATAGATAGAAATCCTGTTTGTGCGGCAGATCATTGTGTTTAGGATATATCCTTATCCCATAGAAGAATGAGCCAGCTTTTTCCGGCACCAGATCAATCCTGTACAGACATTTTCCGTTTTTGCAGCTTATCAGTAAAAATTCCTGGCTGTCAACGAAAATATGTTCGCCCTTGCTGCTCATTCGGGTGATTATGAATTCCACTCCCACATTTTCCCTTGGAATCTCCTTTACATCGAGGGCTATCTCTGCCCTGTAATCATGACCTGAACGGTAAACATTATCCCCTGCTTTTTCAAAGCTGTAATTCAGCACTTCTATATTATCCCACTCCTCGCGTATTGAATTCTTCCAGGCTGCCAGTTCTTTTGCCTTTTCAAAGTTATTTGCAGTTAAATATTTATGCCGTGTAAACAATTTGGTGTAATATTTCTCATAATAGTCGTCAATCATCCGTTTCATTGTAAATTCAGGAGCGATCTTAACCATTGTATTCTTCACCAGACTTACCCATTCCACAGGTACTCCCTCGGAATTGAATGCATAATATGCAGGCACAATCTCAAACTCAAGCATATTATAGATTGTCTCGGCATCTATATCATCCTGCAGCTCCTGATTCTCATAGGTTCTTTTCTTAGGCAAGGCCCATCCTGCAAATGCTCTGTAACCTTCAACCCACCAGCCATCGAGCACACTGAAGTGAAGCGTTCCGTTCATCACTGCCTTTTCACCACTGGTTCCTGATGCCTCCAGCGGCCTTGTAGGTGTATTGAGCCATATATCAACACCACTTACAAGATACTTTGCAAGTTCGATATCATAATTCTCGAGGAAAATGACCTTTCCGGTAAACTGAGGCATCTGTGAAATCTCGAATATCCTCTTTATCAAGTCCTTGCCACCTCCGTCATTCGGATGAGCCTTACCTGCATAAATGAACTGGACTGGCTTTATGGGGTCATTAACGATCCGTTCCAGCCTGTCAAGGTCCCTGAATAACAGGGCAGCACGCTTATATGTTGCAAAACGCCTTGCGAAACCTATAGTAAGCGCTTTCTCATTAAGATGACTGCTTATGTTCAGCAATGTCCTGGGACTGACATGCTTTTCCATCATATCGGTCTGAAGTCTTTTTCTGATATTTGAAAAAAGATTTTTCTTCAGAGTGGTCTTCACCTTATAAACTTTCTTATCATCAAGGTTATACAGCTTCTCCCACAGGGTTCTGTCTGTCTGGTCAAAGTTCGAACTGCCTGTCAGATCTTTATAAATATCCCTCCATTCCTGGGCTGTCCAGGTTGGATGATGGACACCGTTGGTGACATGTCCGATGAAAAGTTCTTCTTTAAGATAACCTGGCCACAGTTTGTTGAACATTCCCTGGCTGACTTCCCCGTGAAGCTTGCTTACTCCATTCATTTCCTGCGACATACGGGCTGCAAGAAAACTCATGTTGAATTTCTTATCCTGATCGCCTTCACACTGGCCAAGAGCCATTAATTCCTTCCAGGATATGTTGAGGCGATTATCATAATGCGACATATATTTACGAAGGAGATCTTCTTCAAAGGCATCATGTCCTGCCGGTACGGGTGTGTGTGTTGTGAAAAGAGTTGATGAGCGGACAGACTCAATAGCCTGATCAAATGTAAGATGATGTTCTTCAACAAGTATACGGAGTCGTTCGAGACTGATGAATGCAGAATGACCTTCGTTGCTGTGAAAAATGTCAGGCTTTATTCCCAGTGCTTCGAGGGCTCTTATTCCGCCAATACCAAGAATA
>JBBQJD010000118.1:0-11120 GCA_038325595.1 Bacteroidales bacterium | reverse complement strand
AGCAGATATGGGGTTTGATGGTATTGACCTGACTGTCAGGCCTAACGGACATGTTCTGCCTGAAAATGTTGAGAAAGATCTTCCCAGGGCAATGGATGCTGTTACAAAAGCAGGATTGAAAATATTTATGATAACCACTTCAGTCTACGATGCTGAAGATCCCCTGTCAGAAAGAGTTCTTAAAACAGCAAGTTCTCTCGGCATACGTCATTACAGGATGGGTTACGGACATTATGAGAACAGTAAATCTGTAGAAGAGAACATAGCGAATGTTCATAGCAAGCTTGCTCAGCTTGCAATACTAAATGAAAAGCATTCCATAGCAGGAGAATATCAGAATCATTCAGGAGCCTATGCTTCGGGCATTTATTTCGGTGGTCCCGTTTGGGATATTATTGATGCGCTGAAGAAAATCAACTCACCCTGGTTTGGTTCACAGTACGATATCTATCATGCCACTGTGGAAGGCGCTAATGCCTGGCCCATTGGTCTGGAACTTATAAGTCCGTATATCAGGTCAATTGATATTAAGGACTTTCAATGGTCAAAGAAGGACGGTAAGTGGTCTTCAGAGACTGTGCCACTGGGACAGGGAATGGTCGACTTTAAAAAATATCTTGGTTTGCTGAAGAAATATGATATAAATTGTCCGGTATCGATTCATTATGAATATCCTTTAGGTGGATCAGAGCATGGAGATAAGGTTCTGACTATTAAAAGGGACAGTGTAATTTCAGCTATGAAGAAAGATATTTCGACATTAAGAAAATTAATGCAGGAAGCAAAACTGGTTTGATTCCGATAATTATTTTTTCTTCAGCCATTTATCGAACCAGCTGAATGCTTCATCCTGCATATCTGCGTCAAACTTATGTTCGCCAGGATAGAAAGAGCATTTATACTTGTCTGACGCATTCGCCTTTTTATAAATTTCCTGTAATATCTTATCAGCTTTATTCATCTCAGGAACAGTATACAGATCATCATCCGTATCATTGAGGACCAGGGTTGGAAGTGGTACCCGCAGTCCAAGTATCTCAGGAAAATCAAGCTCATTAGGCAATACAGGAACATAGGTCATCCATGTGTGGGTGAATGACTTATCAACGACAAAATCCTTCCAGGTTGTCATAAATCCTACACATACAGCACATTTGATTCTGGGATCTATTCCACCCATGAACACTGTTCTCATCCCGCCACCTGACAATCCACCGCAGCCGATCCTTTCTTTGTCAACATCTTTACGGGAGCATAAGATGTCGAGCGCAATGCGGTCCTCTGCAAAGAATACCCCCGGCCATGTTGTACCTGCACTGAAAAGCGATTTTGACATAACATTCTCATGTTCTCCGGCCCAGTTATTATAAGCTTCAATATTCTTTGGATCTTCCGGATTTGCATTATTCAGGCCATTCCTGAGTTGTTCCGGGACATCTTCAACCAACACTCTCCTGCTTGCAAATGGAAAAGCATCGGATACCAACACAACGTAGCCTTTTTTTGCTATCTCATTTGCCCAGGCATTGCCTCCGTAATATGATTTCTGATGTTCAGCCATTAAAGGATGCTGGTCATTTCCGGTTTTTGTGATTTTTCGTGTTCCGAAATATTTGTTTCCTCCATGATCGTGGAAAGCAAGTATGCCCGGTAATGGGGTTGTTGCGTTTGCCGGTTTCAGAAGAATGGCATCAGTCGGACGGCCATACGGCAATTTCCAGGTAAGTTCTTCAACATGAAGGCCATCAAAGGTATACTGTCTTTTTACAGTAACTTCAGGCATTCCGCCGATTTCAGGTATAGCGAGCCTGTCTTCAAGACGTGCCAGTGCTGTTTTATGCCATTTCTGAAGATCAGTGAATTCTTTATTCCTGAATGACAATGAAGGCATTTTTTTGTCAAGCAGCGATGCTGCCCACTTCCCGTACTGTCCGATTATGCTGAGATTTTCCTCTGCCATGATTTTTGAGTTTGTTGAAATAGATGAAAAAGTTTCTTTGTCCGGCACTAAAGCAAATGCATTGCTTAATTTGCTGCCTGCCACGCCCAGACCTGCAAGTCCGGCATATTTAAGGAATTTTCTTCTGCTGTTTTCCATTTAAATAGTTGTTACGATCCCTGCGGTTAAATTTACTTAATTATTTTTCTTATTGCCGGTTCTATCTCTTCAGCTATCCTCAACATACCCACGTCATTAGGATGAACCCCGTCCACCGTACCCTCATGATCATCACCTATTAATCCATCACCTTTTTTATAAAAAAGCTGTTTAATTCCAAGATCTTTCAGAGTTTCGAATGCACGCTTAAGTTCTTTATTCTTCTTTGTATTTTCAGAGTTTTCAGGTTTTACGAATCCATTCTCATAATTAAAGGCTTCAACAAGTAAAACAGGAATTTCAGGTCTCTTCTTTTTCAGCAGTTTTACCAGCTCCACACATTTTTCATAAATAAGATCTGTAGTGGTATTGGGATTGCAATCTATAACATATGCAGCAGCATTTATTTCGGCAATTGCCTCACCAACAGGAAGGTCAAAAGTTCCGGCACCGCTGAACCCCATATTGATAAAGGGCCTGTCCATCGAACGGGCAAGAATATTGGTAAAAGCCATGCCCGGCCTTGAGGCACATCCTCCCTGGGCAATACTGCTTCCGTAGTATACAACCGGTTTTGCTGAAACCAGATACTCTTCCTTTGGCGGTGTTATTTCAGCATTTTTGTTTACTCCTATATATAATGATTCGACACCATCGTATAATGGCAGGTTCAGGAGGTATTCCCTGAAAACCAGGTCTTTCGTCTTTACAACAGTAAATTCATTTTCTTTACCCTTCACCCGACCGGTATTGACATATTTCCATGAATCATCAACCATTGCATATATATCAACACCTTTTATACCTGTGAATGGCATATGGTCCATTATATTGTCTCCTTTTACAGTCCACCTGATTGTTATCTGTGATGCATTTGTTCTGAACCTTATTGACATTCCGGCTGAGTGCTGACCGAGACCCCATACTTCCTTTCGTATTGAAGTTTTATATTTCTCTGGAAACCTGTTGTAAGATGTCTCTGAATGGCCTTTACCGATAACAGTAAACATCTGACCATCATAGAACTTCAATGAATCTGCAGGCTTTTCCTGGCTCAGAATATTTCCGGGGAAAAAGAAGCACAATGAAAATGAAATTAAGATCGCACCACAGATATTATTTCTTTTAATGCCTTTAGTCTTGATATAGTAGTTTTTCATTCCTTACTTTTCATTTTTCATTTCTTTGGAGCCTGAAATTTTGTTGCCGGTTGAGGTAACTTTTGTTGATTTCTTCCCGACAATGATCGCAGTTGGCTGGTTGCCCTTTCCTGTAGAGCGGATCGTATTGTTTGTGATATTAATATCATGAGTTTCACCACCTATGTAGAAGCCGGCTGCTTCTCCGGCAGTTCCATTGTTCTCAACAGTATTATTGGTAAAAGTATTCCGGTGACCACTGTTCTGCTCGTTTTCATTGCGGAAAAGAACACCATGATTGCTGTTTTCGTAAACATGATTGTTCTCGAAGATGTTATCTGTGTCCTTGTGACCGATTGAAATACCATTATCCTGGTTTGCATAAACAGTATTATTCCTGAAGATCCCATTTTGTACCCTCCAGCATAAAAAGATTCCATCGCCCTTGTTATGATGGCTGATACAATTTTCAACTATTGAATGATCTGACCCGGTGCCCGGATGGAAACCCAGTCCCCCTCCATTTGAAACTTCGCAATTTTTTACTGTAATATTTTCCGTAATCTGCCAGCTGAAAGAGTCTCCGTTGAATTCATTGACTTTTACGTTTTCAACCAGGCAGTTATCCGATTTATGGATGTAAATTCCGCCGCCGCGGCATCCGTTGATATAGTCATTTGTACCCTTGTTTCCTTCAACCATAAAGTCTGCAATTTTCACATTTTTAACTCCGACAGCTTCAACAATCGAACATCCGTTTGTGATGGTACCATTGAGGGAGGCAAGATAATCGCAGTTTGTATTATTGTCGAAATAAATTACATTGTCCTTAATATCAGTTATTTTGGCTGTTGTAACATCCCATCCCTGATCATGCTCATCATCATAAAGCTGTATGCCCATTCCCTTTTTAAATCCTGAAGCATCCTTGACGACCGCCTTCAGCATCCCATAGTCTGCATCAATGACAAAGCTCGTTTTAAACCCGTCACATTTCTTCAATATAGTTTCTTTACCCGATCCAATCAGCGAAGAGTTATCCGGTATTCGTACCGGTCCGGTGATTGTAAATGTACCCGGATTCAGTTTCACTGTGCCTCCTCCTCGTGTCTTCAGGGCATCAAGAGCAATCTGTATTGCATCTGAAGTATATCCGGATATTTCAGCACCCGGACCTCCGACTGTGATGATTTCTTCTGATTTTCTGATATTTACAAGCCCTATGTTCTGGGCATAAATACCTGAACTAAAGCCCATCATTATAATCAGGCTTAGTTTGATCCTGGTTCTGCTTTTCATATAATTACCATTTAATGTTAATTACTATTTTAAAATTTGTTCAACTCAGTGGTTCAAACGATTTATTTTTTATTTGCTTTATCTATCATCTCACCCATCTTCACCCTGTTTTCATCCCATTTCTGAGCATTATACTCCCAGATATCCTTATTTCCTATTGACCCGGGTCCAAACGGATTCTTTATTATGCTGTTCACAATTGAATCAACACGTTCCGTCGATTTATCAATTTCTGACAGTAACCTCATATATTCATATTCCTGTACTCCATTCCGCAATGTTTTCAACCTGATTGAAGGGCATGCTCCGTTAACATTCGGCACAACACCCTCACTATAAATCAGTAATGCATTTCCATTCAGTTTTTTGTATGTGAACTCCGCATCTGATTCGGCACGTTCCTTTGAGGCATCCTTCCATGATTCTGGATCATACCAACCGTTCACCCATCCTGCTCCGGCACCCCAGCTCAGCCAGGAGTACGTTCGATATTTCCAGCAGCTCCAGCTTATTGCCCGGTCATTAACAAGGGGCAGATCGATAAATGTTGAGCTGCCAACCCAGCTGTTCACCTTGCTTTCGTACAGCATCGGGCCATACAGCCAGACCCTGATGCCCATATCCTGGTACTTCTTAACTGTCTCATAATCATATTCTATTGTATGGGATGCCCAGGAATCGATAGAATTCATGACAATCTGAAGGGCTTCCTCACTGTATCCTCCGTCTATCCTGAATCGTGCTTCAGGATAATGTTCCCTGAATATATCACCATAATAAACCATCCTGTCCCATGCTTCAGGAAAATATGATTCATCCAGACCGTTCAGATATACTGTAATATCGGTTTTTTTCGGATCAATGACCGATGCATAATGAGAACGTACCTTTTTAATTGCATCCAGATAGATTGCCTTATTTTCAGGATTTCTTTCAACATCAGGCTTCCCGATATCGGGCCATCCGGGGGTGCCATGCTTTCCATAAACGTCAAAGGGCAGGCCAAAGGTTTCGATGGGCTCGCCATATCCCGGACCATATTCATAACCGTACTCTGATGTAAATGCTTTTCCTGTGAAATATTTAACAAGACGGTCATCCAATGGTTTCCAGTTGATATTAACCTGTTTGTTTTTCGTGATCTCAATTTCCGGATCATAAGTCGGATCGAGGAGTCCAATACGGTTTCTCTTCATCAGCTGCGAAATCTCAAGCTCCTGCTCTTCGCTCATGTATTTCAGAAAACCCTCATGCTGCAGGCATGCTTTAAATTTATTCTCGTTTGGAATTGCAAAATCCCATACTTTAAGATCAACCGGAATTTCCTTAGTCTGACCATCAATAGTGACAGAAACCGAGGTCGAGTAAGTTCCGGGAGCTGCATCATCACGATTAAAAGGTATATACTGATCGATCCAGACGATAAGTGATTTCTGATCTTCTATCCGGTTGTTGAAGTCAGGGAGCCAGAGCGGATATGTCCAGCGCCTTGTCACTTTTGCCGAATCCATCTGTATATATTTAAATGGAATCAGGGCATCGGGGTACCATCCGCTGCCAAGGGATGATTCAGGATATCCTGTACTGGGAGTTTTCACTTTTACTGCCCACTCGAGGAAAAGTTCCGGTTTTATTGCAAATGTCTTGTCATCCATTCTGAATGAAGGCATGTCTATAACGATATTCTTCAGGATCGATGATGTATTATTTGTAAGTACAAGCTGAAATGAAATATATTCACCTCTTGCACCGGCCAATATTGTTCTTTCACCATCATAGACCTGATTTTCCTTAAGCAGATCAGAATGTTGTGTCTTATCTTTCAGGAGTACAAAACGATTATCGATAATTTCATTATTTACCGGGTCGAGTCGTACGGAAGAGGGGAGAACAGATATGCTCCAACCGGTTGTTTTGATTTCTGAATCTTCTGATTTACAACCTGATGCAACTATGATCAGGAATACTGCAAGAATGATTTTTCTCATTAAATATTGTATAAATATGTTTTAACAGAAATACTCTGGAGTGGTTATCCATCCGATTCCTGATTGATTTTTAAACTTATATAAAATTTATTAATTTATGAATTATTTTATTGATCAGGTTTGGAAAAATTACTCCTTGTTTTTTCCTAAAACTCTCTTTCTGTAATTACGTGGTGATTGACCTATCTTCTTTTGAAAATCCTTCGAAAAATAATATGCATCAGAATAGCCCATCCTCGAGGAAATTTCCTTGATTTTTAATTTGCTGAAATCGAGGTATTCACAAGCTTTGCTTATCTTCAGATGTGCAAAGTAGCTTAATGGGCTGTAACCGGTCTTCCTTCGGAATATTGTTGTAAAATATGATGATGAATAGCCGGCTTCTTCAGCGATTTCATCGAGAAATAGTTTTTTGCTGACATTTTGCTCCATGAAATTTATAGCTCTGCTTATTCCCGGATTTTGTTCCTCAATTAAGTCTTCACTTGTTCTGCTGGCATATATAAAAGTTGCAAGAAAGTGGCCAAAACATAAATTTAAGTATTTGTAATTTGCATTATGGTATCCTCTTGTAAGATTATTAAACAGTTCATTAAAAAGCATGTTTCTATTAGCAACCATGTTGTTTACAGAAGCAATCAGATCCCTTACAACTGCAAACTCTTTCTCCATTATGAGTGTTTTTCCGCCATTGAATTTACAGGTAAGGAAAACTGAAGGATCGGAATTCCCTGTCAGGATCTTAAAAACAAATCCCTGAGGTATTATGCAAAATTGATTCTGGATGATAGGAACCTCATCATTTAAAAGGTAAATTGTCCCGCTGCCTTTAGTACAGTAAACCAGCATATGATCTTCAAGTACTGTATTTTCAGACCAGGAAGTATTACGACTCACCAGATACTCACATAATTCACACAAATACAGATCCTTTGTAAGCGGATTAAGCTTTTGTTCTGCTATTATGGGCTCCGGAAGTTTGAAGAAATTCTTTCTTATAATCATTACCATAAAGATAGGAAAGGTATTTGAAAAAGTCAGATATTACATCTTTATCACAAAATATACTATTTTATACAGATAATAAAGCGGATATTTTTGGGAAGTTTATATAACTCCTGCATCAGGCAATGAATGAAATTCTGACAAGATTATCCCAATGCATTGAATTTGGCAAAATCAATAAAGCATCTCCTTATCCTCCGCAGATGAAAGGTTGTGAAGGTGCTGACGAATTAACTGCCAGAGCTTTGGAGCAGGGAATTAATCCGCAGGAGGTAATCTCTTCCGGTTTATTGCCGGGCATGGAAAGAGTAGGAATAAAATTTCGGGAAAACAAAGCTTTTGTTCCCCAGGTACTTATGTCCGCCAAAGCAATGTCAACAGCTATGCTTCATCTTAAGCCCCATTTCATTTCAGGGAAAACCAGATACAAAGGAACATATATTATTGGGACAGTAGCCGGGGATCTTCATGATATCGGCAAAAACCTTGTAATAATGCTGGTTGCAGGTAATGGGTACAGGGTTATTGATCTTGGGGTTGATGTGTCTGCAGAAAGATTCGTTGGCAGCATTAAAGAGAATCCGGGAGCAATAGTCGGTCTTTCGGCATTATTAACTACAACAATGATTAATATGGAGAATATTACTGCAGAAATTAAACTGTCTTTTCCAGGTACCCTGGTAACAATTGGAGGTGCTCCTGTCAACGCCGGTTTTTGTAAAAAAATCGGAGCAGATAATTATTCCAGGGGCCCTGCAGAGATTATTGAATTCTTAAATAAACAAGTCCTGATATGAATGGATTATCTATTTTGGAGAAAGCATTCCGGCTTGAGGAAACACCCAGGGTTCCATGGGTTCCCTTTGTAGGTGTTCATGGAGGTAAATTAATCGGAGTGGATGCTGAAGAGTACCTGAAATCTTCGAAGAACCTGATCTCCGGAGTCAGTAAAGCCATAGAGTTATATAAACCCGATGGCATACCAGTAATTTTTGACCTTCAGGTTGAAGCCGAGATCCTTGGATGCAGGCTTGTCTGGAGCAGGGAAAATCCACCAGCGGTAGTATCACATCCTTTATCCGAGGGTGTTGAGCTGAGTACCCTTAAATTGCCTGTAAAAACTGATGGCCGGATCCCTGTTATACTCGAAACTGTTTCCGAACTGCATAAACTGTATCCTGATATTGCTTTATATGGTTTAATTACTGGTCCTTTTACCCTTGCCTTGCATCTTCTTGGTACTGAGATTTTTATGAAGATGTTTGAAGATCCGGATTATGTGAACGAGGTAATGGCTTTTTGTTCGGAGGTTGGTATCAGATATTCAGAGATGCTCATTGATGCCGGCTGCGATGTAATTGCAGTTGTTGATCCGATGACGAGTCAGATCGATCCTGTGTCATTCACGACATTTGTTTCAGGACATGCCAGGAATATTTTCGATTATGTCAGGCTAAGAAAAAGATACAGTTCATTTTTTGTTTGTGGTCATGCCCAGCAGAATATTGAAGTTATGTGCGATTGCCGTCCTGACAACATTTCAATTGATGAAAATATTCCCCTTGAATATCTTAAAGAAATTGCCACATCAAGGAAAATGAGCTTTGGCGGCAACCTGAAGCTAACAGTAGTACTGCTTATGGGCGATCCGGATGATGCCAGGCAGGATGCATTATCCTGCATAGATTTAGGTGGTAACAAGGGATTTATTCTGGCTCCGGGTTGTGATCTTCCGATGCAGACACCGGTTGAAAATATTCAGGCTGTTTCGGAACTTGTTTTTAGTCAATATCTTCAGGATGTTACCCGTAATCTTAAACAAAAAGAAAGCAAGCTCGATATCCTGAACATGAAAGATTACGGGCAATCTGAAAAAGTCATAGTTGACATTATAACCCTTGATTCGGAATCATGCGCTCCATGCCAGTATATGGTTGAAGCCGTAAAAAAGGTTGCACCCCATTTTGATGGAGTGGTCGAATGGAGAGAACATTCTATCAAAAAGATGGAGGCAGTTTCATTTATGTCTTCCCTGCTAGTGAAGAATATCCCGACAATTTGCATTGACGGGAAAATAGTATTTGTTTCACAAATACCTCCTCAGAGTCAGCTGATTGATGCGATTCAGAAGCGGATCAATGAAAAGCTTAAGCTGAAAATAAAATCAAAAAGGAGTGAAATAATGATACTTGGAGAATCAGAGGAGAAATGCAGGGAAATGACCAGGAGAGTAAAAAGAGCTATTGCAGAGCTGGGGAAAAATACTTCAATTTCAATTGTTACTGATAAAGAACAACTGGCCCTTTATGGAATAAGGAAAGGACCTGCTGTCATACTTGTAGGTTATAAGCTTAAAAGTGAATCAACGATGCCATCACTGGATGTTGTAAAAGAATGGCTTAAAGAAATTTAACCCTGATGTTTCAAAGTCCTCAATGAAAAACCTGAAGATTAAAGAAGAGAAGAATTTATGGTTGCAATTCCACTAAAGCTTGTTACTGGTTTCCTTGGAAGCGGAAAAACTACCTTCCTCATGCATTATATCGACAGCTTCTCCAAAGATCGTAAAATAGGCGTTATTCAGAACGAATTTTCAGGAGCCGGAGTAGATGGCCTGATAATCAGGAGCAACAGTGGGGTATACCGTATGCTGGAGATTAATAACGGATCGGTGTTTTGCGTTTGTCTCCTGGGCAGCTTTATTGATTCGTTGGCGGCTTTCATAGATGATAATCATCCTGATGAGATCATTATGGAAGCTTCAGGAATGTCTGATCCTGTCAGTATCGGACAGATTTTTCAATCTAACAAGCTATGTAATAAAGTTTATCTCGAGCGAACATTTGCCATTGTAGATGCATGTAACTTTAATAAACTGACTTTCATTCGTCAGAGGCTTGAACATCAGATACGGATCGCCGATTTAACCATAGTAAATAAATGCGACTTACCCGGCATTGATATGGATTCAGTGATCAATGCTGTCACAAGGATTAATCCTTATGCACAGGTGATTAAAAGTACTTTTTCATCGATAGATTTTAGTGAGGTTCATTATTTTGACAGGTTAAATATTAACGAAATTGAAAATGAAAGCTGCAGGCCGGATTTACAATCGATGATAATAAAGACCAGCCGTCTGATCAGTCCGGAAATGCTCTGGAATTTTATTGATTCAGTGAAAGGTGATTTTATCAGATGCAAAGGATTTGTAAATACGGGAAAAAACCGGAAGATGATTGTTCAGGGGACTTTTGATAATTATACTATTGAACACACTGAATGGTTTCCGGGAGTAACGGAATTGGTCGGTATAGGAAGGCTGACAAAACCAGAAAACTACACCAGAAAATTTGAAAAATTCTGTATTACATTATGATATATTCAATTTGAAATAGAATCCTGAAGGTTGTTCATGATAAAAACAAAGGCGTACAGATCATTACATTTTTTGTAACTAATCAGTGCCTAGAGTTTGGAGTGCCTAAAATGCCTAAAGTTAATAAATACAGAACGAATCAGCATCTTTTGTGCTCGGCGATGACATTTAATGCTTGTAACACATTTTGATTGTTTTTTATTGCAGTGTCA
>JBBQJD010000117.1:0-11203 GCA_038325595.1 Bacteroidales bacterium | reverse complement strand
AACTTTTTTAGCCGGTATCCCATAACCATTCGAAACCATAACAAAATCGGGATTTATCAACTCTGTGGCAGCGTAGTTTTGTTTATAAAACATATCCTGCCATTGACGTACCATTCCAAGAAAGCTGTTATTCAGAATGATGATCTTCAATGGTACTTTGTATTGCAATATTGTACCAAGCTCCTGTATTGTCATCTGGATGCCGCCATCACCAAGGAAAGTAACCACAGTTTTATCCGGACAGGCGATTTGGGCCCCGATCCCTGCAGGCAGGCCGAATCCCATAGTTCCCATACCGCCTGAAGTTACAAAGCTGTTTGGATTTGAGTATTTATAATATCGTGCTGCATACATCTGATTCTGGCCGACATCTGTAACAACAATAGCATCGCCCTTGGTAAGATCTGAGACCAGCTTCACCACTTCACCCATTTTTATTTCACCTGATTCAGGTTTGGTTTCGGGCTTAATAACTTGTTCATATTCAGTCTTGTCATGGATTCGGAATTCCCTTATCCATGCTTCGCGGGTCTTTTCTTTAATAAGAGGAGTGAGATATCTCAGTGCCTCTTTTGCATCGTTGTTTATTTCGACATCGACAAGGACATTTTTGTTTATTTCGGCTTCATCTATTTCAATATGTATAATAGTTGCCTGTTTTGCATATTTCTTCAGATTTCCGGTAACTCTGTCGTCGAAACGCATCCCGACAGCTATTATGACATCAGCTTCATTCGTGAGTATGTTCGGTCCGTAGTTGCCATGCATTCCCAGCATTCCTGCAAATAGCCGGTGATCAGAAGGGAAAGCTGAAAGTCCAAGCAACGTTAATGCAACCGGAATTCCTGATTTCTCGGCAAATGCCTTCAGTTCCTTTTCAGCTTTTGATATAAGCACGCCGTGACCGGCCAGAATAAGAGGTCTTTCAGCATGATTGATCATGATTGCAGCTGATTCTATGGCCTTTGTATGTAATGAAATATTAGGATTATAGCTCCTTATATAATCACATTTTTTATATTTGAAATCAAGCTTCTCATACTGGGCATCTTTTGTTATATCAATCAGCACCGGTCCGGGACGACCTGTTTTGGCAATATAAAAAGCCTTGGCAATTGTTTCGGGTATGTCTGCAGATTTTTTTACCTGGCAGTTCCATTTTGTCACAGGCATGGAAACGCCAATTATGTCAGTTTCCTGAAATGCATCAGTTCCGATAAGGTGCGAAACAACCTGGGCAGTTATAAAAACCACCGGGATTGAATCCAGGAAGGCATTGGCTATACCTGTCACGAGATTTGTAGCCCCGGGACCAGAGGTAGCAAAACAGATACCGGGCCTTCCGGTAACCATTGCATAAGCCTGGGCTGCATGAGCTGCTCCCTGTTCATGGCGTGTCAGGATATGCTTTAGGTTGTCTTCATAATCCATAAGTTTGTCATATACAGGCATGATAGCTCCGCCCGGATAGCCAAAAATGGTGTCAACTCCCTCTTCGATAAGACATCTTAACAGTGCATCGGCCCCTGTAATGTTTTCATATCCATTTATCTGAACCTGTTTTTCTTTAATTGCGTTGGCAGTCTTCATATAACTCTTGTTATTTTTCATTTTTATTTCCTGTTGCATACTGCGGTATCTTTAAATTTGTCGTATTGCACCCAGATCGGCAGAGCTTACTATTGAAGCATAAGACCTGAGTGCTTTGGAAATCAATCTGTTACGTGTTGAGGGTTTGAATGCTTTATCACCTTTTTTCAATTCTTCTTCTTCTCTTTTTTTAAGCTCGGTGTCAGAAAGAACGACATTGATTTTTCTTCCGGGAATATCTATATCGATGCGGTCGCCGGTTCTCAGCAAAGCCAGGGCGCCTCCCGAGGCTGCTTCAGGTGAAACATGACCTATAGATAAACCTGATGTACCTCCTGAAAACCGGCCGTCGGTTACAAGTGCACAAACTGTACCGAGGCCTTTTGATTTAATGTATGAAGTGGGATAAAGCATTTCCTGCATACCCGGACCTCCTTTTGGTCCTTCGTATCTTATCACAACCACATGTCCGGGCTTCACGGATCCGTTAAGTATTCCTTCAACTGAATCTTCCTGCGATTCAAAAACAATGGCTTCTCCGGAAAATGCAAATAATGCGGGACTGATACCGGCTGTTTTTATAATACATCCTTTTCTGGCGATGTTTCCGTAAAGAATTGCAAGACCTCCGTCTTTTGAATATGTGTGTTCGATATCCCGTATACATCCGGTTTCCTTATCGGTATCGTAATCACGATACATGGTATCATGCGATCCCATTTTCAGGCTTTTGACAAGCGAAGGAGCGCTTCTGAAAATATCGAAGGCTTCAGGCTTAGCCTTTCCACCGCGGATGTCCCAGTCTGCAATTGCTTCATGCAGAGTAGGATAATCAATTCTGCCAACATTCCCGTTTATGAGGTTAGCCCTTTCAAGTTCACCCATTATTGCCATTATTCCCCCGGCACGGTTTACATCCTGAACATGGTAATGAGAGCTTGGAGCTACTTTGCAGATGTTTGGTATTTTTCTGGACAGCTCATCAATATCCTTCATTGTAAAATCGACACCTGCTTCATGAGCAATGGCAATAAGATGAAGTACGGTATTTGTTGAGCCACCCATCGCTATATCGAGCGACATGGCATTCAAAAATGCTTCCCTGGTAGCAATAGAGCGTGGGAGTACTGAAGAGTCTCCCTCATTATAGTACCTGTTTGCCAGATCAGTTATTAATTCAGCGGCCTTTTCAAATAGTTTCACTCTGTTTACATGAGTGGCCACAATTGTTCCGTTTCCGGGTAATGCAAGTCCAAGAGCTTCATTAAGACAGTTCATGGAGTTTGCCGTGAACATACCTGAGCATGAACCACAGGTAGGACAGGCAGATTTCTCAATTTCATCGAGTTCTTCATCACTTATGGATTCATCTGCAGCAGCTACCATTGCATCTACAAGATCCAGCGACTTGTTTTTATGAATTCCTGCTTCCATTGGTCCCCCTGATACAAACACAACCGGAATGTTGATTCTCATAGCTGCCATAAGCATTCCCGGAGTTATCTTATCGCAGTTGCTTATACAGATCATTGCATCGGCGAGATGTGCATTACACACATATTCCACACTGTCTGCGATCAAATCCCTTGAAGGAAGGGAATAAAGCATCCCATCATGACCCATTGCAATGCCGTCATCGATAGCTATTGTATTGAATTCAGCCGCAAAAAATCCTCTTTTTTCAATTTCCTTTTTTACAACCTGGCCTATTTCATGCAGATGTGCATGTCCTGGTACAAACTGGGTAAATGAGTTGACTATTGCAATAACCGGCTTTCCGAATTGTTCTTCTTTCATGCCGTTTGCGCGCCACAGACTTCTGGCACCGGCCATATTCCTGCCTGTAGTTGTTTTGGAGCTCCTGAGTTTATTCATCATCTCTATAAAAAAAATATTATGAAAAAAGCTTCCCGGATTCCCGGAAAGCTTCTGTATGTCATTGTATTACATATTTTTTCCGGATTATGTGCCTGAAGCGATAATAAGGAGGACGAAAATAATATGTAATATAGAGTTCTTCATTAATTTGTGATAAATTGATCGGCAAATGTAGTAAACATTTTAAAAATTTAATCAAAAATAGTGATTTTTTTAATTAAAATTCTAAATTATAACATCGATAAGCCATCTTCCTTTACTTTTTTAAGGGTTGATTCCGGCCAGATGCCTGACTGAACTTCTCCTATATGATTTTTTCTGAGGAGAAACATGCATAATCTCGACTGGCCAATACCACCACCAATGCTCAGGGGCAACTGATCATTAAGCAGCAAACTGTGGAAAAGTAATTTTTTTCTATCAGTACATGCTTTTATTTCGAGTTGCTTTTCAAGTGCCACTTTATCGACCCTGATACCCATGGAAGAAATTTCAAACGCCGATTTCAAAACAGGGTTCCATAAAATTATATCACCGTTCAATCCATAATATCCATCTTCATTTACTGTACTCCAGTCATCGTAGTCAGGAGCCCGGCCGTCATGCGGTTCACCATTGCTGAGCCTGGCACCTATACCTATAATAAATACAGCGCCATATTTTCTTGCTACAAGTGTTTCACGCTGCTTGACTGTAGTTTCAGGATATAGCCCCAAAAGCTCTTCAGCATGGATAAAATGAATTTTATCAGGTAGTTCCGATCTGAAACCTGAGTATGACTTGCAGAAGTCGGTTTCAGTAGCTTTAAGAACTTCATAAATCGATTCAACAGTATTCCTCAGGTATTTCAATCCCCTGTGCTCCGGAAGAATGTGTTTTTCCCAATCCCATTGGTCGACATATACTGAATGTATCGGACTAAGATCTTCGTCAGGACGGAGAGCTCTCATGTCGGTCAGTAAGCCTTTGCCTGCTTCAATGCCAAATTCTTTAAGCCGTACACGCTTCCATTTGGCAAGTGACTGCACAACCAGAACTTTCTGATTCTCTATTCCCTTCACTGAGAAGCTTACAGGTTTTTCAACCCCGTTAAGGTCATCATTTATTCCAGTCCCGTCAATTACTGCTATTGGAGCCGATACATTAACCAGATTCAGATCCCTGGCCAATCTCTTTGCAAACCTGTCCTTTATAAAAAAGATTGCTTCCTCCGTTTTCAATTTGTCCAAAATTTCTGTTTGGATCTGAAAAATTTCTTCCATTAATATATTTTAAAATATTTGAAGCAAATATAAATTTATTATTTATATATCGTTGAAAAATCAATATTATTATTAATGAAACAAATAAAAATCATTCAAAATATTAATAACTATAATCAGATCAGAGATGAAAGCGATTTTATTATGCCGACAGGAATTTTAAAATATCTGAGAATAGTTTCGTAAAAATCTTACCTTAGTGTCTGAATATCAAACAGACAACAAAAAAGCATCAAAGTTAACAGCTTATCTTATCGTCGTGCTTTATGAAGAGCTTCACCATTTTGTTTTTGTTTTTTTTATTCATTTCTGCAATTAATGCCCAGAATGATAATCAGAAATTCAAGAAAACTGAAAAAATTATAAATACAGGATGGACATTTAATTATTTTCCTGACGATGAAGCAAATACTGGCTATGAATCAATAAGTTACAATGATTCAAAATGGTCAGTTATCAGCATCCCTCATACATGGGTTTTATATGAAACAACCGGTGACCTTTTTCCTTTTTCGTTTAATAAACCCGGGGAGCTGGATCCATACTGGTGGTCAGGATGGGGCTGGTACCGGAAACATTTCATTATAAACAAAAATTATTCCGGTAAGAAAATTTTCATTCATTTTAAAGGAATCCGGGAAAATTTCAGAGTATGGATAAACGGTACTTTTCTGGGGGATCAGAAAAGTACTCACAATACTTTTTTATTCGATATAACAAATAATGTAAAACCAGGTGAAGATAATGTTCTGGCTGTTGCAGTCAGTAACCGAAATACCCCGGCCGTTGCTCATAATTCAATTGATAAGAAACTTTTCAGCGGAATATCTCATGATGTTTCAGTTATATTGAAGAATAAGATTTTCATTGCAATGCCTTTAGGAAGCGGAAACAACAGTCAGGTTTTAACAGGGCCACAGGTTTTTGTAAGGGATGGTATTGTAAATATTTCGTTGTGGTTGAAAAATGAATTCCCTGACAAGAAAAACATAACTATACAGGCTACTATTTCCGACGCCGCAGGTAAAGTTATTCAGGTGAATAAATCAGCAGCTGTTGTTCAACCGGGCCAACTGCTTAAAATTGACCAGGCAGGCAAGCCTCTTAAAAACATACATGCCGGGTCGAAGGAGGATCCTTATACATATAAAGTTAAGATTGATATTCTTGACCTAAAAGAAGTTGCAGATTCATGGTCGATGGAAAATGGATTAAAAATCGGTGCCAGTGAAGAGGATGAAAATGAAGATTTATGGTTTTTGGCAGGAATTGAAGATGTTTTCAAAATTAAAACAGACAAAACTGAAAGTGAAGTTAAAAAACCAAGTGCATTTTCTTCAAGGATATTGCTTTCAGGTTCAGTTAAAAATATTCCTTCTGATAAGGCTTCAATAGCAGTTGTAACGGCCAATGTTACCGATAACGAGAATAATCCTGCCGGAGATTTAATTAAAACTTTTAAATGGAAAATTTCGGGTCCCGGCACATTGGTCGGCCCGCATTTATATGTATCAAACATATCAGAAGTGTCTGAAAATGAGAATGTATGGTATGGAACACTGCCGGTGAGCAATATTATAAGATCGACGGGGAAGCCGGGTATCATTCATGTTACCCTGTCAGCACCGGGGCTTGCTACCGGAACATTCGACATCACTGCTTCTGAAATAAAATCTGATAATTCAATAATAACAGAATCTATTCCGGATGATGCCGGACGGAAGGCGGTATCACGTAAATCGATGGATTTTTCAAGGCTTGATGAAGTTCCGGAAGAGATAATACAGGCTGTAACTGATTTCAATATTAAAAGTCAGAACCAGAATGGCTATGCAAAAGCCATTGAAAATTATATACATATTAATAATAAATCTGTTGATACGGCTTCGGTTGAGTTTAAAGCACTTATCAGTATTTTATCTGAACAACTTAATAATAATAATGGTCAGCTTACAGCCTTTGATTACAATTTCAATATTGAAAATTATAATAATTGCAGGCTTATTTCAGGTTATATTAAAGCAACAAAACTGCCCGAATTCTATAAATCGGGACTTCGAAGCTACTACGCGGATGAGATCATTCTGCTGGGTAATCAGAAAAATGCAGGAGACGAAATGAACTGGCTTAACTGGATACCATCAGGTGGTACTGTTATCATTTGCAAGGATACGAAACCTCTTTCTGTACCTAAAGGCGCCATTGTAACTGAGAAAAATGATCTTGCTGAAATCATAGCTGCTGTGCACCCGGTGTTTGCTAAATACAGCGCTGAAGCAAAAGAACGAGCCTTTGAGTTTATTTCAAAAATGAATCCTTACGTTCATAATCTTAAAGCAGAAAGAGGAAAGCCAATTCTTATTCCCCTTTTGAAGTTTATTTCAGAATAGGGTATTTTCTGTTTCTTGCAATTCAATTGATTGCATAGTAAGCTAAGTAGTATAAATTAAAAGCCTTGATTCGTTGCGTCCTTTGCTAAAACTTTGCGACCTTTACGGTTTAAGCGATTTATTTAAAACTAAAATCAAGATTCTATAATCATGAAAATCAGAATTATCCTGTTATTGGTTTTGTCTAGTTATGGCATAACCCTGGCCCAGAAACCTGAAGATGTTTACCGCAAACCTCTCAAAGAAGTAATTTCCGAAATTGAAAGCCGGTATAAAATAAAGCTTCAGTACGATAATGATCTTATCGCGGGTGTTGATGTTTCGTATCCTTCATGGAGATATCGCGTCGATCCGGAACAGACACTTGAAAATATTTTTATGCCGCTGGATATGGTGATTGACAAAAAAAGCGACGGAGTTTATCTGATCCGTAAATTCAATTATTATGAGCGTCCGGTTGAGGAGGCACAGAAGCATCTGGCCCAGCTGTTATCAAGTTATCCGGTGAGAGCTTCGTGGGAGACCCGCAAAGCTGAACTCCGCAAATGTTTCCTTGAACAGTTGCAGCTTTCACCTCTTCCCAAAAAAACACCTTTGAATCCTATATACACCGAAAAACGAAAATATGACGGATACACTGTGGAAAACGTAGGTCTTGAGGTACTTCCCGGTGTTTACCTGTGCGGGTCTCTTTACCGTCCGGCGAAGGGAAAAGGGCCTTTTCCGGCAGTACTCTGTCCTCATGGCCATTTCCCCAGCGATAATCCTGATGAGTATGGCCGTTACAGGCCCGATCAGCAATACCGTTGTGCAACACTGGCAAGAATGGGTGCAGTGGTATTCAGCTATGAGATGTTCGCTTGGGGAGAATCGCGACTTCAGGCAAAAGAAGAGGATCATCATACTCCATTTGCACTTACTATGCAGACATTCAATAGCATACGGGTGCTCGATTTTCTTACTTCATTGCCTTATGTTGATTCAAAGAGTATAGGAGTAACCGCAGCTTCAGGAGGCGGAACACAGTCGTTCCTGATAACGGCAATAGATGACAGGATAACAGTAAGTGTACCGGTGGTGATGGTATCTGCAGCATTTTATGGAGGTTGTCCCTGTGAAAGCGGTTTGCCAATCCACTCATGTTCTGATTTGGGAACAAATAATGCTGAGATTGCAGCCATGGCATCGCCACGTCCGATGCTTGTTGTTTCGGAGGACAGCGACTGGACGAGAACGGTTCCTGAGATTGAATTTCCTTATCTGAAAAAAGTTTACAGCCTTTACGGACAATCAGATAAAGTTGAAAACTTCCATATCGAAAATGAGGAACATAATTATGGTATAACAAAACGTTTGCCTATGTACGATTTCATGGCTCGCCATCTGATGCTGAATATAAAAGCAGTAAAGGACAAAAGCGGGAAGGTGGATGAATCGAAAGTCACAATAGAAAAATCGGCTGAAATGCTTGTTTTTGGAAAAGAGGGAAAGTTGCCCGAAAATGCAGTTAAAGGTTTACCTGCAATACAGGAAGTATTAAAATCGATGCAATGATATGCACATGAAAAGCGTTTCATTCAATAAATAAACTGTTATAATAATTTGTATCTTAGCCCAAACTAAACCTTCAATCAAAATGAAAAAAAGAAATTATTTCACTATTGCTATGCTTCTGGCTGTTTCCTGCCTTTTGTTTTTCAGTTCCGTTTCATGCAAGAAGACACAAAAGAATATAGGACTTCAGCTGTATTCCCTTCGCGATTCCATTAAAAACGATGTGCCCGGTACAATTGCAAAGGTCGGTAAAATGGGATATAAGTTCGTTGAGCCGGCAGGTTACAGCGATGGTAAGCTCTATGGAATGGAACCGGGAGCCTTTAAAGCACTTTGCGAAGAAAATAATCTTACGGTTATCAGTTCACATGTAGGAAGGAATGTACCTGATTCAACCAATCTGGAAGAAACAATGGCATGGTGGGATGCCTGCATTGATGCGCATGTAGCTGCAGGAGCAAAGTTCCTGGTTCAGCCGTCAATGAACAAGACAGCATATGAAAGTCTTGCCGGATTGAAGGCTTATTGCGATTATTTTAATGCTGTTGGTGAGAAATGCAATGCAAAAGGTATACGGTTCGGTTATCATAATCATGATAAGGAATTTTCTACTCAGCTTGAAGGGCAGACTATTTACGATTACATGCTTGCAAATACCGATCCTGACAAGGTAATGTTTGAAATAGATCTTTACTGGACTGTTGTAGGGGGTGCAAATCCTGTAGATTATTTTAATAAATATCCGGGAAGATTTGAACTATGGCATATAAAAGATAAGGAAGAGCTTGGTGCAAGCGGGATGATGGATTTCGCTGCCATCTGGGCAGGATCAGAAAAATCAGGATTGAAATACGGCATTGTGGAAGTTGAAGAATACAACTTTGACCAGTTTACAAGCGTTGAAAAGAGTCTTGATTTTCTGAATAAGGCTGATTACGTTGTAATGCCTCTGTAAATATAATTCTGTAAATCAAATTTTTATATCCGGGAAATCCAAGAAAATAATTATCTGGGATCTTCCCGGAATATTTTATACATAAATCACTAATTATCAGATCTATGAAGTCAATATTTGTATTTTTGTTCCTCCTGGTAATCACGGTATCAGGCTGTAAGAATAATTTTTACACCGGTGATGATTTTGCCTCAGTGAAAAAGATCGATTCACATATTCATATATACAGTGATGACGGGGTATTTGAGGGACAGGCAGCAGAGGATAACTTTGTTCTGATCACGCTGAATGTGGATCATTCCGATTCAGCAGATATCAGGAGGCAGTATAATTATGCTGTCAGATCTGCTGAAGAATATCCCGGCAGGGTGTTTTTTGGTCCGACATTTTTCTTCGATACAGCCGGCTGGAGAACTGAAGGCTGGAGTGAAAAAATCATATCGCAGCTTGACAAGGATATCGACGGCGGTGGAATGACTGTTAAGATCTGGAAGAATATCGGTATGACAGTTCGCGATAAAGACGGTAAATTCATTATGGTCGACGATCCCGGTCTGGAAAAGGTTATAGAGTTTATAAAAAGTAAAGGTCTTCCCATTACCGGACATCTTGGAGAACCACGTAACTGCTGGCTTCCACTCGATCAGATGACTGTCAGCAGCGATGCCAGTTATTTTAAATCCAACCCGCAATATCATATGTATCTTCATCCTGAATATCCCAGCTATGAAGATCAGATTAAAGCCAGGGATAACTTCATTGCGAAACATCCTGATATGCTGTTCATCGGTTGCCATCTCGGAAGTCTTGAATGGAATATTGATTCGCTCGCTTCAAGGCTGGACAGATTCCCGAACATGGCTGTCGACATGTCTGCAAGAATATGTCATCTTCAATATCAGACAGTAAAGGAAAGAGACAGGGTACGCGATTTTTGCATCAGGTACCAGGACAGGCTGCTTTACGGTACTGATGTTGGGTACGGCGGAAATGAACCTGAAACGTTCAGGAAGGACATGCATAAAACCTGGATCGATGACTGGAAATATTTCACATCAAAAGATGAAATGACCTCCGACCTGTTCAAGGGTAGTTTCAAAGGACTTCAGCTTCCTAAAGAAGTAGTTGATAAAATTTACAGAACAAATGCAGTAAGCTGGTATAAATTGTCACTCAACTAATTAAAGGTCTCTCTATTAATTCATATTTCCATTTATATCCCTGTCTCAATGAAAAATAAAAATAACCGCAGAGAATTCTTAAAGCTTACTGGCCTTGCAGGAATCAGTCTTGCGGGAGCAGGCATTATTCCTGCATGTGCTTCCGGAGGTGGATCAAAAGATGCCTCAAATAACGTCCAGGCTCAGGAAAAGCCGCGTAATCAGGTATTCAATATGTCAGGGTATAGTGCACCTCCAATGGAAACTGTGCGAATTGGCTTTGTCGGTCTTGGCAGCAGGGGCCCCGGACATGCAGTAAACATGAGCCTGCTTGAAGGAGTTGAGATAAAGGCTCTGTGTGACATTGTTCCTGAGGAAGCTGAAAAAGCAAGAAAGCGAATTGAGTTTGCAGGC